>NZ_JBNYXR010000026.1:0-33930 GCF_051380805.1 Janthinobacterium paucivorans
CCTGGAACTGCGCCACGCCGCTTCCCTCGGCTTAAAAACACGCCGCTTCCCAGCGGTGTGATGCCATCATCTTCTAATTCATTGCCGGGCTCAAGACGGCGCTGGCTTTACGCTTACAGAAGAAGTCTTGCCACGTAAGCAAAGCCTGCCGCTTTTCGATCCGCATGTCGCGGATTTTATCTGTGAAATCGAGGCGAACAAGGTGCCGCCCATCGATGCGCAAGCCGAGGACTGGTTCCTCGAAGCGCGCGCCATGGAAGATCCTGAAATCGCCGTGGAAGACCGCGATTACATAAAAATTGTCGCTCTGACGCGTCAAGCGGCAGAGCGATTGCACTGGAAGGCGATGCTTAATCTGGCCAGTCTGTATGTGGAAGGGCGCGACCCTTTGTATGGTGAGGAAGAAGCGGTGCAACTGGTGGAAAAGGCGATGCGACTCGGCATACCTGCGGCCTATGATCGGATGGGCACGTATTTTGCGAACAGCACGGGCGTCAACGGCGACATTACCCGCGCTTATGCCTTCTGGCAAAAGGCAGCGCAAATGGGTAACCCGCAGGCATTGGGGTTTCTCGGCGAAAAATTGACTGCTGGAGAGGATCACCCTGGTATTGATATGTGGGGCAACATTCCTGTAGCGACCAAAATGCTTGAGTGCGCGCTTGCACAAGGCTATGGCCAAGCCGCATTTGATTTGCATTATTTATATGTGGTTTTAAGGTCATCTGATGGGACCTCAAATGGGAGCGGTACCCCTGAAACAAAAGCGCGCGCCCTAAAAGTATTGCATGAGGGTGTCAAATTTGGTTGTGAAAATTGCGCTAACGCATTGCAAATAGAATTTGACCATCCCTTTGATTTAGCCAATATGTTTGCTCCGCACATCGATAAGGCTCGAGGCTTACGCTATGGAATGTTAGGTGACGCCCTCGGCTTCAACCCCAATCGCCGCTTTCCCAACCTCGATAAAATCTTGCCATTACCACCGGCCGATCTGCCGCCGTGGGATGGTCAACGAAAAAGCTTGCTCGACGCCGCCATGGGCGTGCGCCCACCGCCAGCCATCGCGCAGCCAAGCGCCGCCTCGCTGTTGCAAGAACCGTATTTCCTGGCTGCCGACTATGCGCTGCTCCCTGTTGGCTTGCCCAGCGACGCACCGACTGCGCCATTTTCCGCATACTGGCAACCTGCCGGTGGGCAAGGTTTGACGGAGCCGGCCCGGCTGTTTCGCAAAGGCGAAGAGTTCCGCTATTTCAGCGTGCTCGATGCCGCTGGCAAGAGTCGTTACGGCAGCGTGACGTGGGAACAGTGCCTGACGATACGGCACAACCAAGGCGCCGTGGAGCCGCGCGCAGCGCGCGGTTTGCTGCGCGAAGTGGCGCGGCCTGAGCCATGGTTGAGCTGTGCTTGCGGGCAAGCCTGTCCGGTCAGCGGCGTCTGGCAACCGTGGGTAGCGCCCGACCATCCGCTGCAGGCCATCGTCAACCAGTACTGGCGCCAGGCTTGGCTGACCCAAGGCGCACTTTTCCCGCAACCGCGCCGCGACTGGTTGCTCGATTTGCCTGACGACGACGTGACCTGGCATTTGATGGATATATCCCTTCCTGATCTCGGATAGGGCGGCGCGGAAGCGATGGAACACAACTGGCGCACGTCTTGGTGCTCGAACATCAGCCGGTAGTGAATGGGTGCGGCCAGGGCGAATGCGATGTGATCGCTATTGACTTTGTTGTGTATGATGGCCGTGTCCTCACTGAGCATATGGAGTGCCCATGCTAGAGCTGAACAAGATGGTGCGCAACACGGCCGTTCGTGCCGTGGCCTTGCCGCCTGGCGCCAGCATCGCCCCCTTGTACCCGGGCAGCAACTTGGCAGATGCCTACGCCGTCGACCTTTCGAACGCGCGCGCCCGCGTGCTCGACATGGAAAGCCTGGCGCGCCAGTTGCTGGGCAGCCAGCCGGGCTGGGCACAGAGCCTGATGGTGTTGCGCGACGCTATCGTGGCGCGCTTCGGCATCAAGACCGCCAGGCAGATGGAAGCGACGCCAGGCAAGCGCATCGGCATCTTTCGCATCTACGCCGTCAGTGACGACGAGATCATCGTGGGCGAGGATGACAGCCACCTCGATTTCCGTTTGTCGCTGCTGCGCAACCGGCATGCGGGGCAGCAACAGTTCGGCAGCGTGACCGTGACTAGCGTCGTGCATTGCCATAATCGGGTGGGGCGCGCCTACATTATGCTAATCCGGCCCTTCCACAAGCTGATTGTGCAGCGTTCGCTGGCGCGCGCCGTCAACGCAGGCTTGGCCTGAGGCCCCCGCAGGCCCTGCGCGCCCCCGCAACCCTCTAAAGGGCTGCGCACGCAGCAGCGTGACGCTGCCGGCAATCTTGCTTATTCATGGCCGGTATTGCATACTGCACCACCAGCCTCATCAAGATTCCCATGAACGATACGCTTCTCCTGCTGGGTTTTGCCACCACGCCGCTTGAACTGATTTCCTTTGTCCTGGCACTGACAACCGTTGCGCTCAACATCCGCCAGAATCACTGGGCGTGGCTGTTCGCCATCATTTCCTCGGCCGCTTACGGATTCGTCTTTTTCGACTCGCGCCTGTATGGCGACATGGCCTTGCAACTGCTGTTCATCAGCGTCTCGTTCTGGGGCTGGTATCAGTGGCTGCATCCGGCCAGCGGCGGCAAGATCTTGCCCGTCACGCGCCTCGATGGCCGCGGCTGGCTGGCCTGCGCGGCAGGTTGGCTGATCGGTTTCCTGCTCATTGCATGGCTGTTGACGACGACAGACACGGACGTGCCCCAAGCGGACGGTTTCCTCACGGCCGGTAGCCTGGTGGGACAATTGCTGCTGTCGCGCAAAAAGCTCGAAAACTGGATTGCCTGGATCATCGTCGACGTGCTGTATGTCTGGCTGTACCTGCACAAGGGCTTGACCCTGACAGCCGTGCTGTACGCCTTCTTCGTGGTGATGGCCATCATCGGCTTGCTGGCGTGGAAAAAGTCGGCACCGGCCGCGCCCGATGCCATGGTCCTCAAGTGATGCGGCCTTGCGTGCGCGTGGCGATCCTGGGAGCGGAATCGTCGGGCAAGTCTACCCTGGCGGCCGCCCTGGCTGCGCGCTACGGCACAGTCTGGGTGCCGGAATACTTGCGCGAATTTGTCGAAATGCAGGGCAGGGTGCCCCTCGCGGCCGATCAGTTTGGTATTGCTCGAACGCAAATCGAACGCGAAGCGGCAGCCGCCCCGCAGGCGCGCGACTTCCTGTTTTGCGATACGACGCCGCTGATGACGGCCGTCTACAGCCGCCATTATTTTGATGGTGCGGACGCGCAACTGGCGGCGCTGGCTGATGCCACGCAGTACGACGTGACCCTGGTGACGGCGCCCGATAGCCCGTGGGTGGCCGATGGCTTGCAGCGCGAGTCGGAAGCCGTGCGTCAATTGATCTACCGCTACCTGCTCAATGCGCTCGACGCGCGTGGCATCGTCTACCACGTCTTGCACGACAACCTGGAGGCGCGCCTGGACCAGGCGGCGCCCCTGCTGCGGCAGGCGCTTGCTGCAGCGCCTGCCATTGCTTTTCCTTACAACACCTAACAAACTTTGCTTAGGTGTTTAAAAGTCGAACTGTGCCGAGACCTTGAACGTGCGGCTGGCGCCCGGATACAGATAGCCATCCGATTCCGGCGTCACGTCGCGCCAGTAGAACTTGTCGGCCACGTTGTTGACGGCGGCGCGCAGCACGGCGCGTGTGCCGGCGATGCGCGTGGCGTAGGCGGCGCCCAGGTTGAACACATGGTACGAGGGCACGAAAGTCGTGTTGTTGTATTCAAACGCTTTCTTGCCCGCATATTCCCAGCTGCCATTGACGCTCAAGCCCGCCACCTGTTGCACGGCGTAATCCGCATGCACGGCCGCCTTCAAGGCGGGCACATTGGGCACGCGCTTGCCGTCGAGATCCGCATTGCCCGTGCCTGACTGCTGGCTGTTCAGGGCCGTGAGCGAGACGCCGAGGTTCAGGTCGCGGCCAGCCTTGCCTTGCGCAGATAATTCCAGGCCCCGGTGCTGCGCCTGGCCTTCACGCACGAAATAGCGTGCAGCGTTTTGGAATTCCAGGCCCTTGCGGATCTGGAACAGGCTGGCCGCCAGCATGAAGTCGGGCGTCACATCCATCTTCACGCCCAATTCAATCTGCTTCGAGCGGCTCGGCGTCAGCTCTTCGTTGGCATTCATTGCCTTGCGGTCGGCCGTGCCACCATGTTCCATGCCCTGCGAATAGGCCGCATACACGGAGACATTGTCGAGCGGCGTATAGACCAGCGATACATTGGGCAGCAGGAAGTCGTGCTTGGCGCGAATTTCTGTGTCGGCCTTCAGCACATACTGGTAGCCATCGACATTGATATGACGCAAGCCCCCATGCAGTTTCCAGTTCGGCGTCAGACTGATGATGTCCTGCACGAAGACGGAGTTTTCCGTATCCTTGCGCACCAGGCGCACAGGACCCGTGACGCCGGGCGAGGTGCCGACGATTTGCGGCTGATAGATGTTGCTCACGCCCACCCAGTCGTACACGTACAGGCCGGCGCGGTCCTTGCGGCGGAAGGTCGAGACGCCGGCCGTGAATGCATGGCGCAGGCTACCGGTGGCGAACTTGCCCTCGATCATGGCTTGCGCGCTCAGCGGCTTTTTCGTTTCGCCCGGGCTGCGGTAGTCATACACGTCGTAGTCGCCATTGCCGCAGAAGCCAGGGTACAGGTCCTGTCCGCTGCAGCCATACGGGAAGGCCGTGTAGTCATCGCGCTTGAACGCGTGCTGGTTGGCCGACAGGGTGGCATTCCAGTCGTCATTGAACGCGTACTGGAAGCGCAGGCCGATGTTGGTGGTGACGGTTTCCACGGGGCGCGTCCATGGCTGCAAGTTGAGCATGGCATTGGCGCTGATGCCCGTTGGCAAGGTTTTATTGTTCAGCAGCTGGAAGCCGGGCGCTGTTGCCTGCGCCTTGTCCTGGTAGTCGGCATCGAGCTGCAGCAGCGCCTGTGGCGATATCTGCCAGTCGAAGGCGCCAGAAATGAATTTACGGTTGCCATCGGCGCCCTTGATGTAGGAGCGCAGGCGCTCGGCCGCCACGTTGACACGGTAGCCGAAGCGCGTGTCTTCCAGGCGACCGCCCAGGTCGACGGCGCCGTACAGGGTGCCGCGCTCGCGCGTTTCCACGGTGACCGTGCGCAGTGGCGAAGCGGTGGGGCGCTTGACGATGAAGTCGATCACGCCGCCGGGCGCGGCCACGCCCGCCTGCAAGCCGGCCAGGCCTTTCAGCACTTCGATGCGCTCCTTGTTTTCCAGCGCAATTTGCGTGTCGCCAGGAATGGCCATGCCATCCTTGCGGTAGCTGGAATTGTTATCGAGCTTGAAGCCGCGGATGGTGAACTGTTCCGCATAGCCGACGGCGTTGTAGGCGTCGTTGATGCTGGCGTCGAGCTTGACGGCGTCGCTCAGATTACGTATCTGCAAGTCCTGCATGTCTTTTTGCGCAATGACGGTGACGGACGCCGGCGTTTGTAGCAGCGGTGCGTCGGAAAAGCCGCCCACGGAAGCGCGCTTGGCGGCCGGCGCCTTGTTGGCCGTGACGATGACTTCGGCCATGCTTGGCGTATCGGCCTGTGCGTCGGCGGTGTCAGGCGCTGCCAGCGCTGGCGCGGCAAACGCCTGCACGATGGCCAGGGTCAGGACGGAAACGGATAAATTCGGTGTGGACATAGATTGCTCGTGGTTCAAGCCGACTCTCGGGAGAGTACGGCAGGCTGCTTGTTAGGCTGGCGCCAACGCAGGAGCTATCAAAGGAGGGAGGTACTTTGCGCTTTCCTTCGCTGGCATTATCCAGATCAGGTACGAAGGGTATCTCTCACCCGGATGACTGCTCCAGGACCCCTAGCGAGGTGACAGCTTAGCATGAAGCACGGCCTGCTGTCCCATCTGGCTGAGCGTTTTACAACAGTGTGGCGCGAATTTACAAACGCAGTTAGCGCACCTTGCCGTCGTCGATGGTCAGCAGGAAATCGTGGTGCGCGGCTGGAAACGCGTCGTGGACGCTTGAGCTTTTCGCCCGCGAGGCGGAGAATGCAGCCGATGTTACCACCACGCGAAAAGGAATGCGCATGACCACCGTCCCACTGGAAGAATCGGGCTTGCCTGCCACGGCACTCGATATGCACCGCGCCATCGGCGCCACCATCGCCGCGCTACAGGCACTGGACTTGAACAGCCAGCGCTTCGAGGCGTGCACGGACCCGGAACTGCGTCGCGTGCTCGCGCATGCGGGCGACACCAGTCGCAAGGAAGCGGCCATGCTGCTCGAGTGGATGCGTCGCCGCGATGCGCGCCTGGACGCGGCCATGAAGGAGGCGCTGTTCAAGGCGGGGCCGATCGTTGCTCAGTATCACTATGACGAGAACATAGGGTAACGATTGCGTTGTCGCTGTGGCGTACCATGCGCCACATGCGCGGTGCTTCGCGTAGACTGTGTGCCGAACACGATTTTGGAAGAGTTTGCAACGATGAGATCATTGCCATACCGAGAAGGCAGCTGGTTTGCCGTACCCTTGCCTGGCGGCGGCTATGCCGCCGGCGTGGTAGCGCGCCGGGCGCCTGCCGGGCGCATCATGCTGGCGTATATGTTCGGGCCGAAGCGCGACCGCTTGCCTGTACTGGAAGAATTGGAAGATTTGCGCCCGGAACATGCCGTGCGCCGCTTGCGCACGGGCGATATGGCCATCCTTAACGCGCGCTGGCCCTTGCTGGGCGACAGCCGCCACTGGGAGCGCGAGGCCTGGCCTATGCCGGCCTTTATCCGCCGTAATGCCTCATTGCAGCGCGCCTGGCGCGCCAGTTATGCCGACGCCGACCCTGCCAAGCTGGACCGTGAAGAATCGATTCCCTTCGATACGCCGGGCATGGAAAGCGATTCCCTGTACGGTTACGGGGCAACGGAATTGCTGATGAATAAAGTGCTGGTGCAGGAAGCGGCGTCGGCAGCGTAGGCCGGATGAGGCCGTAAGGCCGTAATCCGACAACATTGTTGGCTGTTCTTGTCGGATTACGCGGTTCCCGCTAATCCGACCTACATCGCCTGCACCGCTGGCGCAAACACCGGAGTGAGCAGGCCCGATTATTTTTTTACGCCGCTGGCAAGCTGATCTGAAACGCCAGGCCGCCGCCTTCGCGGTTGCGTACCTGCAATTCGGCGCCATGGCGCTGCAGCACGCGCTCGACGATGGCCAGGCCCAGGCCGGCGCCATTGGCTTGTCCGCGCGCCGTGTCGAGGCGGGTGAACGGTTTCATCAGTTGCTCGATCTTCTCGGCCGGTACGCCCGTGCCGTGGTCTTGAACCTCGATAATCACCTTTTTCACGCCGTGGCTGGTGCGCACATGGCAGGCAATGTCGATTTCCGTCAGGTCGCTGCCTGGCGACTTGCCATAGCGGCGGGCATTCTCGATCAGGTTGTTCAGCACGCGGCGCAAGTCGGTAGGATTGCCCATCGCATGCGCGCCTTCGGCGATGCTGGCATGGATGCTCACGTCCGGCAGGCGCATCGCTTCGCGCGTCATGTCGCTCAGTAAACCGCTGAGGTCCACGTCCGTGAAGCTCGACGCTTCCGTCGGCCTGGCGTAGTCGAGGAACTGGCCGATGATGGCGTCCATCTGGCCGATATCGGACTGGATGCCCAGGCGCGCCTCGTCCGACAGGTTGGCCATTTCCACTTCCAGTTGCATGCGCGCCAGCGGCGTGCGCAAATCGTGCGAAATACCGGCCAGGATCACGGCGCGGTCCGATTCTACCTGCTTCAAATCATCGACCATCTGGTTGAAGCTGCGGTTCGCCTCGATGATTTCGATCGGGCCTTTTTCCGGCAGCAGCGCCGGCTGCTTGCCCTTGGCGATATCGCGCGCGGCCGCCGTCAAACGTGACAGCGGTAAATTGATCAGGCTCGAAATAATGGCCGCGCCCAGCAGAGACAGCAAGGACACCAGGCTGGCCCAGCCCAGCCACTGGAAGCCCGTCAGGCCGCGCAGGCGCTCGCGGTCCAGCATCAGCCAGTATTCGTCATCGTCGATCTTGAAGCTGACCCAGAAACCGGCTACGCCGTTGACGCGCGCGGAAAAGCGCGTGTCCTTGCCCAGTTTGGCTTTCACCTGCGCCTCGATCTCGGGCATCAGGTAATTGTCGGGCGGCGGCTCGATGCGGTCGTCCTCTTCCAGCGAGAAGATGCGGATGCCTTCATTGCTGACGAGGTCGAACAGCAGCTCGCGCCGCAACTCGGGCGCCGAGTGCGTCAGTGCCGCATGCGTGATGGTGACGACGGAAATGATCTGGGCGGAAATCTGCTGCGCTTGCGGCTCGCGCTGGATGACGGAAATCATGCCGATCCAGGTGATCATGCTGACCGTGGTCAAGGTGCCGAGCAGCAAAAAGGTGCGCCAGAACAGGCCGCTTTTCAGCCGCGCCAGGCTGATATCGGGAACAAGCTTCATCATGCCTTGCCTGCGATCAGCGCGGCTGTCCGTCCGGGATGAAGACGTAGCCCAGGCCCCACACGGTCTGGATGAACAGCGGGCTCGACGGATCGGGTTCGATCAGCTTGCGCAAGCGCGAGATTTGCACGTCCAGGCTGCGGTCAAATACTTCGTATTCGCGGCCGCGCGCCAGTTCCATCAGTTTCTCGCGCGACAGCGGCTGGCGCGCATGACGGGCAAATACCTTCAGCACGGAAAATTCGCCCGTCGTCAGGGGCACCGTTTCGCCGCTCTTTTTCAGGGTGCGCGTGCCCAGGTCCAGCACGAAGTGGCCAAACTCGAAGGTTTGCGGCGTTTCCGACGGCGCGCCCGGGATTTCATCGGGACCCTTGCGACGCAGCACCGCGCCGATGCGGGCCACCAGTTCGCGCGGGTTGAACGGTTTCGGCAGGTAGTCGTCGGCGCCCATTTCCAGGCCCACGATGCGGTCCACATCTTCGCCTTTGGCCGTCAGCATGATGATCGGTGTCTGGTCACCCGCGCCACGCAGGCGGCGGCAGATCGACAGGCCGTCTTCGCCGGGCAGCATCAAATCGAGCACCAGCAAGTCGTAGCGTTCGCGTAGCCACAATTTGTTCATGGCCGTCGCGCTTTCTGCCGTGAAGACATTGAAACCCTGTTCGGTCAGGTAGCGACGCAGCAGATCGCGCAGGCGCACGTCGTCATCGACGACCATGATCTTCGCCTGGTGGCCGTGGATCGATTGCATTGTTGTATTACTGCCGGAAGTGGAGGTTGTGGTCATTTAGGGTGTCGTATTATCTTATATTAGTTGCTATAGTAACGCCTCGCGCGGTGCCGACAAGGGTGTATGGCAACCCATTACAAAGTGTTACAAACTTTACCCAATTACTCTTACTGCACCGTGTAAAGCATCATACACTGGGGCCACAGTGGAAATCAGCTTTAAGCTTATACGGCATCGCGGAAGAGGAACTCAATGAATATCTTTACTAAAAAAATTCACGCCGCTCCCAGCGCAGCTATTGCCGCACCTACGGCCGCACCTACGGCCGCACGTACGACTGTGGTATCCGCAGTTGCCGTTTTTTCCGTCTTTTTCGCCAGCATGGCGCTGGCGCAAAACCAGCCGCCGCGCCGTGACGACCCGCCGCAAGTGCAGGTCCAGCGCTATGATCAGGGACAGCGCAGCACTAGCAATAGTAACAGCAACAACGATACGCGACTGCGCGAACAGCGCGACGCACGCAGTTTCGACACGCGTGCCGAAGAGCAGCGCCGCGCCAGCGAAGGCGCCGACGCCTCGCGCCGCACGGGCCGCTTGACGCCCGACGAGCGCCGCGACCTGCGCCGCCAGATCAATGAAGTAGGGCAGGATATTTACTCGAATCCGCCGCGCCGCTAGGTTACGGGCACCGCATCAGGCAGGGCCATCTCGCAAGGGATGGCCCTGTTTGCATCTGGACGCCGCACGCCGCCATTCTTGCTGCGTCAGGCACATCGCCGCGCCGCGTGCTTGTGTCCTACTGTTTTTATCCTGCTCCATTGAGTCAAATCGTTCAATGTGTGACGCTGGGAGGCAAGGCCTGCGCGAGGATTTACTTTGCAGCACTATCGGCTGACGCAGATGGCAAGGCGCTGGCCCGTCGCGCGTTTGACGAGCCGGTGGCCGGCTGGATCAGTCGCTGACCTTGCCGCGCGATTGTTTCAGCATGCCGTGCGTGTTCTTGCTGTCGAGGCGCCGCCGTTGCGAGCTACGCGTGGGCTTGGTGGCGCGGCGCACGGCGGGCAGGAAGGTTACGCTGTCGATGATGTCCTGCAGCCGGCGCAAGGCTTCTTCCTTGTTCTGTTCCTGGCTGCGCGATTGCTGCGCCTTGAGCACCAGCACGCCATCCTTGCTGATGCGGCTGTCGCGCAAGGCCAGCAGGCGTTCCTTGTACGCTTCCGGTAGCGACGAGGCGGCAATGGGAAAGCGTAAATGGATGGCGCTGGAAACCTTATTGACGTTCTGCCCGCCCGGGCCCTGGGCGCGGATGGCGGAAAATTCAACTTCAGCGCGATTGACAAGGTGTTGCATGGCCTGCCTGTGGAAAAACAATCATCTATTGTAAGGGAAGATGGCTGCGCCGGCGCAAGGCTGGGGCGATCGGCCGATGATGTCTTCCTGGAAAGTTGATGATTCTCAACGCCGTGTGCGCCGATGCTCGTTAGCATGGGGCCAACGTTGCGCCACTGCGCATCCTGGCAGCGCTTACCCGATGAAAGGATCATCATGCAGCCCACGACGACGCCTGGCGCCACAGCAACGGCGCAACGCAGTACCGTGCAATACCTGAGTTTCCACTCGGGCGGCCTGGAATACGGCCTCGATTACCGCTGCGTGCGCGAATTGCGTCCGCTCAAGGAGCTCGAGCGTTTTTCCTCGGAAGGCGAAGTGCTGCACAACGTGGCTCTCTCGCGTGGCATGATCATCCCCATCGTCGATATGCGCGCCGCGTTTGACAGTACCGGGGACGCACCCGATCCATCCACCGACGTGATCATCCTGCAGTTGAGCAATGGCGTGGTGGGCATGGTGGTCGATGGCGTGACCGATATCGTCAGCCTGGCCCCGGCCGACATCGCCGCCGTGCCTGATCTGGGCGCAGCGGAAGCCGAATACCTGCTGGGCTTGGCCACGCTGGCCGGGCGCCGGCTGATCCTTGTCGACATCGACCGCCTGATGGCGATCCGCAGCCCCGGCCCCATGCAGGCAGCCTAAAAAAAGACGACCCGGGAGTCGTCTTTTATCGTTACTTAGTTAGCCGAGCTTTTCCAGCTGATCCTGCAAATCGAGCCATTCCGCTTCCAGTTGCGCCAGATCCTTGGTGAAGAAGGTCTGGTCAGCCAGCAACTGCTTCAGCTTGGCCTTGTTGGCCGCGTCATAGATGGTCGGTTCGCCCAGCTTGGCTTCCGTTTCCGCCTTTTGCGCGTTGCGCTTGGCGATCTGCTCTTCCTGGCGCTTGATCTTGTTTTCGATCGGCTTGCGCAAGGCGGCTGCCTTCTGGCGCTCTTCCGCTTCCTGGCGCTTGTCGCGCACGGGTGCAGCAGGGGCGGCCGCTACCGGTGAAGGTATGGCAGAAGTCACCGGAAAATCGGTCTTGTTGGCCTTGCCGGCAGCCGGCAGCACGTCGGTGCCTTTGCCCAGCTTAGTCTTGAACAACCAATCCTTGTAGTCGTCCAGGTCGCCGTCGAACGGCTGCAGCTTGCCGTCGGCAACGATGATGAATTCATCGGTGGTGGCGCGCAGCAAATGGCGATCATGCGAAACGACGACCAGGGTGCCTTCGAACTGTGCCAGCGCTTCCGTCAGCGCTTCGCGCGTTTCCAGATCCAGATGGTTGGTCGGTTCATCGAGCAGCAGCAAATTCGGACGCTGCCAGACGATCAGGGCCAGTGCCAGACGGGCTTTTTCGCCGCCCGAGAATGGCGCGATCGACGCGGTGACCATGTTGCCGGGGAAGTTGAAACCGCCCAGGAAGTTGCGCAGTTCCTGCTCGCGCACGGTGGGGGCGATCTTGGCCAGATGCCACAGCGGCGATTCGTCGTGGCGCAGCATTTCCACCTGGTGCTGGGCGAAGTAGCCGATGTTCAAGCCCTTGCCCATGGTGGCGTCGCCGTTCAAAGGCATCAGTTCGCCCGCGATGGTCTTGATCAGGGTCGACTTGCCGGCGCCGTTCTGGCCCAAGAGGCCGATGCGCTGGCCGATCTGCAGCGAAAACTTGATGCCGTTGACGATGGTTTTGTGCGTGATTTCGCCCGTCGCTTCGTTCTCGATCTTGTAGCCCGCATCGACGTCTTCCATCACCATCAATGGATTCGGTGCGCTCAAAGGCTCGCGAAATTCGAACGAGAATTCGGCGGCAGCGCGCAAGGGCGCCAGTTCTTCCATCTTCGCCAGCGCCTTCATGCGGCTTTGCGCCTGACGCGCTTTTGACGCTTGCGCCTTGAAGCGGTTGACGAACGATTCCAAATGGGCACGCTTGCGCTGCTGCTTTTCCAGCGCGCCGGCGGCCAGGATCATCTGCGCCGCGCGTTGGCGCTCGAAGCTCGAGTAGTTGCCCGAGTAGCGCTTTAGCTTGCGCTCGTCGATATGCACGACCACGTTGACGACTTCATCGAGGAAGTCGCGGTCATGGGAAATGATCAGCAAGGTGCCGGCGTAGCGCTTGAGCCAGTCTTCCAGCCAGATGATGGCGTCCAGATCCAAGTGGTTGGTCGGTTCATCGAGCAGCAGCAGGTCGGATGGGCACATCAGTGCCTGCGCCAGGTTCAAACGCATGCGCCAGCCGCCGGAAAAACTTGCCACCGGTTGCTGCATCTGGTCCAGCGTAAAGCCCAGGCCCAGCAGCAATTGCTCGCCGCGCGACTGCACCGTGTAGGCGTCGGCATCGGCCAGCGCGCTGTACATATTGCCGATGGCGATGCCGTTTTCCGTGCTTTCTGCTTGCGACTCAAGATGCGCCAGTTCAGCTTCCAGTTTGCGCAAGGTGGCGTCGCCATCGATCGCGTAGTCGAGCGCGGCACGGTCCAGTGGCGGCGTTTCCTGCGCCACGTAAGCCACGCGCCATTTGGCCGGGAAATCGATCTCGCCCTGGTCAGGGTGCAATTCGCCACGCATCATGGCGAACAGGCTCGATTTGCCCGCGCCATTGGCGCCGATCAGGCCGATCTTGTCGCCCGGGTTGAGCGTGACATCGACTTGTTCGAGCAACGGTTTGATGCCGCGCATCAGGCTTACTTGTAGGAAACGTATCATTTTTTTCTTTGTGTTTTAACCCAAAGGCGCAAACCTGGGGTCGTACCCTGAGGGTGCGACCCCGGCATTTGCTGTTGGGTTGAGTGAGGTCGTGCGTTTGTCAATTAACCCAGCTTGAGCTGCTCGGCCGTCAGCAGAAATACCATGTCGTCGCCAGCGCTCGTCGTCAGCCAGGTCAGGCCCAGCTCGCCGAAGGCCGCTTCCGCATATGCGCGTTCGTTGCCGATTTCTATCATCAGGATGCCGTCGTCCGTCAGGCGCTCGGCTGCGCCGGCGATGATCTTGCGCACCAGGTCCATGCCATCGCTGCCGCCGTCGAGGGCGATTTGCGGTTCGGCCAGGTATTCCTGGGGCAGGGCGCCCATCGACGCGGAATTGACATACGGCGGGTTGCTGATGATTAAATCATATTTCTTGACCGGCACATTGGCGTACAGGTCCGATTCGATCAGCGTGACGCGCTCTTGCAGTTTATACGTGTCGACGTTGCGCTTGGCCACGGCCAGGGCGTCGGCGGAAATGTCCACGGCGTCCACGCTGGCGTTCGGGAAGGCGTCGGCCATCATGATCGAAAGGCAGCCCGAGCCGGTGCACAGTTCCAGGATGTTTTCCACGGCTTCCGGTTCCGTCACCCATGGCGAGAAATATTCAGGGATCAGCTCGGCGATGAAGGAACGCGGCACGATCACGCGCTCGTCGACGTAGAAGTTATACGTGCCCAGCCAGCCTTCCTTGGTGATGTAGGCAGCTGGCACGCGGTCGATGCTGCGACGGTCGATGACTGCCATTACGCTGGCGATTTCCGATGGCAGCAGCTTGGCGTCGAGGAACGGTTCGAGCTTGTCGAGCGGTAACTTCAAGGTGTGCAAGATCAAATAGGCTGCCTCGTCGAACGCTTCGGCGCTGCCGTGGCCGAAAAACAGCTTGGCGGTATTAAAACGGGTAACGGCGTAGCGCAGCAGGTCGCGTGGCGTGGAAAACGGGTTCGGGTTCATGGCATTCTCGAAAAGACGGTGTTCTGGCCCGCCGTGACGGGCCTCGGTATTCTGCTTCAGGCGGGCAGCAAATGCTCCAGCGTACGCCGGTAAATATTCTTCAGAGGATCGATGTGACGCAGTTCGATATGCTCGTCGATCTTGTGAATACTGGCATTGGGCGGCCCGAATTCTATCACTTGGGGGCAGATTTGCGCGATAAACCGGCCATCCGAGGTGCCGCCCGTGGTCGACAACTGCGTCACCATGCCCGTTTCCGCGTGAATTGCGCACGACAGCGCATCGGAGAGGGTACCGCGCGGCGTGAGGAAGGGTAGGCCGTTCAGGGTCCACTGCAAATCGTATTGCAAGTCATGCTGGTCGAGGATGGCGTGCACGCGCTCCTGCAGGCTTTGCGCCGTGCTGGCAGTTGAAAAGCGGAAATTGAAATCGATCACCATGCCGCCCGGAATCACGTTATTGGCACCCGTGCCCGCGTTGATATTGGACATTTGCCACGACGTTGGCAGGTAGTACTCGTTGCCCGCATCCCACTTTTCCTCGACCAGGTCGGCCAGCGCCTGCGCCGCTTCGTGGATCGGGTTTTTTGCCAGGTGCGGGTAGGCGATATGGCCTTGCACGCCCTTGATCGTCAGCCGGCCCGACAGCGAACCGCGGCGGCCGTTCTTGATCATGTCGCCCAGTTGTGCGCTCGACGTCGGCTCGCCCACCAGGCAATAGTCGATTTGCTCGCCGCGTTCCTTCAATTTGTTGCAGACGATAACGGTGCCATCCGTGGCCGGACCTTCCTCGTCGCTGGTGATCAGGAAGGCGATGGAACCCGTGTGCTCGGGCGTGGCGGCGATGAATTCCTCGCAAGCGATCACCATGGCGGCGATCGAGGTCTTCATGTCGGCCGCGCCACGGCCGTACAGCTTGCCGTCGCGCTGGGTGGGGATGAAGGGCTGCGAACGCCATTGCTCGACGGGGCCGCTAGGCACCACGTCCGTATGGCCGGCAAAGACGAACACGGGGGAGGTCGTGCCACGGCGCGCCCACAGATTGGTGACGCCGTTCGACTGTATCGTCTCGCAGACAAAGCCCAGTGGCGTGAGAAGTTCGATCAGGTGCTGCTGGCAGCCTTTGTCATCGGGTGTGACCGAAGACAGGGCCAGCAGTTTTTCGGTCAGGGCGAGGGTTTTGGAGGTGGTCATGGTGTAGGGTTGGGTCGTACTCTTGGGCGCGACCCCAGCATTTCAGGTGTAGGGTGGTTCTGTTGTCAGAAAAAATTACAGCCCGAAAATGGCTGAGTATTGTGCATCGGAAAACGCCACGCTGAACTGGCCATCCTTATCCAGCACGGGGCGTTTGATGATGGATGGGTTTTCCAGCATCAGTTCCAGGGCGCTGGCAGCGTCGACGGTAGCGGCCTTGCGCTCGTCGGACAGGGCGCGCCAGGTCGTGCCTTTCTTGTTGATCAGCACATCCCACGGCAATTGCTGCAGCCACGCTTCGACGCTGGCGCGTTCCAGGCCTTGTTTCTTGAAGTCGTGGAAGGTAAAGTCGATTTGCTGCGCGGCCAGCCAGGTGCGGGCCTTTTTGACGGTATCGCAATTGGGGATACCGTAGAGTGTAATGGTCATAGTGGTCGGGCTAAGGGGAGTCAATGCGCTACGCTTGATCGCGGTGCTTGCGCTGGCACGCTTTGCGGTGTTAGCCACCATTATACAGTCGATGCGGCAGTCGATGCGGCGCTGCAACACGGCCCCGTGATGACCCTGCGCAGGCCATGGCGCCGTCTTGCCTGATGCTGGCGGGCCGAAGCACGGACAGTCCGGCACGCGCGCCGCGCCCGCCCGAAGCCGGACAGGAAGGACAGCGCGGCGATTGAATGCGTGCTGCTGAAATGAAATGTCCCGCCGGGGCGGGACATTCAGGGGGCTACGTGCGCCTCGCGGCGCAGTAATTAGATACCGCGCAGCAGTTCGTTGATGCCTGTTTTTGCGCGGGTTTTTGCATCCACGCGCTTGACGATCACGGCGCAGTACAGCGAGTACTTGCCGTCTTCCGAAGGCAGGTTGCCCGACACCACGACGGAACCGGCTGGCACGCGGCCATACGTCACTTCGCCCGTGGCGCGGTCGTAGATCTTGGTCGACTGGCCGATGTAGACGCCCATCGAGATGACCGAGTTTTCTTCGACGATCACGCCTTCGACGATTTCCGAACGGGCGCCGATGAAGCAATTGTCTTCGATAATGGTCGGGTTCGCTTGCATCGGTTCGAGCACGCCGCCGATGCCGACGCCGCCGGACAGGTGGACGTTCTTGCCGATCTGCGCGCAGGAGCCGACCGTGGCCCAGGTGTCGACCATGGCGCCTTCATCGACGTAAGCGCCGATGTTGACGTAGGACGGCATCAGCACGACGTTTTTGGCGATGAAGCTGCCGCGGCGGGCAACCGCTGGCGGCACTACCCGGAAACCGCCCTTGGCGAAGTCTTCGGCGGTGTAGTTGGCGAACTTGGTCGGTACCTTGTCGTAGAACTGCATCGTGCCGTCGGACGGCAGGACGACGTTGTCTTCCAGGCGGAACGACAGCAGCACGGCTTTCTTGACCCACTGGTTGACAACCCAGTCGCCCGAGGTTTTTTCCGCCACGCGGATGCTGCCATTGTCCAGGCCATTGATGACGTGGGACACGGCGTCGCGCAGTTCGGCCGTGCCATTGCCCGGATTGATCTCGGCGCGGTTTTCCCAGGCTTGGTCGATGATGTTTTGCAGTTGTTGGCTCATGATGATGTCTTGTTTATGTATTGGTTAATGCGGGGGTTGATGCGGATGCGGAAAGCTGCTGGCAGAATTTTACTATGCGCAGTGCCGCTTCCAGCCCTTCGGCTGTTTCGGCCACCAGGGCCATGCGGATGCGGTTGCGGCCCGGGTTGATGCCGTGCGCGTCGCGCGCCAGGTAGCTACCAGGCAATACCGTCACGTTATATTCGGCGTACAGGCGTTGCGCGAATTCGGTGTCGGACAGTCCCGTGCGGCTGACGTCGGCCCACAGGTAGAAGCCGGCGTCCGGCAATTGCACGTCCATCACCGCTTGCAGCAGCGGCGTGATGGCGTCGAACTTGGCGCGGTACTTGGCGCGATTTTCCTCGACATGGGTTTCGTCGTTCCAGGCCGCGACGGAGGCCGCCTGCACGGCAGGGCTCATGGCGCCGCCGTGGTAGGTTCGGTAGAGCAGGAATTTTTTCAGTATTTGCGCGTCGCCGGCGACGAAGCCCGAGCGCATGCCCGGCACGTTCGAGCGTTTCGACAGGCTGGAAAAGACCACCAGGCGCGCATACGGACGCTCGATGGTGGACAGGCCCAACATGTGCGCCGCCTGCAGCGCGCCCAGCGGGGGCGTGTCGGTATGGTAGATCTCGGAATAGCACTCGTCGGCGGCGATGACGAAATCATAGCGCTCGGACAGGGCGAACAAATGCTCCCAGTCCGTCAGGGTCAGCACGGCCCCCGTCGGGTTGCCCGGCGAACACAGGAACAGCAGCTTGACCTTTTCCCACACACTGGTCGGCACGCTGTCGTAGTCGCAGCCGAAATTACGCGCGGGGTCAGAGTTGACGAAATACGGCTCGGCGCCGGCCAGGTAGGCCGCGCCCTCATAGATCTGGTAAAACGGATTGGGGCTGATCACCAGCGAACCGGCCGCTGGATCGATGACCGTTTGCGCCAGCGCAAACAGCGCCTCGCGCGAACCGTTCACGGGCAGGATCTGCGTGCCAGGATTGAGCTTGGGGATGTCGTAACGGCGTTCCAGCCAGCCGGCGATGGCGCTGCGCAAGGCTTCCGAACCGATGGTGGTCGGATAACTGGCCAGACCGTGGATATTGTCGACCAGCGCCTGCTCGATGAACGCTGGCGTCGGGTGCTTGGGTTCGCCCATGCCCAGGCTGATGGGCGCATACTCGGGGTTGACCGTCACGCCGGCAAACAGTTGGCGCAGCTTTTCAAATGGATATGGTTGCAGTTTAGCAAGAAGTGGATTCACGGAGCGGACCAAGGCAAGGGTGGAAAAACGATGTCGCTAAGCGATTGCTTGGCACGGCAGACTGGATGCCGGTCAAATAATGAGCTGCGTCTTTTATTATAGCCGTCCTCGCGGCCCCGCTGTGCAAGCCGTATTAGCGGTATCGGCCTGATCGTTGCCCTGCTGGTGCACGGCTGCTGCCGGCATGGGGCAGCGGGGGAGTGCCGCGCCATGGCGTGGCAAGGTAAAATACGCCATGCCTATCTTACTTCCCACCTTACTTGCTATTGAAACTTCGTCCGAACTCGCCTCATGCGCCCTGTTGCGCGGCGATATGGTCCTGTCCCGTGCCTCGTCGGGCGTGCGCACGCATTCCCAGTCGATTCTGCCTATGTTGCAGGAATTGCTGGCCGAAGCAGGCCTGACCCTGACCGACGTCGACGCCATCGCCTACGGTTCCGGCCCCGGCTCGTTTACCGGCGTGCGCACCGCTTGCGGCATCGCGCAAGGCTTGGCCTATGGCGCCAAGCTGCCAGTCGTGCCCATCGTGACACTTGACGCCATGGCGCTGGCGTGCCACCAGCAGCATGGCGCGCAGCGCATCGTGAGCGTGCTCGACGCCCGCATGGGCGAAGTGTACTGGGCGCAATATGCCTACCAGGATGGCTTGCAGCTTGTCCTGCCACCAGCCCTGAGCGCGCCAGCCGGCGTGGCGCCGCAAGGCGACGTCATCGGCTGCGGCAACGGCTTTGGCGCCTACGCCGACGCCTTGGCCGCGCTGCCATGCGCCGCCACCGCCGATGCCGCCATCATGCCGCACGCCGTGCAGGTGGCGCAGCTGGCGCGCATCGCCTTTGCGGCCGGTCATGCCGTGACGGCGGCCGAGGCGCAGCCTTTATACTTGCGCAATAAGATCGCCTACACGAGCGCGGAGCGGCACGAGATGCAACAGGCCAAGGCCGCTACGGAGTCGGCGCAATGATGCAGGAGGGCAAGGACGCAGTGACGCAGGACGACAGTGCGGCAGGCTGGGACTTGCTGCGTCTCGACTATCAGCCTATGCTCGAAGCGGACCTGTTGGAGGTGCTGGCGCTGGAGCAGCGCGTGTATCCGCATCCTTGGACGCATGGCAACTTTATCGATTCGCTCAACAGCGGCTATCCGGCCTGGGTGCTGCGCGATGTCGATGGCACCCTGCTAGGCTATTTTCTGCTGATGCTGGTGGTCGATGAAGCGCACTTGCTCAACGTGGCCGTCGAAGGCGCCATCCAGGGCCAGGGTCTGGGCCGTTTCCTGCTGAACCAGTCCTGCGCCTGCGCGCGCCAGCTGGGCATGGAATCGATGCTGCTGGAAGTGCGCCCGTCGAACGTGCGCGCGCTCGATATTTACCAGCGCTATGGATTTGAACAGATCGGCCGGCGCAAGGGATACTATCCGGCCAGCAACTCGCAACGTGAGGACGCCATCGTGATGCGTTATGCCTTATGAGTCGCCTTATGAGTCGCAGCGCCGTTTTCCTCGATGAAATGGGCGTCGGTCCCCTGTGGCGCTTGCGCCAGGGCGCGGCGCCGCAGCGCGTTGACGTCGTCGCCGAGGCTGGCGTGGCGAGCGGTGTCGCCGTAGCGCCAACCGTGCTCGACGCCTTCGAGGCTGTCAGCGAGGTAGTTGCCGAGCTGAACGCAGAATCGTCCGTTGTCGTTGCTGTTGCCGCTGCTGTGGCCGTGACACCAGAGCCTGCCGCCACGTCCGACGACACGGCCTGGTTCGACGATGCGCCTGCGCCGCCGCCGGCCAAACAGCTGAGCGATGCCGAGATTGCCGCGCTCGACTGGGATGGCTTGACGGCGGCCGTGGCCAAGTGTGCGCGCTGCGATTTGTGCCAGACGCGCAAGGGCGTCGTCATGGGCCGTGGCGAGCGCCAGGGTGCCTGGCTGATGCTGGCCAGCAGCCCGTCCCGCGCGGAAGAGCGCGAAGGGCGCGCCTTGCCGGGCGAGCAAGGAAAACTGCTGGACAATATGCTCAAGGCCATCGAGGTCGATGCGGACAGCGAGGTGTACATCACGCACTTGCTGAAATGCCGTCCGCTCGACGAGACGGGCCAGGAGCGCTTGCCTACCGAATCGGAGTCCGCCGCCTGTCGCCCGTATTTCGAGCGCGAACTGGCCCTGCTGCAGCCGCGCACCATCGTCACCCTGGGTTCGATGGCTGCCGCCGGCATCAATCCGGGCGAAAAACCCGTGCGCGGCAAGGTACGCCAGTTGGGCAATGCCGCCGTCGTCGCCACCTTCCACCCGGAAATGCTGCTGCAGGACGAGACGGGCAAGGCCAAGGCGCGGGCCTGGGCCGACCTGTGCCTGGCGAAAAGCACGCATGCCGGCGGCTGACGCGGCCGGCGGCACCTTCCAGGCCCGCTTCGAACGCCGCTGGGGGCATTTGACGCACCCCCGCGTGCGCGCGCTGGCCTGGCTGCTCGACTCGCCCGACTTGCTCGACCCGGCCTGCCCCCACTGGGGCGGGCGCATCGCCAGCCTCGCAGCCGTCACGCCCTCGGTTGCCGCCTGGCTCGCAGCGCTGCAAGATGAGCCATCGCCGCTCGATGCAGCGCTGGGCGCCAAATTTTATTCCCGTCTGGGCCTGTACGCTGAAAAGCTGCTGGCCTTTTATTTCGAGCAACAAGGCGTCTTGCAGGCGCATGGCTTGCAGGTGCAGGTCAACCGCAACGACACGGTGGGCGAGTTCGATTTCTTGCTGCGTGACGGCAGCGACTTGCTGCATTGGGAATTTGCCACCAAGTTCTACCTGCTCGAAGGCGCGCCCGATCCTGGCGTGTTCAATCACTTGATCGGCCCTAACCTGGCCGATACCCTGGGATTGAAAATGCGCAAGATTATTGACAAGCAACTAGCTTTGTCACGCCATCCGGCCGCGCAAAGCCTGCTGGCGCAGCCCGTGCGGGCGGCGCAGGCGCTGGTCAAGGGCTGGCTGTTTTATGCGCCGGACACGGCGCCCGGCATGGATGGAATTTCTCAGGAACATGGACATGGCTTCTGGTGCACGCCTGCTCAATTGCCGCAGCAACGCTATGTCGTGCTGCCGCGACTACAATGGCTGGCGCCGTTCAAGGGGCAGGGCGTGGACGTGCTGGAACGCGATGCCTTGCGCTTGCAGTTCGGTGATTTGGCGCAAGCGGTGATGGTGGCCACGGTGGAGCATGTGGACGGCTGGGAAGTGGAGCGCACGCGCGGTTTTGTCGTGCCGCATGACTGGACGCAGCAGGCTGCCGCGCGGCGGCTGGCAGGCACGCTGCCAGCGTAATGCTGGGGTCAGTCGCTTTGCGATCGGAATGTATTCCATTGGGATACATTCCCTCGCCGGGACCCGGCGTCCCCGTCTGACCCCAAAATTAGTGTTTATGCTCGCCGATCAAAGAAAGATTGTCGTGTTCCAGTTGATTCAGCTTGTGTCTGCGCATGATCATGTACATGGTGCCGGCGACGAACAGGCCGAACAGGGTGATGATGATATTGAGTGGCAGGTGCAGGCGTATCATGATCGAGTACATGGCCAGCATGGTAAGAATCGACAGGTTTTCATTGAAGTTCTGCACCGCGATGGAGTGGCCTGCGCTCATCAGGACGTGGCCGCGATGTTGCAGCAGGGCATTCATGGGCACGACGAAAAAGCCCGACAGGGCGCCGATCAGTATCAGCAGCGGGTAGGCGATCCACACGGAGTGTACCTGCGTCATCATCATGACGATCACGCCCATGGCGATACCGAGCGGAATGACGGTCAGCGATTTGCGCAGCGGAACGAAGCGTGCCGACAGTACGGCGCCGGCGGCCACGCCGATGGCCACCACGCCCACCAGGCTGGTCGCCTTGTCGAAAGGCATGTTCAGCGATTGCTTGGCCCATTCCAGCACGATCAGCTGCAAGGTTGCGCCAGCGCCCCAGAACAGGGTTGTCACGGCCAGCGTGATCTGGCCCAGCTTGTCTTTCCACAAGATGGAATAGCAATTGGCAAAATCGGTGATCAGTTTGATAGGATTGCGTTCCTGGTGCGCATACACGCAGCCCGTGTCAGGAATCTTCAGGTTGGCCAGGGTCGCCAGCACGTAGATGCCCACTACCACGCACAGGGCCGCTTCCGTTTTGGTGTTGATGCTGGTATCGACGAGCGGAAAATCGAACGACAGCAGTATGCCGGACATGTGGCCGCTAACAAGCGCGCCGCCCATGACGGTGCCGAGGATGATGGAAGTGACGGTCAAGCCTTCGATCCAGCCATTCGCTGCTACCAGCTTTTCCGGCGGCAGCAGTTCCGTCAAGATGCCGTATTTGGCGGGCGAGTACACGGCCGCACCGAAACCGACGACGGCATAGGCCAGCAGCGGGTGGACGTGAAAGAAGACGAGGGCGCAGCCGAAAATTTTGACCATGTTGGCGATGAACATGACCTTGCCTTTCGGCAGTGCATCGGCGAAGGCGCCGACAAAAGCGGCCAACAGCACGTAAAACAGCACGAACGACAGTTTCAGCAGCGGTGTGATCCACGCCGGAGATTGCATGGACACCAATAAATCGACGGCGACAAAAAAGAGGGCGTTATCTGCCAGCGAGGAAAAGAACTGCGCCGCCATGATGGTATAAAAACCACGATTCATTCTGGATTGCCTGAAATCATATCTGGCTTGCTTTATACCACGAAAAAACGGCAAACCCCAAGTTTGGACGGGGCTGCTTTGCATAGTCTTGCCTAAGCGAAGCATAATTTTTGTGCGGTGGAAAAATACATCACATGTGAACATTTTATACCTGCTGTCTTGGGCGAGTATCGAGAAGCGTCGCGCTCATCGGCCGTGCAGGCTTGCCGGCCCGCATCAAACCCATCCGGTAAAATAGGGCTTTCCCACTTGCCGTGAACCACGCATATGCCCAGGCCCCTCATCGCTACCATCCATCTTGATGCCATGCAACAGAACCTGGCGCGTGCGCGTGCCTGCGCCCGTGGCGCCAAAGTGTGGGCCGTCGTCAAGGCGAATGCCTATGGTCACGGCCTGGAGCGGGCCATGCGCGGGTTTGCCGACGCCGATGGCCTGGCGCTGGTCGAGCTCGATTACGCCGTGCGCTTGCGTGAACTGGGTTGGACCAAGCCCATCTTGCTGCTGGAAGGCTTTTTCGATGCCAGCGATTTACCCGTCATGGCGCAGTACCAGCTCAATGGCAGCGTGCATTGCGAAGAACAGATCGCTCTGCTGGCAGCGGCGCGCCTGCCGCACGCCATCGATGTGCACCTGAAGATGAATACGGGCATGAACCGCCTGGGCTTTACGCCGCACACTGTGGCCGCCGCATACGCGCGCCTGCGCGCCATGGCGCATATCGGCACGATTACCCTGATCACGCATTTTGCCAACGCGGACGCGGCGGCGGCCACGCGCTTGCCGCTGGCCCAGCAGATGTCGCGTTTCGAGGCCGGGGTGGCCAGCATCGCTACGGTCAGCATGGGCACGGTCTTGCCGCGCAGCCTGTGCAATTCGGCCGCCATGCTGCTGCACCATCTGGACAGCGATTGGGTGCGCCCCGGCATCATGCTGTATGGTGCTACGCCCGGCGGCGCGGCGGCGCAGGCCTTGGGTTTGCTGCCCACCATGACCTTGCGCAGCAGCATCATCGGCATCCAGGATATCGACGCTGGCGCAGTGGTGGGCTATGGCAGCGGCTACGAAGCGGCCGGCAAGACCCGGGTGGGTGTGGTGGCCTGCGGCTATGCCGATGGCTATCCGCGCCATGCGCCCGATGGCACGCCCGTGCTGGTCGACGGCGTGCGCACGGGACTCATCGGCCGGGTCTCGATGGACATGTTGATGGTGGACTTGACGCACGTGCCCGGCGCGCGCGTTGGCAGCAGCGTGACCTTGTGGGGGCAAGGCATGCCGATCGACGAGGTGGCCATGGCCGCCGGCACCATCGGCTACGAGCTGATGTGTGCACTGGCGCCCCGCGTACCAGTGAACGAGGCGTGACCGCGAGCGGCGAATTGGTTATACTATGATTCTACTGTATATATAACCAGCTGTTTCACTTTACCCGAGCACAATACACCATGGCAAAAGTCAAGACCATCTACACGTGCAGCGATTGCGGCGCCAGCAGCAATAAATGGATGGGGCAATGCACCTCGTGCAATCAGTGGAATACCATGGTGGAAACCGTGCCCGAGACGGCTGGCAACAACCGCTATTCGAACCCGCAGCACATGGCGCTGGCGCAGACGGCGCCCGTGCTGTCGCTGGACGATATCGACGCCATCGACGTGCCCCGTTTCGGCACGGGCATCGAGGAATTCGACCGCGTGCTGGGCGGCGGCATGGTGGCGGGCGGCGTGGTGCTGATCGGCGGCGACCCGGGCATTGGCAAGTCGACCCTGCTGCTGCAGGCGCTGGCCAATATGTCGCACCACAAGCGCGTGCTGTATGTCAGTGGCGAGGAATCCGGCGCCCAGATCGCCCTGCGCGCCAAGCGCCTCGTCATCGACGCCAAGGAACTCAAGTTGCAGGCCGAGATCCAGCTGGAGAAGATCCTCTCTACCTTGAACGACTTGAAGCCGGAAGTGGTGGTGATCGACTCCATCCAGACCGTGTATTCTGACGCGCTCAGCTCGGCGCCCGGTTCCGTGGCGCAAGTGCGCGAATGCGCGGCGCAGCTGACGCGCGCGGCCAAGCAGACCGGTGTGACCATCATTTTGGTGGGCCACGTGACGAAAGAGGGTGCGCTGGCCGGTCCGCGCGTGCTTGAACACATCGTCGACACGGTGCTGTATTTCGAGGGTGACGCCCATTCCAGCTTCCGCCTGGTGCGTGCCATCAAGAACCGTTTCGGCGCCGTCAATGAACTCGGTGTGTTCGCCATGACAGAAAAGGGTTTGAAAGGCGTGTCGAACCCGTCTGCCCTGTTTCTGTCGCAGCATGACAATCAGGTGCCGGGTTCCTGCGTGATGGTGACGCAGGAAGGCACGCGCCCCTTGTTGGTGGAAATCCAGGCCCTGGTCGATACCAGCCATCTGCCGAATGCGCGCCGGCTGTCCGTCGGCCTGGAGCAGAACCGCCTGGCCATGCTGCTGGCCGTGGCGCACCGCCATGCTGGCATCGCCGCCTTCGACCAGGATGTCTTTATCAATGCCGTCGGTGGCGTGAAGATCACCGAGCCGGCGGCCGACTTGGCCGTGTTGCTGGCGATTAACTCGTCGATGCGCAACAAACCCTTGCCGCGCGGCCTCGTGGTATTTGGCGAAGTGGGTCTGGCCGGTGAAATCCGTCCCGCGCCACGCGGCCAGGAACGCTTGCGCGAAGCGGCCAAGCTGGGCTTTACCCTGGCCGTCGTGCCCAAGTCCAACCTGCCCAAGCAAGCCATCGAAGGCATCAAGGTCATCGGCGTCGAGCGCATCGACGAAGCGTTCAATAAGTTGCGCGACCTGGAGTAAGTGTTGGCGTGGTTTAAATGTCAATTTTAGCGCAAGTAAAACAGAATTTCCGTTTAGATCTATAATATCAGTCCGATGGATTCGTCTCGCGAGTCCGCATCGGTAATGCATGGATAGAGAAGCGGAATACGGTGTCAGTTGAGCAAAGGCAGGGCGCACGCAAGATTTTGCGTGCTAAGGCAATGTTGGTCATGGATGGCGCGGGTCCTGTAGCGGCCCGCACCCTTGATGTGGGGCCGGGCGGCATGGTCGCCATCATCTCTGATCCGGTGCCGACAGGCAAGCAGGGCAAGGTGTTGTTCGAGTTGTTTTACGATGGCTCGGCGCACATCATCGAGGCGCGCGTGTCCGTCTCGCACTGCATTTTCAGCAGTGCAGGTTTCAAGGTCGGATTTACTTTCCAGCAACTGGACATGGCTGTCAGCAGCGCCATCGCGAAATTTATGCGCTGAGGCGCGCCCTTGGCGTGTGGCATGCGCAATGCGCTAAAATGGTGCATATGGCTTTGTAGCCGGGAAAAACGCGTTCTGTTCGCTGTTTTGATATTCAGCCAATGCTGCATAATGAGCAAGCAGAAGAAGGACCTTGCCGCGCCAGATGCGCCTGCCGTCCTTTGCCATTGCAGCGCAGCGCGGCCGAGATCTGGACCGTGTGCCATGACCTTAGACCCGACGGGAGCGCCGACCATGTTTAACTCGACCATTAATAGCAAGGCTTACACCAACAACACGCAACAGACGACGCAGGGTAGCATCTCGGCCGATGTGTATGCGAAGGTGGAGCGTCAGATGCAGTCGCAGAACTCGGGCGTCGGCAAGCTCAATGCCAGCCTGGCGCGCGACCAGGCCAAATTTTCTGGACTGGGCCAGTTGCAATCGGCGCTGGCGAAATTTCAAGCCGTGGCCAAGAACATGGCCGGCAGCGGCTTGGCCACGGCAGCTACCTCCAGCGCCAAGGATGTCCTGAGTGCCAGCACCACCGACAAGGCTGTCAGCGGCAGCCATGCACTCAATGTCAAACAGTTGGCACAGGCGCAGACTTTGCTCAGCGGCGCGCAGAAATCATCAAGCGCGGCGATCGGCACGGGCGCGCCTGCGTTGCTCAAGATCGAAGTGGGCGCGACCGACGGCAAGCAATTTACCCCCGGCAGTGGCAAGGTCATTTCGCTGACCATCGACAGCAGCAACAATAGTCTCGACGGCATCGCCGCTGCGCTGAAGCAGCAGGGCATCGACGCCAGCGTGGTGAAAGGCCCGGACGGCTATGCGCTGACTCTAAACGGCAAGAGCGGTGCCGACAGCAGCATGCGTATCAGCGTGTCCGGCGACGCTGCCGTCAGCAATCTGCTCAGCTATGCGCCCGGGGCCAGCAAGGGTTTACAGCAGACGGCTGCCGCGCAGGACGCGCTGCTCAGCGTTGACGGCAAGGACATCAAGAGTGCCACGAATACCTTGACGACAGCCGTCGAGGGCGCCACCATCGAATTGAAGAAAAAGGGTATGACCGAGCTCGTCATTACCAAGGATAGCAGCCAGATTGCCAGCAATGTGGCCAGCTTCGTCACGGCCTACAATGAACTCAACAGCAAGCTGCAAAGCCTGCAGCAAGGCGACTTGAAGTCCGACACGGTATTGGGCCAGGTGCGCTCGCAGATGGAGCAGGTGCTGCGCACGGCCAGCACGGGTGTGCCCGCTTCCATATTAGGCAGCGCTGGCGTCAGCCTGGGCAAGAGCGGCGAGCTGGTGATCGACGATAAGAAGCTCAAGGCCGCCATCGCCGCCGATCCGGACGCTGTCAGCAAGCTGTTTACGAATAAGGGCAAGGGCGTGGCGGACCAGTTTTCGAGCAAGATCGGCGAACTGACGGGCGAAACGAGCATCATTCGCAAGGAAGTGCAATCGGTGGGCAAGGAGATCACCACCTTGAACAACAAGAAAGCCGTGCTGGCCAAGGCGCTGACGGCGCAGGCGCAGGCGCTGGTGAAAGCGTATTCGGCCCAGGAACAGATGGGCACGAACCCGGCCCTGCCCGGTTATACGGGCAAAAACTCCCTATTCGATTTCATGGCTTGAAGCGCACCGCCTTGCCCTGAGCGCCGTATCGGCGCGCCGCCTATAGCCTGTCACCCTTGGCAAAAAACGCTGATGGCGAACTGCCGAAAGTCTTCTTGAACATGGCGGAAAAGGCCGACTGGCTGGCGTAGCCGAGTTCTTCCGCCACCTGTGACAGTGGCACGCCGCGTGCGATCAGGGGCGCCGCGTGCGCCAGGCGCACCTGCTGGCGCCACTGGCCAAAACTCATGCCCAACTCCCGTTCGAACAGCCGCGCCAGGGTGCGCTCCGAGGCGCCGACCTGTTGCGCCCAGTGTTCCAGGGTCTGATTCGAGCCCGGTTTCTCGATCAGGCCGTCGCACAGCGTCTTCAAACGTTTGTCTCCAGGCAAGGGGACGCGGATGGGGCGCGTGGCCGAGCGCTTCAATTCATCGAGTATCAGTTCGGCCAGCAAGGCTTCGCGCGCCGGTTCCTGGCCCGGGTCCAGTTGTTCCAGCGCCATGATCAGTTGGCGCAGCAGGTTCGATACTTCCAGCACTTTGCAATCATGTCCCGCAAACGGCGCGCGCGCGGCATGGATGCACAGGGGGCGCAAGCGGGTTTTTTCCAGTATCGTGACGGCGTGCTCGACGTTGGGTGCGATCCAGATGGCGCGCATGGGTGGCAGCACCCAGCTGCTGTTGTTGGCCGTGATACGCAGCACGCCTTCGAGCGCCATCGTGACCTGGCCCCAGGGATGACTGTGCGGTAACAAGAATTCCTCGGATTGCAGATCGCGCGCGATCATCGTCACGGGGATAGTCGCGCTGGGTGCTTCGCGCGGCGGACACATGCGGGTATGGTGGAGGATAGGTATACCCATCAGCTTGGCCTTAATTCGATAAATTATGTCGTTCCGTCGAAAAACGGACGATGGTATTTTGCATACACTTGAGCTTCACCAGTATAAGACAGGGGCGGACATGATAACAACCAAGCCGGCAACGCAGTTGCCCGCACATTTGCCAACAACGTTGCGCAGCGACGTGCGCGTCATCGCCCTGGTAGGCCTGGCGCATGGCGTCTCGCACTTCTACCATTTGATCCTCGCGGCCCTGTTCATCTGGCTGAAACCTGCGTTCGACCTGTCGTATGCGCAACTGGGCCTGCTGATGACGGTATTTTTCATTATCTCGGGCGTGGGGCAGGCGCTGGCCGGCTTTGTCGTCGACCGCTTCGGCGCCCGTGCCGTGCTGTTTTCCGGCATTTTCTTGCTCGGCGTGTCGGCGCTGGCGCTGTCCACCGCCCACAGCTATGCGGCGCTGATGCTGGGCGCCATGCTCGCTGGCATGGGCAATAGCGTGTTCCATCCGGCCGACTACACCATCCTCAACCAGCGTGTCTCGGCAGCCCGCGTGGCTTACGGTTTTTCCGTGCATGGCATCAGCGGCAACATCGGCTGGGCGCTGGCACCTTTATTCATGACGTATGTTGCCGCCCAGTATGACTGGAGAGTCGCGCTGCAATGCGCGGCCGTGCTGCCCTTTGGCGTGCTGCTGATCCTGTTGTTGAACCGCCGCGCCATCCGTCCCGAGCCTGCCACGAAGGTCGCGCCGGGCCAGGCTGCCGGTGGCGAAGGCACGCTGGATTTTTTGCGCCTGCCGGCCGTGTGGATGTGCTTTGCCTTCTTTTTTATTACCGCCATCGCCCTGGGTGGCATCCAGAGCTTTGCCAGCGTCGCCCTCGTCAGGCTGTACGGCATGAGCCTGGCGCTGGCCACGAGCGCTTACACGGCGTATATGCTGGCCTCGGCCGTGGGCATGCTGGCCGGCGGCGTGTTGGGCGCGCGCAGCGAGCAGCCGGACCGCAACGTGGCAATCGCTTTTTCCGTCGCCGCGCTGCTGGCCGTGCTGCTGGCCATGGCCGTCGTGCCAGCCTGGGGTGCGCTGCTGCTGATGGGTGCCATCGGCCTGGCATCCGGCGTGGCGGGGCCGTCGCGCGACCTGATGATACGCGCCGCAGCGCCCAAGAATGCCACGGGGCGCGTGTATGGCGTCGTGTATTCGGGCCTCGACAGCGGCCTGGCCGTGGGGCCCCTGTTCTTCGGCGCGCTGATGGATGGCGACCATCCGGCCCTGCTGTTCGTCTTCATCGGCGTCTTCCAGGCGCTGGCGATTGCCACGGCCGTGGGCGTGGGCGGTAAAACACGTGCCGCAGCGCTACAAAAGGCATAGCATCGTCGCCATCGGCTACTAACAAAGGAAGTGCCAAGAGCTTGGCCGCCACCAATTTGTGCGACGCCCATGCAGCCATGCTGGAGGTGGCATTCTGGTGGTGCGTCAGGGTCTCGCTTGCGCTATCGCCGTTCCCGTCTGGAGGTGTTGAAGATGTTGCAAATTATCTACATAAAATATATTTTTGCAAAGTTCTTTGATTTCCATCAAGGCTGAGATATGATTGCTCTCAGGGTAAATTTAATACCATTAAGGCAAGGAAACCAGCTCATGAAAATCGCTACCATCGCAGCAGTTGTCGCTCTGCTTACTGCCGGCACGGCCAGTGCCAGCCCCGTCAACCTGATCACGAATGGCAATTTTGAAACGCTCGCGCCCGGCTACACCTTCGGCAGTGGCTTTAAAGTCGTCTCCAGCGGCTCGTCGGCAATCACGGGCTGGACCGTGGGCGCCAGTTCCGTCGACCTGATCCGCAATGCCTACAACGCCATCAATGGCTACAGCATCGATATGCTGGGCACGCCAGGTCCGGGTTTCCTGTCGCAAAATTTCAATGTCGTGGCTGGCCAGACGTATAGCCTGAGCTTTGACATGGCGCGCAATTCCAGCGGTCCGGCAGGCCAGGGCGTGGCTGTCAAGTTCGGCGGCGTGGCAGGCGATTTTTACTCGACTGCCGCCGCCTCGAACACCTTGTACAGCCATACCCTGAACTTCACGGCCGCCACCACTGGCTTGGCGACCCTGTCGTTTGCCAGCGCCGCCAAGGCTGGTACGCGGTTCGACAATTACTCTGGCGCCGTCATCGACAACGTGTCCGTGATGGCCGCCGTGCCGGAACCGGAAACCTACGCCATGCTGCTAGCTGGCCTTGGCCTGATGGGCTTCCTGCGTCGCCGCAAGGCCGCCAAGTAAGCCTGTTTTGCCTCAGATCAAACCGCCTGCTGCATCGCACAGGCGGTTTTTTGTTTTTCAGCGCTTGTTCCTCGCTTGTTCCTCTATCTTGCACCCCCGCGCCCTCCAATGATCGCCTTGCTAGCGACCTTGCGCTGTGCTAGCCGCGTTTTTCAGGCCGGTGCACGGCGTTGCGGCGCAATGGTGTCGCTTGCGCCATCTCGACGATCTGCATGGATTCCTGTTTCATCTGGCAACTGAACCCCTTCAGGTGCGCCTCGGCGGCGTGGCCGCTGCTGCTCACGGGCCAGTCCGTGCTGTGCCGTTCTTCGCGCCGGAACTGGCCTGGGGCCTGGCGCAAAGCTTGCCATTACGCCCCAGCGCAGGCGTGCGGCGAGGGGCGGCGCACGAATCGCTGTTGAGATGACGATAACGAAATGCAATAATGGCCGGCCTTTACAGCACTAAACGACTCTTGAGGAAATGACTATGCAGCACGATGGCGCAGGAAAAAACATGGCCTTGCTCGATCCGGTGGTGGCGCCGCGCATCGCGGTGACGCGCCTGGTGACGGGCATGCTGCAAGGCTTGCTGCTGTACTGGCTGTACAGCACGGCGCAAGACAAGGTGTGGCCCGCCACGGAAGCTTATCTGCTGGGTCCGTTAATGCTGATCAGCTTGCTGCTGCCCATTTTGCTGGTGTCCAGCCTGGGCCATATGTCGGCGAAGCGCATCGCCCTGTGGATGGCTGGTGCCGGCGTCGTGCTGGCCGTGCTGGCATGGCATGACGTGGCGCGTGGCGCCGAGCACGTCATCTGGGGTAATTACAAGCCGGGCGCGCCGCTGCGCGTGATTTCCGCTCAGTTGTTCGGCTTTTGCGTGGTGGGCTTGTATATCGCCCATGCGCTGGTGCTGGCCAGCGCCCAGGATGGCCAGCGCATCGCCCGCTATCCCACGTACTTTGAAATCGCCTGGAAGCTGGGCATCCAGCTGCTGTTTTCCCTGCTGTTCGTGCTGGGCCTGTGGCTGGTGCTGTGGCTGGGCGGGCAACTGTTCCTGTTGATCAAGCTCAGTTTCCTGCAAAAGCTGCTGGGCCAGGCCTGGTTCGTGATCCCCGTCATCTGCTTCGCATTTTCGTTCGCCATCCACATCACCGACGTGCGCCCGTCCATCGTGCGCGGCATCCGCACCTTGCTGCTGGTGCTGCTGTCGTGGCTGATGCCGATCGCCGCCGTGCTGGTGTCCGGCTTCCTGCTGACCTTGCCATTCATCGGCTTCGAGCGCCTGTGGGCCACGCGCCATGCCGCCGCCGTGCTGCTGGGCATGGCTGGCGTGCTGGTGGTGCTGATCAATGCCGCCTTCCAGAACGGCGAAGTGGGCCACGGCGTGGCGCGCGGCATCCGCCTAGGCACGCGCCTGGCTTGTCTGTTGTTGCCGTGGGTGGTGGGCATCGCCATCTATGCGCTGACCCTGCGCGTGATGTCGCATGGCTGGACGGCCGACCGTCTGATCGCCGGCGCCTGCCTGCTGGTCGCCACCTGCTACGCTGGCGGCTATGCCTGGGCGGCCAGCAAGTATGGCGACTGGCTGCACCTGATCGCCAACGTCAACGTGGCCACCGCCTTTGTTACCCTGCTGGTGCTGTTCGCCCTGTTCACGCCACTGGCCGACCCGGCGCGCATTGCCGTGGCCAGCCAGATGGCGCGCCTGGACAGCGGTAAAGTGAGCGTGGACAAGTTCGATTTCGACTACCTGCGCTTCCAGGGCGCGCGTTATGGCCAGGCGGCCCTGCAGGAATTGACGAAGCGCACGACGGGCGCCGACGCAGCGATCGTGCGGGCCCGCGCCGAAGCCATGCTCAAGCGCCAGAACCGCCTCGACGAGACGGGTGCGCTGAGCGACGTGTCGATCAACCTGACCCTGCGCCCGGCCACGGCGAAGCTGCCCGATAGTTTCCTGCGCCAGGACTGGACGCAAGTGAGTCCGGCCTGGCGCCTGCCCGCCTGTTTGAAGCGGGCAGGGCCGCAGTGTGACGCCTATCTGCTCGATTTTGATGGCGATGGCAAGCAGGACGTGCTGCTGATCAGCAATACCCCGCGTGCCTCGTCGGTCTTGCTGGCGCAAAAGGGCGATGGCAATTGGTACGCGCGCGGACAAATCCCCGAAGATGCGCTGCGCTGCAAGCCCCTGCGCGAGAAACTGCAGGCCGGTCAATTTCAGCTGGTGCCGCCGAAAGTGCGCGAGCTGGAAGTCGACGGCCAGCGCGTGCCGATGACTTTATACACGCCAGAGGACGAGGTCAGCTGCCCGGACGAGACGGTGCCGAGTCAGTAAATGGCAGGGCGAGGAATTGCTGCGCGAGATAAAAGCTCTTGCTTATCATGAAGGCAATAACTTCGTACACTGAGCCGTTCCGGCCGTTCGCTATTGGCTGCCAGCAGCTGCCACTGCGAATATTGAATGATAAACTTGATCCATAATGAAAAAAATACGAAAGTGATAGGTTTCGCTCTCGTTGCAATGTGCTTTGCTGTCAGTAGTGCTGCTTTTTTTGTGGGTAAGCATCTGGGCGCAGCTGGATCCATGGTTGGATTGGCAATTCTTTACGCTGTGATGGCATGCCGTAGCCGCACTCAGTAGTGGTGATTGATTCAACTAAAGCGTGATCATCGTGCGTCCCTGCAGGCAAGCGCCTCGATTGCGCTGGCTAGGAGGGACGCGAAGAAAAGCCATCGCCGGGCTAATGCCATTCAGTTAGTGTGTTAGTGATGCTATTTTTAGCCCAAGAACTAGGACAGGGGTCGGACCCTGAGGGTCCGACCCAATCCACCCAAGTTAAGGAGCAAGCCCGCGCAATTGATGGCAAATCAATGAAATAGTGCTTGACGTGGCACCGGCTTTGCGCGGCCGCCGCCTTGCTGACCTCTCTTTTTTCGA
>NZ_JBNYXR010000027.1:0-14235 GCF_051380805.1 Janthinobacterium paucivorans
TGGTTGAATTATTGTGTCCATAATCGAGTTTGTGGACACAATCGATTTGTGTCTCAACCTCAAATCATGCTGGCAGGAGTAGTCGAGGTAAAGACGGCGCTGGCTTTACGCTTACCTCGCGGGTGCAGCTCAACGTCGAGCAGAAGCTTCCAAAACTCTTAGTGCATGTCGCCATACGGGGTGTGTTTCGGGGCACGCTCAAATTTTGAATCGCCAAAATTCAGCATATCTGCGGCCTCTCAGTGAAGATTCGAATCCCCCTCTCGTTACGCAACGCGCAAACGAAAAAAAACCCGCCGAAGCGGGTTTTTCACTCTACAGCCAAAGCCTAAAGCTTAGAACTGGTTCATGGTGTTGTCTTTACCCGCCGCCTTCAGCGCCGCTTCGCCGCTGAAGTAATCCTTGTGATCGTCGCCGATGTCCGAGCCGGACATGTTTTGATGTTTCACGCAGGCGATGCCCTGGCGGATTTCCTTGCGCTGCACGCCGGCCACGTAGCCCAGCATGCCTTGGTCGCCGAAGTATTCCTTGGCCAGGTTGTCGGTCGACAAGGCGGCCGTATGGTAGGTTGGCAGGGTGATCAGGTGATGGAAGATGCCGGCTTCGCGGGCCGAGTCGGCCTGGAAGGTGCGGATTTTCTCGTCGGCCGTGATCGCCAATTCCGTCTGGTCGTATTCCACGCTCATCAGCTGGGCGCGTTCGTAGGCGGACACGTCCTTGCCGTCGGCCTTCATGATGTCATACACCTGCTGGCGGAAGTTCAGCGTCCAGTTGAACGATGGGCTGTTGTTGTACACCAGCTTGGCGTTCGGGATGACCTTGCGGATTTCGCTGACCATGCCGCCGATTTGCGCGATATGCGGTTTTTCCGTTTCAATCCACAGCAGGTCGGCGCCGTTTTGCAGCGAGGTGATGCAGTCGAGCACGCAACGCTCTTCGCCGGTACCGGCGCGGAACTGGAACAGGTTGCTTGGCAGGCGTTTTGGACGCAGCAGCTTGCCTTCGCGCTTGATGATGACGTCGCCATTGCCCAGCGCATCGGCCGACACTTCTTCGCAGTCGAGGAAGGAGTTGTATTGGTCGCCCAGGTCGCCCGCTTCAGTCGTGACAGCGATCTGTTTGGTCAGGCCGGCGCCCAGCGAATCGGTGCGGGCGACGATGATGCCGTCGTCCACGCCCAATTCCAGGAAAGCGTAGCGGATGGCGCGGATCTTGGCCAGGAAGTCTTCGTGCGGCACCGTGACTTTACCGTCTTGATGGCCGCATTGTTTCTCGTCGGACACCTGGTTTTCGATCTGGATGCAGCAAGCACCCGCTTCGATGAACTGTTTCGCCAGCAGATAAGTGGCTTCGGCATTGCCGAAACCGGCGTCGATGTCGGCGATGATGGGCACGACGTGGGTGACGTGGCCGTCAATCTTGGCCTGGATGGCTTGCTTGTCAGCACCTTGGGCTGCGTCCAGCTGGCGGAACAGGCCGCCCAGTTCGCGCGCATCGGCTTGGCGCAGGAAGGTGTACAGTTCGCGGATCAAGCTGGTGACAGCGGTTTTTTCATGCATGGACTGGTCTGGCAGCGGGCCGAACTCGGAGCGCAGGGCGGCGACCATCCAGCCGGACAGGTAGAGGTAGCGGCGGTCGGTGCTGTTGAAGTGCTTCTTGATCGAGATCATCTTCTGTTGACCGATGAAACCGTGCCAGCAACCGAGCGACTGGGTGTATTTGGATGGGTCTGCATCGTAGGCAGCCATGTCGTTGCGCATGATCTTGGCCGTGTAACGGGCGATGTCCAGGCCGGTCTTGAACTTGTTCTGGGCGCGCATACGGGCGGCGGACTCGGGGTTGATCGCATTCCATGCGCTACCTTGTTGCTCTTTCAAACCGGCAACAGCCTTGATGTCGTCTTGATATTGGGACATGTGTATCTCCTAAAGAAAAACTAAGTTTGAGAAAATCGTCGAGTACGCCGCTATGTGTTTTGATGCGAACTGCATGACTAAATAGTAGGCCGATTGACACCGATGTTCAAGTCTTATATAAGACATATAACTTAAATTTATTCCTTATTTTTCAATGACTTAATTTATATTTTTCGCGATATGGAATGGTTTTTCAAAAAGTGAGAGCGTGAATGGCTGAGTTTGATGTTCAGGATTTCGCGATGTGAAACGCCTTTTCAGATTTTGGTGCAGCGCGACAAATCGGCGCCAAAAAAAGGCCACCCGAAGGTGGCGCTGGCCGCAGGCGGCTGGTTTAGCGTCCGACCGTCTGGCGCTGGTCCTTGATGAAGAGCGCCGTCAGCATGCCGATTATGCACACGCCGATCACATAATACGCGGGGCCCAACACGTTGTTTTTCAGCATCAGAGTGACGACCACGGGCGTCAGGCCGCCGAAAATCGCATACGACAAATTATAGGAAAACGACAGCCCCGAAAAGCGCACCTGGGCCGGGAACGCTTGCACCAGCACGTAGGGCACGGCGCCAACGACGCCAACGCACAGGCCCGTTATCGCGTACAGCGGCAGCAGCAGGTCGGGACGGCTGCCGATGGTGGTGTAGAAAGCATACGTGGAAATGGCCAGCAGCATGGAGCCGACGAAGATCACGCGCTTGCCGCCCAGGCGGTCGGCCAGCATGCCGGAGATGATGCAACCGGTGGCCAGGCACAGGGTCGCCAGGCTATTGGCGAGCAGGGTGGTGCGCGGGGCGATGTGGTGGAGTTTTTGCAGCAGGGCTGGCGTCATCAAAATGACGACGATGATGCCGGCCGACAGCATCCAGGTCAGCAGCATCGATACGGCGATGGCGCCGCGGTGGCTGCGCAGTACCGCTTTCAAAGGCATTTCCGTCGACAGCGCCTTGCGCTGTTGCATTTCCGCGAAGACCGGCGTTTCATGCAGCCAGCGGCGCAGATACATGGCGCCAAAACCAAAGACGCCACCCAGCAGGAAGGGATAGCGCCAGGCGCCATCGGTGATTTCCTGCGGGGTGTAGATGGTGTTCAAGCCCGTCGCCACGAGCGAACCGAGCAAGATGCCCACCGTCAGGCCGGACGTCAGCACGCCGCAGGCCAAGCCGGTGAAACGGCTGGGTACGTGTTCGGACACAAACACCCAGGCGCCCGGCACTTCACCACCGACGGCGGCGCCCTGGAAGACGCGCATCAGCAGCAGCAGCAGCGGGGCGGCCAGGCCGATGCTGGCGTAGGTGGGCAGCAGACCGATCAGCAGGGTCGGCACCGCCATCATCAGAATGGAGAGAGTGAACATGCGCTTGCGGCCCAGCAAGTCGCCGAAGTGGGCCATGATGATGCCGCCCAGCGGACGCACCACGTAGCCGGCGGCGAAGATGCCGAAGGTTTGCAGCAAACGCAGCCATTCCGGCATTTCCGGCGGGAAGAACAATTGGCCGATGGCGTTGGCAAAGAAAACGAAGATGATGAAATCGTAGAACTCCAGCGCGCCGCCCAAGGCGGACAGCGACAGGGTTTTATAGTCTTGAGAGTTGAGGGGGCGGCTTGCGGCGTTGGTTGCGGCGGTGTTGGAAGTAGGCATGTGTCTCGTTCTTATGTTTTATGGAATATTGCCATCCAAGCATACTCATTTCCGTCGCTTGAGTAAATGCTAACGCAAGGGGCCGTGCGCGGGGGGCTCCCTGGTGATACTGAATACAACGCCGCTATCATCAGTGTTGACTTCATTGGAAAAAATAAGGTATGCAGCGCATGATCGTGGGCAGCCGCCAAGGCCTGGACATCGCGCGCCGTCTGATCGAACGCGCCTTCTACGCTGTCGAGGCCAGCGGCGCGCAACTGCTGTTCCTGGCGTCGAGCAGCAAGCTGGCGCCCGCCATCGGCCTAGCTGAAAGCAGCGGTTTTACGCGTGTGGCGCGGCCTGCACGCCAGCGTCATCGGCTGGAATTTCTGCAAGAATTAGTTGCGCTGATGCGCAGCGAAACTTGCAGCTTGTACAATGGCGCGCAGCGATTGCGTCCTTTTTTGATACCTGTGAAAAATCCCATGCCTGCTTGCCGCCTGCTGTCCTGTCTTGCCGCTCTCTTGCTGTGTGCTTGCGCCAGCGTCGGTCCATCCACGCCATCGGCGGCTGAGGCGCAAGCGTTCGAGCGTGCCGCCCAGCAAGACAGCCTGCGCAGCGAATGCGACTGGAACGTGAGCTATGCGCCCGTCGCGCCCAAGGACGCCAGCCTGGCACAGCTGCAGGCCATCGCCACGGCGCGCCTGGCGGCCTTGCAGCTGGCACCCGCCTGGACCCTGGCCATGCCCGGCAGCGAGGCGCATGCCTTTAGCGACTCGGCGCAAGACCGCGCCGGGCTGCAATTGTTGCTCAGTATCGTTTTGCCGGCCATGGAACGCTACCCGGCCGGCGTCTTCGCTCGCACAGGCTTGCGCCACGTCGTCCTGGTCAAGGATTTGAGCGTGGACGGCCAGCGCCGCCTGGCCATGCCGGCGCCCGAGATCGACAGCGTCGTCTACGCCGACAACCTGCTGGCCGCGATGTGCCCATCGGGCATGGAGCTGCGCGTGCACCACGAGTATTACCACTTCATCGAATACCGCCTGTTCAACGATTTCTATTACCGCGACCCCGCCTGGCTGGCCCTGAACCCGCCCGGCACGGCCTACGGCCAGGGCGGCGCCACGGCCTACGGCAAGGGCTTCCAAAACCTGGGCCACCCGCAAGCGGGAATCGTCAGCCTGTACGCCGCGTATGGGCCCGAGGAAGACAAGGCTGAAGTGTTTGGCTGGATGATGACGCCTGCGTATGCCTTGCGACTGGAGCAATGGACGAAGCTTGATCCCGCTTTGCTGGCGAAGCGGCAAAGCTTGATGGAAGTATTGGACAGCAAGACAAGGTCGGACTAAAGATCAAGCCGATTTTGCCAGTAGGCGCACGTCCTGACACCTGCGGCTCGCTGTATTAGCTGCTAACTATATAATCTGCGCTTGGGCGACACCCGCCCCTGAACTCGGATTGAAGGAATGCCATGCCAGTATCGCTGCCAAGATATATCGTGCGCCTCTTTGCGCTGTGGCTAGTAGCGGCCACATGCCTGTCTGCCAGTGCCGCCGAGGTGGTGGCGGGGGATGCACCGCAGCGCGCGTCCTTGCTGGACTTTTATAAGCAGCAATATCCGGGCGCGCCGGCTGCGCGCACCGTGTTCGAAAGCGTGCCTGTGGTGGGTAGCGGCGGCAGCGAAGTGGTGGGCAGCGTGGAAACGCCGCCGTATCGCGGTCATGGCGCGCTGTGCCGGGCGCAGCGCAGCAAGTTTGTGCTGCACGGCGAGGGCAAGCAGGCGCGCTGGCAAGAGGCGGGCATCGAGTATTACGCTTGGCTGGACCGTGGCACCTGCCGCGCGGTGGCCGAACCCGTGCGCATGCTGCAGCGCATTGCCGATGCCGAACTTGAAGGCGTGTTGTTACACCAGAAGCCGTTGCTGGAGCGGGCGCGCTTACTCATGGCAGGCAACACCGCCTGCGCCCCCTTGCGCGCGCTGAAGTTTGTGCTGGCGGCCGTCGATGTGGGCGCCGCTGCGCCGCGTGCCGAAGAGCGCTATGCACTGGTGTTCAAGAGCGACCGCGACAGCTACGCCCGCGTCTGGCTGCGCAAGAGCGGGGCCCAGTATGACGCCTGGGATGTGACTTGTCCGCCAGTGCTGTAAGCTGCGCATCCTCGATTTATTTTTTGACTGTTGCAACCATGAACCAGAATTCCACTTCCGCCCGCAGCTGGGGCACCATCGTCACGCATAGTGATGAGATGGCCATCATTTACCGCTATGTCGATGCTTTCCATGACGACTGGGATTTGTCGTCGCAGCCGGACCGCATCATCATCGCCTGGCGCTACGAGGACGAGACGGGCATGCCCGCACCGAACGAGCGCGAGCATATGGAAGAGCTGGAAGCGGCGCTGGCACCCGTGGTGGAAGAGGGCGGCTTCGCCACTCTGGCGCTGGTGTCGACGGGTGAGAACTTGCGCGAATGGATTTATTACACGCAGTCGGGCGAAGAGTTCTTCAACCGCCTGAACACGGCGCTGGCGTCGCGCCCGAAATTCCCGATTGAAATTCGCAGCGCGGCCGATTCCGCCTGGTCGACGTATGCGGGTTTCATGGCCGCACTGCCGCCATCGACTTGATCCACTCTGCTGCGCGTCCGCTTGCGACGGTTTTATCCGCCCTCGACCGCATCAGGCCAGCGCGGCCGTCGCGATGCGCGTGGCGGCCGTGATGATGTCCTCGTTGGTGTCGGCGTTTTTCTGTTCGCGCGTGTAGTACACGGCGATGACCAGCGGCGCGCCGCTGGCCGGGTAGGCGACGCCGATATCGTTGACGCTGCCGTAGGCGCCCGAGCCCGTCTTGTCGGCTACCTGCCAGCCAGCAGGCACGCCTGCGCGGATGCGCTTGTCGCCCGTTGTGTTGCCGCGCATCCAGGCGTCCAGTTGCTGGCGCTGCACTGCCGGCAAGCTATGCTCCAATAACAATTGCTGCAAGCTGTGCGCCATCGATGCAGGGCTGGCCGTGTCGCGCACTTCGCCGGGAATGGCGCTATTGAGTTCCGTTTCCCAGCGTTCCAGCTGGAACAGCGTATTGCCGATGCTGCGCGCAAACGCCGTCACCGCCTGCGGCCCGCCTAATAATCTCATCAAGAAATTGGCCGCGCTATTGTCGCTGTACTGCAAGGTGGCGGCGCACAGGTCCGCCACGCTCATGCCCTCGGCCAGGTGCTTCTCCGTGATGGGCGAATAGCTGACCAGCTCTTTCTTTTCGTAACGCACGCGCTGCTCCAGCAAGCCAGGCTGGCTGACGCTGCGGGCCAGCACGGCGGCCGCCAGCATGGCCTTGAAGGTGCTGGCCAAGGGGAAGCGCTCGTCGGCGCGATAGGCAATGCGCTGTGCGCTGCCGTGGCGCCAGGCGGCAACGCCGAGGCGTCCGCCTGCGCCCTGTTCCAGCGCAGCTAACTGCGTCTGGGCGGCGGTGACGCCGGTGGCGGGCGCGGCAAACAGCAGTGGTGTCGGGCACAGCAGGGCTGCGCCGCTGGCCAGCACAAGGTGGCGGCGGACGAGGTTTGGCGATTCAGTCATGGTCGGTCGGTGTTGTTGGTGTTGTTGGTGTTGTAGGTTTGGCGAGGGTGGCCATGAGTTCGCCGATGGCGAGCAGGTTGGCTGGTTTGGTCAAGTGGTGATCGAAGCCTGCCGCGCTCGATTGGCTGCGGTCGTTTTCGGCGCCCCAGCCCGTCAATGCGACGAGTACGACGTTGGCGCAGGCCGGTATCTGGCGCAACGCGCGCGCCACCTCGTAGCCGTTCATGCCGGGCAAGCCGATGTCGAGAAAGATGATGTCTGGCAAAAAATGCGACGCCACGGCCAGCGCTTGCGCGCCGTCGTGGGCCACTTGCGTGGCATGGCCCGTCATGTCGAGCACGGCGGCGAGGGTCTCGGCCGCATCGATATTGTCGTCCACCACCAGCACGCGCAAGCGTGCGCTAGCTGCTGTGCTGGCGGGCGTGGCCGGCGTGATGGCTGCGGCGCTCTCTTGCGTGAGCAGGGGCAGGCGTACGCTGAAGGTGCTGCCCAGGCCGGCGCCGGGACTGGCCACCGTCGCGCTGCCGCCATGCAGCTCGGCCAGGCGCCGTACCAGCGACAGACCGATGCCTAGGCCGCCCTGAGCCCTGCCCATGTTTTGTCCCACCTGGGTAAACATGTCGAAGACGGTGGCGATCGACTCGGCGGGAATGCCTACGCCGCTATCCTTGACCTCGATCAATACCTGCTCGCCATCGCGTATCGCGCGCAAGCTGATGTGCCCGCCGGCCGGCGTGTACTTGGCGGCATTGTTGAGCAAATTTCCCAGCACTTGCGCCAGTCGCGTGGGGTCGGCATCGAGTGGCAGCGCCTGTGCATCGAGCGCTACCTGCAACTGATGATGACCCGCTTCGATCAAGGGCATGCTCGTTTCCACGGCGCTGGCGATGATGGTTTTCAAGTCCGTGCGTTCGCGCTTGAGTTCGATCTGGCCCCGCGTGATGCGGGCCACGTCCAGCAAATCATTGACCAGATGCACCATTTGATTGACTTGCCGTTCCATCACGTCGCGCACGCGCGCCACGGTGGCGGGCTTGTCAGCGGCCAGGCGCATGATTTGCAAGCCGTTGCGGATGGGCGCCAGCGGGTTACGCAGTTCGTGCGCCAGGGTGGCCAGGAATTCCGTCTTGCGCCTGTCCATCTCGGACAGGTTGTCGGCCAGCTGGCGCAGCTGCTGTTCCGAGCGCTTGCGCTCGCTGATGTCGCTGAACAGCACCGTTAGCAGACGGCTGCCGGGGCCACCCAGGCGCGCGGCGAAGACTTCGAACCAGCGCCCCATGGACACGGCCGCGTTTTCGTAACGCACGGGCTCGCCGGTTTTCAGGACCTGGTCGTACAGGTCGAACCAGTGCTGGTCGTGGTCGGGCACGAAGCTGCGGATGGTCTTGCCGATGGCGTTGTCCAGCCCCGACTGCTTGACGAAGGCGGGGTTGGCTTCCAGGTAGCGCAGGTCGATAGGGTGTCCCTGCTCGTCGTACAGCATTTCGATGACGCAAAAGCCCTGGTCCATCAAGTCGATCAGGGTGCGATAGCGTTCCTCGCTGCGGCGCAGCGCATCTTCCACCTGTTTCTGGCGCGTGATGTCGAGCAAGACGCCAGGAAATTGCAAGGGCGTGCCATCGGGGGCGTATTCCGCGCGGCCTCGCGCGATGACCGAGCGGTACTGGGCATCGCCGGTAGTGATGCGATAGTTGGCCTCGAACGGCGTGTGCGACTGCACCGCCTGGGTAATCTGCGCACTGACTTGCTCGCGGTCATCGGGATGGATGATATCCAGGTAACGCGCCAGCGGCGCCGCCTCGTCTGCACCGGCATGCATGGGGAACAAGCGCGCCATATTGCTGTCTGCCGTGACGCGATCGGCCACGATGTCCCAGTTCCAGGTGGCCACGTCACCGGCCTCCAGGGTCAGGCGCAGGGCTTCTTCGTTTTTCTTGCTGGCCGTCAGGTCGAGCGAAATGCCGGACAGGGCGATCACGTTGCCGGCGCCGTCGCTGGTGCAGCTGCCACGCATGTGCGCCCAGTGCAGCGCGCCATCGGGCCAGCGCACGCGGATGTCGATCTCGAAATCGCTGGCGCTGGCGATGGCTGCGTGCACCACCGTTTGCCAGTGCTGCAGGTCGCCGTCGAGTATGGCGCCTGTCAGTCGCGCGTAATCGATGTGGTGCGCTGGCAGCAGCCCCAGATTAGCCTTGAATGCGTCGGAGCCGGCCATGCTGCCGCTGCCCAGGTCGATTTCCCACGTACCCATGCGGCCGCCCTGCATGGCCAGGCGCAGCCGCTGTTCCGTTTGTCGTTGCTGCGTCACGTCGCAATGCGAACCGAGCCATTCAACGATGCTGCCGTCGGGCGCCAGCACCGGCAGCATGCGCACGACCATATTGCGATAGGTGCCGCTGACGTGGCGCAGCCGGTATTGCACTTCGAACACGCTCGTCAGATGCGAGGGCATGACGTAATGCAAGTTGCGGTCGTCCGGATGCAGGGCATTGAGCCAGCCACGGCCCAGCAGTTCGGCTGCGCTCTGGCCAGTGAAGGCGCGCCAGGATGGTTGGTCGGCATCGAACTGACCGAAGGTTTTCGTGCTCCAGACGATGTCGCAATGCGCGCCCAGCAGTAAATGTGCGGCCTGAGCGGCGGCGATGGAGGACGGGAGGGCGTTGCTGGGTTGGCTCGGTTCTGACATGGAGGCGATCGACGATGGTGCAAGGGGGAGGCAGGGGGCCGCGTTGCACTGTAATGGGGCGGCCTTGCAACTCATTTCTAACGATATTACAACTATTTTTACCCTCTTGGCTGCCTTGCAGGACGCTAATATTGCTTTCTGCAAGCCAGCAGAAAAAGTCGCGCTTTACGGCAAATTATCGGGTGAAACAGCAAGGCGAGAACGCTATTGCGGCTGCTATTGTGGCTGATTAACCACTAGTCGCCGCTTTATCTATATGAATGAAGAATTTACATAACAATATTCTTGCAGCGCATAAGGCGCTTGCATTAAATTGGCGCCTTGCTCAAAAGTTGGTGTTCACCAGACATCCCAGAGATGCGGCCGCCGCCGCTGTCAGCTCGGAAGACAGCCAGGGCAGAGCCAGTGACGCCAGGGTGGGGAAACATCCGCTCGCGCTGCTGCACCATGACGGTGCAGACAATGCCAGCGCCGAATATAAGCCGGAGACAGCTTGGAAGACAGATTTCGCAATTCTTTTTTTAAACTTCTGGGAAACAACATGATCAAGATGTCCAAGATGCACCAGCGTTTATGCGCCAAAAGCGCTGCCATGCTGGCACTGTCCGCTGCCTTGCCTATCGGCTCGGCTTACGCTGATGAAGTCGCTGCTGATACGACGCCTGCCGCCAGCCAGCTGGAAACCGTGACCGTGACGGCGCAGCGCCGCAAGGAAAATATTCGCGACGTACCGGTTTCCGTCTCGCTGTTGCGCGACGAGAAGCTCGACGTGCTGGTGTCCGGCGGTCAAGATATCCGCGTGCTGGCCGGCAAAGTGCCTAGCCTGAATGTGGAATCGTCGAACGGCCGCACTTTCCCCCGCTTCTACATCCGCGGCTATGGCAATACCGACTTCAATATCTTTGCATCGCAACCTGTTTCCCTGATTTACGACGATGTCGTGCAAGAAAACCCGATTCTCAAGGGCTATCCGATTTTTGACGTGGCTGGCGTGGAAGTGCTGCGCGGCCCGCAAGGCACCCTGTTCGGTCGCAATACGCCTGCCGGCGTGGTCAAGTTCGAATCGGCCAAGCCGAACCTGGACAAGGTTGAGGGCTATTACAACGTTTCTACCGCCACGCACAACACCAGCAATGTCGATGGCGCCGTCAACGTGCCGCTGAGCAAAGAATGGGCCATGCGTGTCTCTACCCTGCGCCAGCACCGCGACGACTACGTCGACAACACCTTCACGGGCCAGAAAAACGCGCTGGACGGCTACAACGAACACGCCGAACGCGTGCAATTGATGTATGCACCGAACACCACGTTTAACGCCCTGTTCAATGTGCATCAGCGCAGCACCACGGGTAGCGCGCGCGTGTTCTTCGCCAATGCCATCAAGCTTGGCACGAATGACCTGGTCGACGGTTTCGATCCGACCAAATCCTACACCGATGCCCTGAACTTCCAGGAGCTGCGCACCAACGGCGCCAGCGCTCGCCTGAGCTGGGAACTCGACGGCGTCAAGCTGTACTCGATCACCGGTTTTGAACGCGTGGGCAAGTATGTGTCGCACGGCGACATCGACGGTGGCGCACCAGGCATGGTGCCAAAGATTCCATTCCCGGTGGAAACGGCTGGCGGCATCAGCAGCGTGAAACAATACTCGCAAGAATTCCGCGCCGAATCGAAGAATGCCGGTCCGCTCAATTGGCAGGCTGGCGTGTACTACTTCAATGAAGATGCCAACGGTTTCACCGACAACTTCAATGCCGACACGCATGTGCTGACCACGCACCTGGCCAGCCGCCAAAAGAACTCGGCCTGGGCAACGTTTGGTTCGGTCAACTACGCCGTCAATGATGACTTCATGCTGCGCGCCGGTTTGCGCTACACCAAGGACAAGAAAGATTTCAACACGGTGCAACCGAGCAGCGCCCCGCAAGCCAACCCGACCAGCGCCGATGTCAGCAAGGCCAAGGTCAACTGGGACTTGAGCGGCACGTATAAGTACAACAAGGACGTGAACTTCTACGCCCGTATCGCTACAGGTTTCCGCGCACCAAGTATTGCCCCAGCCAGCGCAAACGTACCCGTGACGGTGGCTGATGCGGAAACCATCACCTCGTTCGAAACCGGCGTTAAGGCCGACCTGTTCAACCGTCGCGCCCGCGTTGCTTTCAGCGTGTATGACTATCAGGTGAAGAATCAGCAGCTGACGGTGGTTGGCGGTACGTCGAACATCACGCGGTTGATCAATGCAGCCAAGACGAATGGCCGTGGCGCAGAACTGGAACTGGAAGGTTTTGTCACGCCTAGCCTGAAGATGTCGCTGGGCGGCAGCTACAACTTCACGGAAATCAAGGATCCATCGCTGTCAGTGGCTACGTGCCGCAGCTGCACCGTGACCGATCCGCTGACCACCGGCAACCGTGCCATCATCGACGGCAATCCATTGCCGCAAGCGCCAAAGTGGACGATCACCGCCACGGGCCGCTATTCGATCCCGATGGAACATGGCGAATTCTTCGTCTTCACGGACTGGGCTTACCGCAGCAAGATCAATTTCTTCCTGTATGAGTCTACCGAGTTCACCGGCAAGGCGATGGTCGAAGGTGGCTTGCGCGTAGGTTACACCTGGGATGCCGGCAAGTATGAAGTGGCCGCTTTTGGCCGCAACATCACCGATACCCAGCGCATCACGGGTGCCATCGACTTCAACAACCGCACGGGCTTCATCAATGAGCCACGTCAATTTGGTGTGCAATTTAAAGGCAACTTCTAATTGCCCGATACCAGGCGCCGGCCATGTGCTGGCGCTTGTATTGCTACCCGCCCGGTTCGCGCCGTGGCGGGTTTTTTTTATGTGCGTACGGGAAGTTGCGCCAGCCGCTGCGCCCAGGCGGGAACGGCTTGCCGCCAGAAGTCGTCCACGTTCTCGGCGCGCACGTCGAGACCAAGGAAGCGAGCGGCCGGCAGCAGTGCCGACGCCAGCAGTTCGGCGGCGTGGGTGCCCGTATCGAAGGCGAGCGCACCCGTTTGCTTTGAGAGTTTTTCGCCGCTGTCATTGTTGACGACGGGCACGTGTAGAAAGCCCGGATGCGGCAAGCCCAGCAGCTCTTGCAGATACAGCTGGCGCGGCGTGGAATCAAGCAAGTCGGCACCGCGCACCACCTGCGTGATGCCTTGCACGCCATCGTCGACCACCACGGCCAACTGGTAGGCCCAGTAACCATCGCCGCGCAGCACGATGAAGTCGCCCACTTCGCCAGCCAGATCCTGCTGCTGCGCACCATGCCAGCGGTCGGCAAAGCCATACACGGCTTGCGGCCCCTCTGGCACGCGCAACCGCCGGGCCCGCGCCGCCTTGCCCGCCGCCAAGCCATGGCGGCAAGTGCCCGGATACACGGCAGCGCCGTGCTTGTGCATACCCGCCTGCAGCACTGAATCGTGGATCTCCTTGCGCGAACAGCCGCACGCATACACGAGGCCAGCGTCCTGCAAGCGCTTTAGCGCCGCCTGGTACAGCGGCAGCCTGCGGCTCTGCCACGTCGCCTCGCCATCCCACGTCATGCCGCAGCGTTGCAGGGTGGCCAGGATCGCCATGTCGGCACCCTCGACATTGCGGTCATAGTCCAGGTCCTCGATGCGCAGCAGCCACGTGCCGCGATGCACCTTCGCATCGAGATAACTGGCCATGGCGGCAACGAGCGAGCCCATGTGCAGTGGACCGGAGGGAGAGGGGGCGAAGCGGCCGATGTAGGGGGCGGTTAGGAAGGGCATGCGTGGATATTTTTTGCATCTGAAGTGCTGATCATGTCGCCGAATGGCCTGTCTTAAGACAGTCAATGCGAATTATGGTTCAGCTTGAAAACCAAGTCAAACAGTCAATAATTTTTCTGATGTCATCTATGATAATTTGACTTGATAATTTCTTTCGTTTTTTTTGAAATGGTATAAGTGATGGATCTTCCCAATGATGTTTTTCCACCTAGTATTTTTTCGCCAGGTGCAAAATTTGGTGCGAATGTTATTTTAATATCTTCGCTGTTGTCCTGGATATATATTTCAAAATCATAAATATTTTTTTGTTCTTTTTTGAATTCATTAAAAGCTATTAGTATTATTTCAAATTTTTTACCGGAGATTTTTTCTTCTGAATTTTCTGTATTGATCATATATTTTCTCGCATTTGTGTTGGGGGCGGAAAGATCTCTGGAAATACTTTTCGGGCTGATGAAAGCTAGGCTGATCGCAAAAAAACAAGATAGGATTTTTCTCATAGCTTATAAGTGATTCCATTTTTTGAATTATATCCTTTAAATACTCCACTTGGAGTGCCTACATGTCCAGTCCCGTTTGATCATAAACGCGCTTGACGAATAGTTCCGGCTTCTTTTGCTGCCATTCTTTGAGCGCCTGGATGGGTGTTTTGGCACCGATGGCCCGTTGTGGAATGTGGT
>NZ_JBNYXR010000028.1:0-11443 GCF_051380805.1 Janthinobacterium paucivorans
GTTTGCGAAGTACTCAAAATCGTGGTGTGGCTCGACCTGGGACGGCCACGGCGCGTCATCTTCCCAGCGATGGCCAGCGGCTGGCGTACAGTTATTGACAGGACTCCAAGGACGGCACACGGCAACGTCAAAAGCCACCCCCGAGCGCCGCCACGTATAGCGGGTCGATACGTAGTTCACGTTAGGCATACTCTTGCAGTGCATCCCTGTCGGGCAATCCCTGTCCTGCATGCCGTAGCGGCCCGCCACGACGCGCAATTCGGTAGTGACGGCTATCCGGTAGTGACGACCCACGTTGACGCCGCCTTGCGCCCGGATATAGGCCGCCCAGCTGCATTTCTGCTGTCCGGCTATCTCGCCCGTTTCCTCGTCCACCAAATCGACACGGTTGCAGGACAACCACGCCGCACGAACGTGTTCAGGCGCGTCAACGATCTCTGCCTCATCCACGCGGCGTAACTCGCGGTAGCCGGTAACAGGTGGCTGGCCGAAGGCCTGAAACTGGCGGATACCCCACACGCCCGCCCAGGCATCAACGCGCATTTCCTTGGTGATAATGTCGCGCCCGTTCTTGTCTTCCTTTATTTCGCCGTCGCCGATGTTCTTGCCGATGTACTTCATCATGTAGGCGGCGGCGCTACCCTCGTTCGGGTCCATTTCGGTAAAGGTGACGCGGCGCTCTTGCGCGCCCGGCTCGCTTCCGTCTTCCAGTAGCGCGTAGTGGCACAGGTTTTTCTTGAACGGCTCTATGTCATCCTTCGGCATGAACACGACCATGTGCCAGTGCGTGCAGCCGTCGTGATGCGGCTCAGCGACGCGAAAGCCATACGGCGACAGGCCTTCATGCCCGTTCTTGGTGCGCGTCAACGCCCACACTTCACGCAGGTATTGCTGGGTCTCGCGTGGCGTGGCGCCGTTGTATCGGGGGTTTGGTGTATCGGTCTTTTCCAGCACGGCATGGTAGGCAGATGGCGCTGTCAGCGTGACGAACAGGCCGACGTGGCCCATTTCAACGGCTATTTCGTCCACGCCGTCCATGCGCAGCATCAGTTCGCCCCGGCGTAGCACCGGGTTCGATGTGCTTTTCGCGGCCAGCTCGTCCAAGGCGAATTTCTGGCCCGTTTCGACGTTTTCCAACGTGGTGTTTTCCAGCACCTTTTGATTGCGGCGGCGCTGACCTACCCGGCTTTTCGCTGTCTCGTCGCTGACGTATTTTCCCTTGCGGCTCGACACGAAGCCCAGCCGCATTGCGGCATGCTCCCTGGCGCGGCCATGCACCGTGCGCAGGTTGCGGCGCCACCAGACGGCATCCATGTAGCGCAGCACGGCCTGGCGATCGTCCTTGATCTTCGACGGCTCCATGTCATACATGCGAACAACCAGCTCTACAGACTGGCGCATGGCGGCAGCTTCGTGTACTTCCAGGGCGACGTTCATGCATTCGGACGCGCACCGTTCAGCCAGCATGCATAGCTGGGCTTCGGTGCTATCCAACGGCAGCGGGCAGGCCGTTACCTCGTCCAGCATGGCCGACAGGCGCTTGTAACCCTCAGGCATGACGCCCATTGCGCCAGCTTGCGCCGCATTCAATTCGCGGTAGGCAGGAATACCCCAGCGCAGGGGCAAGCCCTTTACGCTACGGATACCGTTTTCTTGCTGGATGGTCGGCATCAGTGCAGTACCGTTGTGGTGCGCGTCGTCACGTCGCTGTCGTTCATGCACGACTCAGCCACGGAAAGGTGCGTCATCATCGAGCGCAACGCAGCAGTGATGCGGGCGCGCTCGATTCGGGTGAAGGCCGTCAATTCGTCATTGGCGCGGGCGTCTGGCATATCAGCGAAGGCCAGCACGAGGCGGCGCACCGGATGCGGCAACAGCAGCCATATCGTTATGCGGGCCTCTTTCCGGCTGTTTTTTTGCGCAGTAGCGAAGGCAGTTTTCATATGGCAACACCTGCTACACTGGATGCTTTTTTGCCAAGGGTAAATATGGACGAAGAAATCCACATCAAAAAAACCGGCCCAAGTGGCTGGGAAAGTCCTGAAAATGTTGAAAGAATCATCTCAGTTCTTCCCAGTATGTTGTCTGGATTGCTTGCCCAATCGCAAGAAACGAACAAGGCAAATACCGAGGCCGCGAATGTGATGCATCGCCGTTTGGTCATACTGACGAGCATTATTTGCGTCGGTTTCGTCGGCACTGCTGGCTATGCTGCCTACACTGGCAACTTCGACGTGGCTGAGAAGCTGCTCATTCCCCTTATCAGCTTTGCAGGGGGCTTTGGCTTGGCATCGCGCACAAAGTAACTTCATCATCAACGGGTCTTGTTCTAACACTTGCGTCATCGCCACGAAGACGAAGGCCCGGCTAATCAAATCGCTATTTGCCATGATTAACGTTTCCTCAGCAGTTGTGTGCGAATCAGGTGCGCGATGACGGTGCTTTGCTTTTTGCCCTTCGATGTGAGCCAGGTCATGAACTCAGCGTGAAGCGCTTCCGGTAACTGGACAGTCATGGGCACAATTCCATTACGCGCCATGTAGGCGCGCTGGCGGGCGGAAGGGTCGGCATGGATGGCCGGACGCCCCCGCTTTTTCGTCACCATTGGCGGTTTGATGCCGGGCAGTTCCGGCTGGTCGGCTTGGCGCATACTCAAAACTCCGTCGTGAGACTGCCATCAGGCAGGCGGAACATCACATCGAATTTGACGTGGCAGGCACTAGCTGACCGCAAAGCCTCATGGAATGTGCCGAACCTTGCGTGGTCCCAAACGTCTTCATCCTCCGTTCCGGGATTCTGGACGACTACCCAGCACCGCGACTCATGCTTTGCGGTCTCACGCTCCTCACGTAATTTTTTCTGCTCATCGCGATCTTCGCGGGTTAAATGGCGCACTACGCGCGCCGCTGGCGGAAACATATCTATGGTCTTGCTGTCGTCGGCCGTTCTCATGCCGGCATCGCCGCATTCAGGGCTTCCAGTGCGGAAATGGCATCTGCCAGCATTTCAGCGCTCCTCGCGCGCCAAACAGCCGTCCAATGTGCCGAATGCTCGCACCGCGATTTCAACTCCTCTACCCGATCCTCAAGCGCAATGCGTGCGGCGAACGCTTGACCAAAGGAAAACGTGACTGTTTTGTAATTTTGTGTAACTGACATGCGGCCTCCTCAGGCTGGTTTCGTTCCTCAGGCGATAGTGTCGGGCGGCCCGGACAGTGCCGGAATGCCTGAGGAGGGACGGAAATTCCGCCCGACAAGACGCAGAATACGTCAACGAACTGATACGTGTCAACGATAGATTACGTGTCGAGGTGTCGCCATTGCACTATCGGCGACAGTCAACTATCCTTGACGTATCCCCGCTGTACTGCGGGCTAGCCCTGAGGAGAGCTACTTTGAACACTTTGGAATATCTGCGCGCCGTGAAGGTGCGCCTTGGCATTGAGTCCGATTACGCCCTGGCTACTCGCCTCGGTATCACCCGTAGCGCCGTCAGTAAGCTCCAGCTTGGCAAGGGTGTTTTCGGGGATGATGTGGCGTTGACCGTCGCGCAAATTTTGGACGTACACCCGCTGGTCGTGATTGCCCAAGCGAACGCCGAACGTGCAAATACACCGGAAGTGCGCGCCCGCTGGATGGATGTTGTTCAGGGTTTTCTCACACTGTTGCCACACGCTAAAACGGCCCGGAGACTTGCGCTCCCCCGGTAGCAACAGATTATTTTTTAGCCATGAATGACGTTGTATTTATATTATGTAAAATAGCCGGTGGGGAGTGGGATGCTTTATCTGGTATTTCAAGTGTTCTAGCAGTACGCCGACATCATTCTGGGGTGTTTTGCGACATCATCATGGTACGTTTGCGAAATCGTCCGAAAAGGTACAACTAGATGTCGTGCGGTTTCTCAGCTTTGTCGCGAAGATACGAAAATCACTAAATTTGTTCTCACCCCGATCTGCGCGCAGTTTAATCGTAAGCGTCGTCCCACCGCCGTCTACCCTTTAGCATCGCACGATGCCATGATTGAATTTGGGACGGCGTAATTACCTGTTCGCCGGCGCGGACAGTGGTGGCGAACGGGCTGTGGCGATCTACTCGCTGATCGGCACCGCCAAGCTCAATGGTGTCGACCCCGAAGCCTGGCTGCACCATGTGTTGACCAACATCGCCGACCATCCGGTCAACCGGGTTGACGCCTTCCTGCACTGGAACTGCGCCGCGCAGCTCCCCTCTGCTTAACAACACGCCGCCTCCCAATGGTGTGAGGCCATCATCTTCTAATTCATTACCGGGTTCAAGACGGCGCTGGCTTTACGCTTACCGTCGGCCGCAGACAGCGCCCCTAAAAAGTACGAAATGAAAAAAACCGGCTCATCGGCTGGCTCTTTTCCTATTATTTATCTGCGTCCAAGCTTGAGTCTGCGAAGCTGTCAGGGTAAATCGAGGTCCTTCAATACCCTGTTCAAATCAAACATTCCATCACATTGAAATATGTCACATTGTGATCATGTGAGATTTCGCGTATTTTCCAGATGAGCAAGATGCTATCCTCTTGGCCAACGGCCCGAGTTCCGCCAAAAGCGGTCATTCCAAGTGAGGTCGACGTTCTACCAGAAACGATTCATTAGCCAAGGCCTATGACTTGAAACTAAAAGGAAATTCAGGATACCTATCGCTATCTGGGCTTCCAACTTAATACGGCATGCCTCCTCCTCCTTTTCCCTTGCTTTACTCATGAAAATTGACTACGTCGAACTGAAACAATACCGAAACTTCTCTGATGCCCACATCAATTTTGCCAAAAATAGCTTGGTGATTGGGAGCAACGATGTCGGAAAAACGAACATGATCCATGCGCTGAGACTCCTGTTGGACAAGAGCTTGTCGGATGCGGATATCGAGCCGTCGAAACGCGATTTCTATTGCGCTAATGATGGCACGCAGGCAGACACCTTTTCGATACGTATTGCATTCTCCGAAGTGACTCAGGACGCTGTGCTTTCCCAGCTTAAAGGCTTCGTTAGTGCCACCGGTCACTTTTTTCTTGAGTTCCACGCCAATCGCGCGGACCTCAGCTACACAATCAACGCTGGTCATGACGTCACGGTTTTGGAGGAGATTCCAAGTCGCTACTATTTGAAGTACCTTCATCTGAAGTATATCCACTCCCAACGTGACCTGTTGCGATATATCCGCTCGGAAAAGCGGCACCTGTTGCGTCTTGCCCAAGAGTGTCGCGACGAGTCGCAGGTGGATGCGGATGCAAAGCAATTGCATGCGCTTAGTCAGCTCTTGGAGTCTATAAACGTTGGAGTGAAGAAATTACACTATGTCGCTGAAGCAACCAATGACCTCAATAAGGAACTGAAGGCCCTATCCCACCATCATGCTGGGTACAACGTATCGCTGGACACCGGTTCGATCGATATGCAGCAATTCATCGAACAGTTGGAGCTGGGAGCAAGCAGCAATGGTTCGCCAGTGATGCTAGGTGGCGACGGCCGAAACAACCAGATTCTTTTAGCCTTGTGGAAGGTTAAGAGCGTGCTGGAATATGATCAGGATAGCGAGGTGGTAATCTATTGCATCGAAGAGCCGGAGGCACACTTACATCCCCATCAGCAGCGTAAACTCGCAAGCTATCTTATAAGCGAGCTGCCAGGCCAGACTATTGTTACCTCACATTCCCCACAGATCGCAGCTAGTTATCGCCCCGACTCGGTCGTCCGCTTACTGCGCAACAACGGAGCTACTCGTGCGGCGAGCCAAGGGTGTTCCCATTGCATCGACAGTACTTGGACAGGGCTTAGCTACAGGATGAGTATCCTGCCAGCGGAAGCGTTTTTCGCTTCTGCGGTTATGCTAGTTGAGGGGCCGTCGGAAATGTTGTTCTACGCTGCACTAGCCCGCGCTCATAGTTTCGATCTCGACCAATGCAACGTATCGCTGTTGTCTGTCGATGGCGTGTCATTCAAGGTTTACTGCCGGGTACTGGACGCGCTGGAAATTCCCTGGTCTATGCGAACTGATAACGACGTCTCCGACATTCTGATCGGTCAGCAGGGGGCACAAGAAACATGGCGCCAAGTCGCAGGCATCAACCGTGCCCTATCACTGGCAGGCCTGCCTTTGGAGCTGCATCGCCCATTACCATACGATCAAAAAGCCTCGCTTGTTGATGGAACTTGGCAAAAGGTGAGTACAGATGTCGGCTCTAAGGGGATATTTCTTTCGCAGATTGATCTGGAGCATGACATTGCTATCGAACTTCAAGCGTTGCTCAATGAATTCAAAGGCTATACAGTGCTTGAGGCTATCGCCTACTTACAAGGGAAAAAAGCCATCCGCATGCAGCAATTTATTGAGCACTGCGGACCTGCGCTGAAAGCACCGCTCGATGGGCATCTGTTAAAGCCGTTGCTGTATTCTATAAACGCTGCAGCTAAAGCTTGATTATGGTTAACTTTGTCCCCAGTGTGCAGCAGGATCAAGCCATTCAATGTCTGAGCAACATGGTGATCGTTGCCAGTCCCGGCAGTGGAAAAACTAGCGTCCTGTCACGAAAAATCCGGAACTTGATACCGGGACTGCATCCCCATCAAGGCATCATCGCCATTTCCTTCACGAACAAAGCGAGCGACGAGTTAGAGCGCCGATGCAAAGAAAGTGCTTTCGACGTCAAAAATTCGTTCTTCGGCACGATCGATGAATTTTGCCTTCGCGAAATCGTTTTTCCTTTTGCGCGGCAGTTGATGCTGGTTGCCACTCAAGTTAAGACGGCCAAGCTTAGCGAGCTGCCGGTTCAATTGACGAGCAGTCTGCCGATAAAACCGATACAACAAGCGACTGTTGCAGACATAGCCGATTTCCTACCGTTCTTGCAGGGAGCGCTAGCACAGGGTTATGTCCCGCTAGAAGCTGTAGGCATGCTCGCTAGCCACGTATTCATTGAGTCTCTCGCCTGTCGAAAATACCTTGTGGCGCGATATCGGGCCGTGTTTATCGACGAATATCAGGACAGCGGATATTTCCAACACGAACTCTTCCTGAATCTCAGGACATTAGGCCTAAGCGCCGTTGCGGTGGGTGACGGTGATCAGTCTATTTATGCTTTCGCACACAAGGATACGAGATATCTTTTACAGCTTACCGTGCCAGGCAGCGGCTTTGCGCAGTTTGCAATCACAACTAATTTCCGCAGCCATCCGTCCGTCAACGACTACGCACAGCGCCTACTCAATCCGAATCACGCTGTCAATCCAACGAACGACTTTAGGGTGTTCTTGAAAACAAGCAGTGGCGATCAGCGTGCGATTGGCACTTGGTTGACAACCGCAATTCCTCATCTGATGAACCACTTCGGAGTGGACTTGGCAAGCAGAGTCGCCATCTTTTGCCGGCATCAGCATTCTGCCCGGTTGATTGCGGATCACCTGAAGGTTAACTACTATTTAGTCGAGGATAGTCCTTTCGAGACGACACCGTCGACCGAATCAAGTCATTTCACGGATCTGCTGAGGTTGCGCTATGACTCGCAGTTAACCGTAGAGCCGCTGATTGAGCGGGTTGGGCGACTTAAGCTGAGTCGAGTAGAGCGACGCGAACTCCGGCGAGTACTTTTGCGGTGTCGGACGTGCGCAGCCACAGACCTAGTTGCGTCCGTGCTTGATGCGACCTCTCTCATTACTGGCCAAACGGTCTCGTCTATCGGGGAAGCTGAGCTTAAATCCGTGTGCGATGATGCAAGCAAGCTTCGCTGGTTTCACTGTCCAAGCCGCGATGCTGTTCAGATCATGACGCTGCACAAAGCCAAAGGGCTGGAATTCGACCTTGTCTTCCATGCCGATCTTTATGATCATGTCATTCCAACACGCCTCTATCCTCCAGGAACGTTTGGTCATGTCATTTTTGAGAACGAAACGCAATGCCTAAACTTACATTATGTTGGCATCACCCGGGCGATTAAGGCGTGCGTGCTGATGACTTCAACCGTTCGCATCAATCGACAGGGGCAGAGCAAGACTGGTGCGCCATCTCAGTTCATCGGCAGGAACGGGATAAGCGCGATACCAATTACCTGGTAGCGTAAGTGATTGAGGAGAGTTAACAGGTCAGGCTGTGAATGCTAGGGAAGCGCTGATCAATTCGGTTTTCTGACGAGGCTGGCGCGCCAAATGCCCGACCGGCGAGCCGTTCAAGCCCGTTTTTCGTTCAATTTAACGTGATGCTGCGCGTCTTTCTGCAATCAAGACGGACTACGGGATTCGGTGATCGTAAAGCGCCGTCCAGCCAGCACCAGATTGGCAAAGGCGAACAAGGTAAAAAGCTGTGCAGTGTTCTTGGTCAAGCCGCGATAGCGCGTCTTACGATGACGGAACAGGTTCTTGATGACATGAAACGGATGCTCGACTTTCGCCCGCACGCTGGCCTTCAGATGCTCGAGCTTTTCCGTCAGGCGCCCCAGTTTATTGTTGGGCAGCGCCTTGCGTTTGGAGCGCTTCATGGCCACGTGCCATGTCACCGACTTGCCGATGTTTTCGGGTCGTTTTTCCACGCCCTGGTAGCCGGCGTCGCCTAGCGCGGCGCTCTCGTCGCCGTGCAGCAGCGCGTGCGCCTGCGTCACGTCGGCAACATTGCCGGCCGTGCCGATGACGGTATGCACCAGGCCAGACGCGCGTCCACGCCGACGTGGGCCTTCATGCCAAAGTGCCAGTCATTGCCCTTTTTCGACTGGTGCATCTCCGGATCACGCTTGCCTTCCTTGTTTTTGGTGGACGGCGGCGCGGCGATCAGCGTGGCGTCGACGATGGTGCCTTCGCGCATCATCAGACCCTTCTCGGCCAAGTGCCCGTTAATAGTGTCGAAAATCTGGCGCGTCAGCGCGTTGGCTTCCAGCAGGTGGCGGAATTTCAGCAAGGTCGTCGCGTCCGGCGCCGACTCGCGGCCCAGATCAATGCCGACAAAGGCGCGAATCGATTGGCTGTCGTAGATTGCGTCTTCGATGCCTTCGTCAGACAATCCAAAGCATTGCTGGGCCACATACATGCGCAGCATGCGCGCCAATCCAATCGGTGGCCGGCCAGCACCCTCGACCTTCGGATAGAACGGCTCGATCAGCTTGTGCAGCTTACCCCACGGCGTCACGCTGTCGATTTCGGCCAGGAAGCGGTCGCGCCGCGTTAGTTTCTTCTTGGCGGCGTATTCGAGGTCGGAGAAGCTCTTTTGCATGGTCGATGGCGGACGGTGGCGATACAGATATTGTCTCAGGTCGGACAGCCGTAGGGAACGGTACCAGATGAATAAATCAGTGCCTCCCTAAGAAAAGTAACGTTACTCCCAATCAATCAAACTTGGGTTCGTCACCATATGACAGCACCAAGAGTATCGGAATACCTTGAGGCACGGCTAATCCCGGTTCACCAGCTTCCCTAGGGCCTCCGGCCATACCGCCAGAGGAACTATTTTGCCAAACTGCGCTGATTCCGCTGTTGGTGAAACTAAAATTGGGAATGCCGGTCGCTAAAAGGTCCCTCGTCTGCTGTTCTGCAATCATCGGTAAAATTGAACAAAACGCATTAACCACCTGCGTTCTCGTCAGTTTTTTCGAACCAAAAGTGTAGTCTGGCAAGCCTGCAAATCTCAGCATTTCCGCCACAAACAATGACCAATGGGACGAGCCAGGCACTGGTCGATTGTCGAACGGTCGTCCGCACTGACCTTTGACAAAGTCCACCAGGGTCTGGGCAAAATCGTTAGGGCAATCAGCGCCACGCTCAACATCAGCCTTAATGGGCACTGGCCCATTTGCCCAAACACTATTTCCCGGCCACTTGTTCGACGATATCTGAGAATGCGAGAGAGTGGCATTTACCGCGCATGTTGCTGGTTGGGTTGTGTCACTGAGCTCAAATGGCTGACCTTGCAGTACAGTGAGATATTGTGCTGTCGTCGGCCAAGCCGGTGGAGAATCCTTATCCCTGAAGTTCCAAGCAGTACCAGCCCCAGCCCCCGGTGGCGATGCAGAGAGCCGCTTCACTCCTTCAAAAGGTTCCCACTCCTGATAGAGCTTCAGCTGTGTTGAATCGCCCTCATCTGTGAGCGGCTCGGTAAATGGCCCCGCTTTATGCTTCGCCTGCAGTAGCAGTGCTTTTCCGTATGCTGGATCCAGCGAACCGGCTGGCACATGCATACGAACCAGCATCAAATCAGCGAGCTCGCACCCTCGTTTTGCGCCTATCTCCCTCACGGTTGGAGTCTGATGAGTGAAGATGCCTCTGACGATAATGTCTGAACCAGGAGCGGCTCTCGCTCTTAGGATACTTTGCAGCACGGGCCACATTGAGTCAGCCAAGAAAGCGTGTACTAAAGCCGGCTCGTCAGGTTTCTTACCATCAGCTTGCGCCAAAGCCCACGCATAGGCGTGCGTACGAGAGATGTAGTCGCGAATTTCATCGGTCAATGTCAACATCAGTAGCTGCTATCTTTTCGGTATTTGAATTTAGTGACACCGCAGTTCGTTGAAGAATGCCAATCGCCTGGCTATTGCATCGGTCGAGCTCTCTGCAGTCCTGTACAGTGTGCAAGAGTAGCAGACAGTTCTGCTCTAAAATGCGTACATTCTCACCAACGCATTGTGTTATTCAATCGCCTGAACCAGGATGTGGATAGAACTTCCAAGGCATGTCGACACATTTTCGACTGCTCCGAACGCTTTACAAGCATCTGCAATTGCTTGGGTTGCGACACCGCTTTGCTAGCCCACGTGAAGGCCGAAGAACGGTGCGCGCAGGCCCAATTCTTCGGCCGTTCATTCCTAATTAGTTTAGAAGACCGTACGCAGGAATTTCAATATCGCTTCGGCCGCAGGTTCCAGGGGAGTGTCAGAATCACCCAGCGACGTCTCGACGCGCCGCTTCACGCCCTGATCGGGCACCCCACCTGTCTTGTTGGCAGAGGATCGGAGTGATCGACGTGGCATTGCTAGGCATAATTCGACTCTAGCACCTTCGTGACCAGATTCCCATACGAGAGATTGACCTCCGACTCGGGATCTCACGCAACACCGTTCGACGCTATTTGCGCTACGCATCATCATCATCGTTATCGTCACGGAATGAGTCCTCATCATGATCATCACGGAGTGAGTGTTCATCGTGATAGTTAGCGTAACTCGCTCTTGGGTCTTTCTCTGTGAGTCTTAAAGGATCAACTTGCTGTCGCTTCGGCGAAATGTCGACAAAGATCAACTTGCCGTCGAGCGACAGAAAAAAATCAACTTGTTGTCGGCTAGTCGCGACAGCAAATTGGATCACATAGCAACATGCTCAAAGGTAAGCGTAAAGCCAGCGCCGTCTTTACCTCGACTACTCCTGCCAGCATGATTTGAGGTTGAGACACAAATCGATTGTGTCCACAAACTCGATTATGGACACAATAATTCAACC
>NZ_JBNYXR010000029.1:0-9922 GCF_051380805.1 Janthinobacterium paucivorans
TCCTGCCGGATCTTCGGGGTGGTGCGGGCTTGGGGATGAATGCGTGAGCTCATGGACTGAAGTTTATGCGATGTGCTGTAACCGGTGGGACGATCTCGGTGGCAAACCGCCGATCAACTCGTCAAGCACAGCTTTGGCTCGGAACAGGGCCATGCTGCGACGAGGAATATGATCGCACGAAACTAAACAGTTAGCTAACCTTCGGTTAGCTAACTTCACACCTGTTTATTCGTACTTCGTGCTTAACGGTTCCTGTATGGCCGAGCAAGATAGTTACCGTTGGCCATTTCATGGAAAAGCGATCAAATAACACGAAAAGAAAATATGCCGCCTACCAATGGCAGCTACTTTAATGCCTAACTGTAGTGGTCTAATTTGCCCGGACACCTCGATAGGTGGAAAATGCACCACCTGAGGAGTTTTACATGACAACAAAAAAACGCAGAGTATTCGATACCAGCCTGAAGCTGGAAGTGGTGCGCATGGTGCGGGAACAAGGTCAAAGTGTCCAAAACGTCAGCGAAACCATGAGCATCGGCCCAACCGCGATCCGGCGCTGGCTGACACAGTACAGCGCCGAGCAGAACGGCCAGCCCGGCATCGGCAAACCGCTCACGGCTGAGCAGCAGAGAATCCGGCAATTGGAGCTGGAAAATCTGCAACTCCGGCAGGATGTCACCATCTTAAAAAAGGCATCGGCCTTCTTTGCCCGCGAAATGAAATGATCTATACGGTCATCCGACAGCTGCAAAAGGAGGCCATTCCGGTGCAACAAAGCTGCGAGGTCTTGGCCGTGAGCCGATCCAGCTTTTACGAGGCACAGCGTCGCTCTGCCACGCCGGTGGTATGCAAGGCGAGCATTCACTTGAAGGCGGCGTTCATGGCAAGCCATCAGTGCTATGGAAGCCGCCGGCTGGTCACTGCCCTAGCTAACGCAGGTTTGCGCATCGGACGCTATAAGGTGCGCCGCCTGATGCGCCAGGCGACTTTGAAGCCAGTCTGGAAGCGGAAATTCGTGCATACGACGGACAGCAAACACGGTTTGCCGGTCGCTGCCAATGTGCTGAATCGGCAGTTTGATCCAGCCGCGCCGAATCTCGCTTACGTTAGTGACATCACCTACATTCGGACCGGTGCTGGATGGCTTTACCTTGCCACTGTGCTGGACCTGTACGCGCGCAAAGTGGTCGGTTGGGCCATGGCGCCGAGCATGCCGGCCCAGCTGGTCTGCGATGCCTTGAGCATGGCGATCGGACAGCGGCAGCCAGCCCCAGGATTGATCGTCCATTCGGATCGCGGCAGCCAATATGCCAGCGCGCTCTACCAGGATATGCTGGCCCGGCATGGCTTCGTTTGCAGCATGAGCCGTAAGGGAAACTGCTGGGATAATGCCGTGGCCGAGCGCTTCTTCCTCAACTTGAAAATGGAGCGCGTGTGGCAACGTCAATATGCCAACCATGCCGAAGCAAAGGCCGACATTACCGATTACATCGTCGGCTTCTACAACTGCAAGCGCATCAATTCAGCATTGGGCAATCTGCCGCCCACCGTCTATGAACGGAAAATGGCAGCACGCGAACCTATCGTTGTGTCCGAAATTACTTGACCACCACAAACAGGTGGAGTGATTGCGATGATCGATGTAAAAATTGGAATTAAATGAATAACACCTGATGGATTAACCCATTGACCACTTGACAAAATTTACTATGAGAAAGATGATTGGGCTCTTACCTCACATTCTAGCGTTCCCGATACTGGTAAGCGATCCCCCCCCCCAATTTGTCAGAGGCACTCATGTCAATCGCGCAGCGCAACATTTTTTCGTGGCTACACATCTCAGATCTTCACTTTGGTCATGGAGATGACACCTATAAGTGGGACCAAAAGTCAGTGTTGACTGCCCTGCACAGTGACGTAGAAATGGCTTTGGAAAATTGGCCGGAACTGCCTAAGCCAGACGCTGTCTTTATTACCGGGGACATAGGATTTTCGGGAGATTCACTAGAACTTGACGAATACAAGCAAGCCGAAAATTTTATTGACGGAATCGCCAATACATTAGGACTACCCAGATCCATGATTTTCATGACGCCTGGAAATCACGATGTTCAAAGAACCATAAATAAGGAAATTATTGATGAGATTCGAGCGCCGGGAACGAAAATAGATTCTTATATAAAAAGTGGGGAAAACCGTAAGAAATTATATGAAAGATTTAGTAATTATCAAAAATTTTCTGACACTTTGCATAAAAGAAATTTTGAATATTGGGAAGAAAAAATATCAATTCCAGACTTTGGAAATATTGCAATCATGGGTGTCAACACGGCGCTTACAAGTGGTGACGACAACGATAAAGGAAACTTAGTTCTTACAGGGGAACAGTTACATTTTCTCTCAAGTACACACGCCAAAGTACGTCTAGTTTTGACACATCATCCGCTTAATGAGCTATGGATAAAGAATGAACAATCGGCGCAGCACAGGCTAATGCAAGATCAAACTGTTCATTTGTATGGTCACGTACATAATCCCGATGTTAAATCGGTATCGAGTGCGGGCCTGCCTAACAATCATGTTAGAGTAATCGCGGCTGCGGCACATCAGGATCCTAGGGACGCCACCTCGGGGAAAGATAGTCATGGATACAATTTTGGCTCGCTAGTAGTCGACCAACAAGGCGATCTCATCGTCAGAACATGGCCACGGCGTTGGTTGGCAAAAGTAAACAACTTTCGTGTAGACCACTTCGGTGTTCTTGACAGGTTTCATTTTGACGATCGCCTGCTAGGGAAAAAATTTACACCCTCCGGCCTTAATCTCGATACGCCGGATAAAGTGCACCTTGATGGTGTCCACTGGTGGGGAGATCATATTGCATGGAATAAATTGCTTTTTAATAAAAAGAAACTTGATATCTTTGGAATTTCAGTGCGAGCGTTGTTTGAGCAACCGAATCATGACCACATAAAGGATTTTCTGGACAATGGAGGGAAGGTTAGCGTAGTGCTGGCCGATCCTAGAGACAAGCATACAATGGCGCAGTACGAGATTGATTTCGCTAGCAAAGCTGGTGATCGCACCGCCAAAGTGATCGCGACGCTCTCACTCATGCTGGGAATTCAGAAACGACTAAAATCTCCTGAAAATTTGACAATTGCAGTTACTTCACACTATTTTAAATATAGTGCCTACCGCATTGATGAAGATGTGTTGTTTGTGCCATATAGATTAATACCGGGAAAAGCCACTGAACATACTCCTGGATTATTATTTGAAAAATCTGGTAGCGTGGTTCAACGTTTTTTTAAAGGTGATCTGGATGGTTTATTAGAAAGCGCGACTATACTTAATGAAGAAGCTTTGACTGAAATCTTGAAAGCTGGTTAATTACATGCTGGACCTCTCGATTAAAAATCTCTATTTTCATAAAGACTACGACGGCGTAGTTGCGGCTGCTATGGTTTTTGAAAATCTTTCTGTGCCACCGCAACTACATGCAGTGCAATACAGCCCTAGCTTAAATTGGCTTTCGAAGAATCTAGGAGAATCTCCCGGGATCGTCGATTTTCTTTTTCATCCAACGGCAAAGCTTTGGGTCGATCATCATGCCACTTCATTTCTAGATGAATCGCAAAAAAGCAATTTCCAACCCGATCAGTATCGCGTACTCGACCAAAGTGCTCCGTCGTGCCCTTATATTATCGAAAAACTTCCATGGTTTTCGCTTGGCGAAAATTGGGTCGACTATATTAAATGGTCAAATATTATAGACAGCGCACAGTACTCTACTCCAGCAGAGGCAAACGATATTTCCAATCCTCATTTGATGTTGTCGCGTCTGATTGCAGAAATAAATGATGATTCTATATTGGGCGAAATAATTAAAGCTATATCAAGAAAATCCATAAAGGATGTTCTCGCAATTAAGGCCATTCGAGAAATAAATTCTAGGTTGGTAGAGCGCGAGGTAAAAATGCGTGAAATATTTTGGAGGGAATCCCGGTTCCATAATGGCGTTGGAATACTTGACCAATCTTCTTTCGATGTGCCCTATCACCGGTATATCGTCTACGAACGTTTCCCTCATATTCACTATGGGATTGGAATTTACCGCACAGAGTCAAATTTCATCGTTAGTGTGGGAGAAAATCCGTGGAATCGATGTGATGCTGTGGACCTAGGTCTTCTCTGTAAAGAATTTGGAGGTGGCGGTAGAAAAAATACAGCGGGTGTGCCCGTAATTTCAATGGAAAAAAGTCGCTCCTTAGCGCGCCTTATTTCCGAGAGACTTAATGATATCTTGGATTCGCGTTAGACTTTAGGCCGCTTTCCCCGCGTTGGGAGGGGAAGCCAAAACTGGCCCATTTTTAGCCGCAAGGTTCTTCCGACGGCGGCGCTCGTGCACATCACTACCTTTGTCATTGGCAATTCTTGCAGCAGCAAGTTGTGCGAACTCGGGCTCGAGCTCGACTCCAACGAACTGTCGATCAAGCCGCTTTGCTGCGACCCCCGTTGTTCCGGATCCCATGAACGGATCAAGCACCGTGTCGCCAGGCGCAGTGAACAGCTTTATGAACCACGATGGTAGGCCGACGGGGTAGGCTGCGGAGTGACCAGTGTTTGTGCATTCAGTTGGAAGTGATAGTACATTGGTTGGGTATGCTAAGTCCCGGTCCTTCCAGTTCGCTACCTGACGCGTGAGTGTATTTCCTGCCCCAGAGGGATTTCTGGTTAGGTCTGGAGATTTAATGGTACGGAACCGCTCTTCTTTCCATGCCCCCATCGGTACCATCACCGAATCCTGGTACATCTCAAAATTTTTCTGCTTGGTAAAGTGCAAACAACGCTCCCAGGCATCACGAAATCTGTTCGGCCATTTGCCGGGAAAGCAGTTTTCCTTAGACCAAATATATTCATCGGTCCACAGCCACCCTTGCTTTCGTAGGGCAATGATCAGCTCCAACACGTAAGTGTGGCGTTCGCCGCTAACGACGCGCTCCTTGATATTGAGGACAAACGACCCCCCCGGTTTAAGCACTCGTTTGAGCTCAGCACCGATGGGTAGGAACCAATCCACATATGAGTCAGGGTGAACACTAGAATATGACTGCTTCCTCTGATCAGCATATGGCGGTGAAGTCACGATGAGATCTATAGACTCCGCAGGCAACCGCTTCAATGACCTCGCACAGTCGCCTTGAATAACGCGATTAATCCAATTGTCGCCAGTCACACGTTGAAGAGGTTTTTGATTTTTTTTGGTCATATTATTCACATTATGCAACTGCGGCGTGGTAAAGTTTTAGAGGGATTTTCCCCATCGTTCTTATTGTAGAGAACAATTTTCATCAGGTCCAGACATTTATGCCGAAGTTGAGTAAACGAACGTTATCGTTGTATATCAAGTCAGATTGCGAAAGACGATTTGCACTTGACCTGTTTAACCATGATACGAAAGACTCTGCAAAAAGAATCGCGCTCGGGATGCCTGCCAGGCAGCCAACGCGCCCAGGTTTTGATCAAGTAGCAAGGGCGGGCGACGAGTGGCAGTTCGAGAAGGTGCAAGATCTTCAACGCGCTTTTGGCAAGAGTAAAATTATCTGGAAGCCAGCACCCACTGCAAAGCAACCATGGAACATCGACCATCAAGACTTGTTGGGTGTGCTTACCTCAGCCCCAACCCACTCCTTCCTCGTTGAATCGCAGTTTGCTTTCGCTCCGGCCTTCAAAGCTCAGTTCGGGTTAGATGCCCTTGAGAGAGGTAAGCATAAATTACGCTTTGCACGCTTACGCCCAGACTTGATTTACGTCGGTTCGCATGAAACGGATGTTGATGAAATCTGCGTTACTGGCGAAATTATTCCGCGTCCCCCAGGAGACTCGCGAATCGGGCTTCGAGTACTGGACATCAAACTTACTTCTGAGCCCTCGGCGGCTTACTTCGCGGAGACTGTACTTTATTCGATCGGCCTCGCTGGCTGGTTGATTGAAACAGGTTTATCGGCAAAATACTTTGTCCGCGCGGACCCTTCAGTTTGGCCAGGCTCTTATGAAGCATCGCCCTTACTCAAAGCTGAGGACCAAGCTAGGCGAGCCGGTAGAGTGGCGTCGATACAAGAGCTGCTGGATGGACTGGAGGCTGAAATCGAAATTGCTCCAGCTGACGTCTTCACTCCGCGCCTAAGAAATATTCTGGAACAGACGCTACCTCATATACTGGACTCATCCACTTCGTGGGATGCCTTACCGTGGGATGTGACAGCGAGATGTCGCAATTGCGATTACCTCGGTATGCATTGGGGGGCCGCGAAGGAACCAGATCCTGGACTTTGTATCCCAAAAGCCAAAAGTGTCGATCATTTAAGTAGGGTAGCGTTCGTGCCCAGGGGGGCCTATCGGAAGCTGAGAGCAAACGACATCGCTCAAGTGAGCCATTTAGGCAAGTCCGCCGATGGACACCCTGCCTTCGAGAGTCATCCACAACTACGTGCTCATCGTGGGATAGTAAAGGGCAGGGCTAGTTCGCTTGCTTGCGGGATGAGCGGAATCGCAAACGCTTCGGCAACTTCCGCAGTACTTCCTGCTTGGCCGAAGGCTCGAATTTTCCTAGTTGCCGAGTTCGACCCATCAAGCGCTATTTCAGTCGCGTTCGCATTGACCGCGACTTGGTGGGAAGTCGATGCAAACTTCGAAAACAAACAGCAACGCAAGGTTGAACGGTTCATGGTGAATGACCGTTCGATCAATACTGAGCGAGATGTCTTCATTCAGTTTTTGACTGCTATCGCTGACGCTATAACTGGAATAAAAAAGACTTTGGGTGACGTGGGCCTACAGATCTACGTTTGGGATTCAGTGACCTTTGACCACCTAACCCGATTGATCGGCCGTCATCTCGATACCTTATTATTCAGCAAGGACTTGAAGAAATTGGCGTGGCTGTTTCCACCAAATCAGCTCATCGCCAACGCAGACCTTTTGCACAAAGGATCAGTGGTCGCTATTGTAAATGACGTGGTTCGTTCATCGCTGGCCGCGCCGATACCTCATGTGTATACACTGCTTTCAGTGGCACGGCATTACCACCTTTCCTTTGTGACGGACGCGAACTCAATGTTTGCCATCGACGAGTTTTACGAAGATCCTCTCACAAGCCAAGTACCGATTGAGCGCATTCATGAATTCTGGCATCCAGCAACGCGAGCAAAACATATTGCGAGTATTAGCGCAAAATGGGACCACGTACTTCGCGTCAAGCTTCGGGCGTTGGAACACATTGTCACCCGTTTCACATTGGATCTAAGAGACTCATTGGTGGCAAACCCTCCAAAGATAAGCAGTATAAAAGCGCCGACCGCGCGTGAAAATATGGCGGCTGACTCTCAGTTGGTCTACGCCTTCGCGCAGTACAATGACGCCTTATCCGCTCAAGAGAGCCTGAGGATCCGCTCCTTACGAGCCGTCGAACGCGAAGCCACCTTTGCGAGTGCTCTCCTCGATGGCCTGTATGCCGACGCCCAGACAGTCCTTACTCAGTTCAACTTGACCACGGAGAAGTGGAGATATGTCTTCTCGCTTTCAAAGAATTCTTCCGAGGTGAAGGCAAAGGCCGGGGACTTCCTGTTCGCGATAAGCGATCCTGATGTCTTATGGTTCCTAGATCAAAAGCTCGGCTATCTCACAAAAAAGCTCTGCGCTGAACCTCCTGAGCAATTGATACCGAAGTGGGCGCGTAACAGCTGGAAAAATATCCCGCTATACACAGTCCTTCGCGTTACCGTTCGGGCGATTGATCGCGCTAATCGCGCAATAGCTGTAGATTTTGATCAGGCATGGTGGCCTCTCATCAGCTGGCTACAAACCAAAGGCGTCATTTCGTTTAGTTCGCCATTGATGATTGACCCTCTTCATAAAGACTACTTTTTGGACAAGCTGGAGAAGACTTTAAAAGCAATCGGCATCTCTCCCGCCGCCTTAAGTGCAACAATGAGCTCCCCCCCTCCGTTAGGCGGAAACAGGGGCGCTTTCGTTGCGACAAGGTATACAGACAACGCGGTAGCGGAAGTATTGTGGAAGGCAAAAGAACTGGAGAAAGAGACGTTGCCTGACCGCCCACCCAGCTCCTTCCCTGAAGTAATTATCAGTAGGTTGGAGCTCAATGCAGAGCAATTGCTTGCCGTTCAGCATGCGTACTCTAAGCGAATGACTTTAATCTGGGGGCCACCTGGTACTGGTAAAACACATACGCTTGCAGCAGCAATTGTCGCCCTTTTCTCGGGGACTGCATCTGGCGCCAGAAAAATACGAATGCTCGTTTGCGCGCAGACCTACGCGGCAATAGACGAGGTATTACGCAAGGTTTCAAAGTTTTTTCTTTCCGGTCAACCACTTCACGGTTTAAACGTGATTCGGTTGCACTCGTCAAGTGTGGAACCGGCCGCAATCGCGCACGTCCGTGACGTCACACTGAAACATGCTCGAACGTATCAACCCACTCAAGATGCGTTGGAAATAGTCGAGTACCTGAGAAATTCGACACAGCCTACTTTGGTTTTCGGACCTCCACAGCAGATCTACACGCTATCAGAGTTCGCTGACGATAAGCTGCAAACTGAATTATTCGATGTCGTCATGCTCGATGAAGCAGGACAACTTGATTTCGGAAACGGTGCGTTAGCACTGCACTGCCTAGCTGAAAATGGCAGCGCAATCATCGCAGGTGACCCACTACAGCTCCCGCCGATTCGACAATCTGTAGCCCCCGAAGCATATGAAAACCTACTTGGCTCACTCTATTCCTACTTCAAGCACCGCCAGGAAGTGCCCGAGTGCAGCCTGGTTACGAGCTATCGGTCGAATAGCGTGATCGTCGAGGCTGTCGCTAAAGCAGGATATCCACGCTTGAGTGCGCACTCACCTCACTTGAAAATTCGGTCGCGTCAAAATTTTGACGATGTATGGGATGCGATCCTTGTACCAAACGAACCGTGTTGCACAATTATTTATGACGATGGCGAACATGCACAGGCTAATCCAACCGAAGTACAAATCATCGCCAAAATTGCAGAGCGTGCGCGATTAAATATCTCAAATGCACTAATAAATGAGAAAGGCAACCATAGTACTGATCCCGACGCCGCTACTGCATTCGACGAAGACGTGTTTTGGAAAGAAGGTATTGGCATTGTCACTCCACATCGCGCGCAACAAGCGATGATTATTGCTGAGTTGACGAAAATTTTCCCAACCTCCAGCCCACTATTAATTAGAGATGCCGTCGATACTGTCGAGAGATTTCAGGGGCAGCAACGAAATATCATTCTAGTTTCGTTCGCGTTGGGCGACACTGATGCTATCGCCACGGAGGAGGAATTTTTGCTGAGCTTGAATCGATTTAATGTCATGATTTCACGAGCCAGAGCGAAGGTCGTGGTAGTAGTTTCTAGGCAGGTACTTGACCATCTATCTGATGACATAGAAATTCTAAATCAGTCCCGATTACTCAAATGGTATAGCGAGCGCTACTGCAATGTAAGCACACCAATTTCGCTACCGATAGGTAGTTCACTCGACGCAGAATTGAGAACTCGTTCTTTTGCGCCCTGATGTGCGCTCTGGTGGGCAGATTGGGCTAGAGTGGGCGCATTCGAAGACGTCGAAACGCTTTTTCGATCTATGCATCATCTGGCCTACCCCCATCATACCTCGGAGAAATCGGTCGTTGCATTTTCTATCACAGAAACTATGTTGCAACATTGTTCGCAGCAGTGACAGTCGCGTAAAATGCCGGCCTCGCGGGGTAAGCGTAAAGCCAGCGCCGTCTTGAGCCCGGCAATGAATTAGAAGATGATGGCATCACACCGCTGGGAAGCGGCGTGTTTTTAAGCCGAGGGAAGCGGCGTGGCGCAGTTCCAGG
>NZ_JBNYXR010000002.1:0-359440 GCF_051380805.1 Janthinobacterium paucivorans
TTTCAACATCGCCCAGGACAATCAAGGTCACGGCAAACCAACGCCTACAAGCCCCATAAATACATGGCCTACAAGGTTGCTTGATGGCAGCCTGTTGCTTAACTTGGGTGGATTGGGTCGGACCCTCAGGGTCCGACCCCTGTCCTGGTTCTTGGGCTAAAAATAGCATCACTAACACACTAACTGAACGCCATTACGGTCATAGGGCGGTCATATAGCGCTGCTATGATGCTGTTGTTGGCATACGGCATGTGTTGCGCAAATCACTACGCTCCGGGAGCGATAGGATGCAGGCATGACTCAACAGCTTAGCCGGTGAGCTCAAGCATCGGCACCAGATACGTGAAACTTGTTTTACAGCAATGATCGCAGGGCGTGGCAGGGGAAAAGCAGCAATCGTGCAGCAATCGTGCAGGGATTTAATGAAGTTCTAAGCCTGTTACAGGCAAGGGCTGGCATAGTGGAGTCATGGCGCACGGAAACCCCGGGCCCAGGGTTGCCGGACACCTCAATGACCGGCACGATTTCCGCTTTTGCTGTCGCTTTTTATGCTTCCCCAGTTTATCCCTGCGCTCTGAAACAGCGTTTCAACCGGCTACCGCACTGTGCGAAGCCGGTTTTTTTTGTCTGCTTTTTCTTCTTGCCGGCGCCGTCGCGCCGGCAATTGTACTCAGCCCGCCTGCTTCGCCAGCCATGCATCGATGGCCGGCAGCCGTTCGGCACGCAGTTTGATGCGGTACTTGATGCCAGCGACGGAGCTGTCGGCGTCGCCGCGCGCACCGGCCGGCAGGTGCGCTTGCGCGTACGCTTCGAGCTTGGCGATCATGTCCGGCTGCGCCGAAGCGGCGGCCAGGCGCGGGACGTAGCGGCTGCGCGAGCTGGCGTCGATGCGCGCATAGACTTGTTCCAGGTGCGCCAGCGCGAAGTCGAATGCCAGCTCAGGATGCGTGCGCGAAACGCGCGAGATCATGGCTGCGCTGTTGGTCACGCCCGGCTCTTCCGTCAGCGCCAGCGTTAGCGCCCGTTGTGCCAGAGCGGCATCATCGCTGGCGGCCAGCAAGTCGTACAACTGGTTCTTCACTAGCGGCGTTTTTTCCTGCTGTGCCTTGGCGTGCAGCTGTTCCCAGGTGGCCGCATCGGCATGCTGCGCCACCACGCCCAGGATGCTGCTGCGCAGGGCTGCGGGCATGGCGGCGGGATCGTGCAGGCTGGCTGCGTAGCGGCGGCGCGCCTCTTGCAGTACGCCCGGCTCACCCATGTCGCCGAGGATGGAAATGAGGCGTCCGCGCAGGGTCGCCACGCTGGACGCTTCGCCCGCGCGCGCTTCCCAGCCCGTCTGCGTCATCATCGGTGTCAAACGCGTCATGGCAAAGCGGCCGAACGCCTTCTGGCGCGCTTTGCTGTCCACGCTGTCACCCGCATATTGTTCATATAGACTGTTGAGCGAGGCGGCCACCCGGCCCAGCACCTGCGGATCGGCCGACAGGGGCGTCGCTTTCAGCAGTTCCAGGAAACCGGCCGGGTCTTGCAAGCCCGCCATGCTCAGCGACTGGCTATCGGCCAGCAAACCCAGTTGATCGATCGGCGCCAGGCGCGTAAAGCTGCCTGCCAGAGCGCGCGCGCCGGCGGGCGCGTAGACGGTGCGGTAGTAGCCGCTCTGGCCCACGTTCACCAGCAGGGCGCCGCAACCGGGCACGTTCAAAATCGCCTTGCCATCCTTGACCAGTACGCGCGCCGGCTTGCCGTTGCCGACCGTCGAGGCGATCACCGGCACTTTCCACGACAGCGGTTTCTTGTCCGGCTGGTCCTTGGAAAATTCGCTCTGCGTCAGGGTCACGCGCGTGCTGCCCTTGCTGCACACGGCGTCGCTCACTGTAATCATCGGCACGCCCGGTTGCAAGGTGAAATCGTGGGCGATGGCGCTGACAGGCTTGCCGGCGGCAGCATCGACTTCGCGCCACAAGTCGTCCGACACCGTATTGCCATAGGCATGCTTGCGCATGTAGTTGCGTACGGCCGTGCGCCAGGTGTCGGCGCCGACGTACGCTTCGAGCATGCGGATCACCGCTTCGCCCTTTTGATAGGTGATGCCGTCGAAGGCCTGGCTGGCTTGCTCCACGGTGGCGATGCGCTGCACCACTGGATGCGTAGTGCGCAGCGCGTCCTGGCTCATCGCAGACTCACGCCCGCCGACGTTGGACAGGGCCGTGTTCCACTCCGGGTGCAGACGCTCGGTGGTGCGGCTTTCCATCCACGACGCAAACCCTTCGTTGAGCCACAGGTCATCCCACCAGCGCATGGTGACCAAATCACCGAACCACTGGTGCGCCATTTCATGCGATAGCGTGGTGTAGATGTTTTCCTTGTCGGTCTGGGTCGAGATGGTCGGATCGAGCAGCAGGGCGTATTCGAAGGTGAAGACGGCGCCCCAGTTTTCCATGGCGCCGAAGAACTGGCTGCGGCCCGGCGCGGCGATGTTGTCGAGCTTGGGCAGCGGGTAGCGCACGCCGAAATAATCATTGTATTCGCGCAGCAGGGCGCTTGACTCGTCGAGTGCGTAGCGGCTTTGCGCCAGCGCGCCTTTCTTGGTGATGACGCCTACTTCCGTGCCGTCGGCCATCTTTGTTGCCCGCTCGAAGTCGCCCAGGCCGAAAAACAGCAGATACGTCGACATGCGCGGCGTGGTGGCGAAGCGCACGTGCTTCATGCCATTACCCAGTTCTTCGCTGCTGGCAATGGGCATGTTGCCGACTGCCATCTGCTTGCTTGGCACGATCACGTCCAGCGCGAACGTCGCCTTGTAGTCCGGTTCATCCCAAGACGGCAGCATGCTGCGTGCATCCGAATTTTCGAACTGCGTGTACAGCGCGCGCTGGCGCCCCTGCGGTGTGTCGTAGTCGAGCGAGAACAGGCCCGTGGCCTGCGTGCCGATCTTGCCACTGTAGTCGATGCGCAACTGGTACTCACCCTTGGCCAGCGGCTGGTCAAAGTGCAGCGTCGCCGTCTGCTTGTCGGCATCGAACTCGATCTGGCGCGTCACCTGCTTGCTGCCGCCAGCGCCTTCGATGGCGGCGCTGGCAAACGCCAGGTTCAAGGCATTCAAGGTGATGCTGGTCGTTGGCGTGTCGACGGCTACCTTGATGGCGGCTGCGCCCTTGAAGGTGGCGGCGGCAGCGTCTGGCGTGATCGACAGCATATAGTGCAAAGGCGTGACGCCGCGTGGCAGCTGCGTCGTGGTGGCGTTGGCATGGCTGGCCGAGGCGTACTTGACGCCAGGGGCGGCGTGGCCCGGCTTGAAGGCGGTGATGGCAGTCAGTGCCAGGACAGCTGCGGCCAGTTGGCTGCGGCGGAAACGCGGTGTTGGTATGCGATGCATGGTATGCCCTTGGTGCATGAGTAAAATGCCCGTCAGCCGGGTAGGCCGCGAGCGTCGATGGCGGTAGCGGGACATCGCTGGAACTGAACGCCAGCGCTCCCGTAGGCAATCTAAGGCGAAACGGATGCAAAGTCAACGCACCAGTGCCGCCGCTGGTATGATGGGTAGCGGGGCGCGCTGCCACAGGCGAGTGCCGCACCCGATTGTCCACCACCACCACCACAACCAGACGAGATCAAGCGCATGAAACTGTATATCAGCCCCCGCACGCCCAATCCACGCCGCGTCACGATGTTTATCGCCGAGAAAGGCATCACCGGCATCGAGGAAGTGGCGCTTGACCTGATGGCGGGCCAGCAACGTGACCCTGCCTTCCTGGCGAAAAACCCGCTGGGCCGCGTGCCCGTGCTGGAACTGGCGGACGGGCGCGTGTTGACCGAGGCGCGCGCCATCTGCACCTACCTGGAAGGCTTGCAGCCGCAGCCGAACTTGATGGGCGAGGGTTTCGAGGAGCGCGCCTTCATCGAAATGGCCGACCGCCGCGTGGAGCTGAACTTGCTCAGTGCCGCTGCCAACTGGGCGCGCCACGGCCATCCGGCCCTGGTGGCGATGGAAAACCCGCAGTTGCCCGATTTCGCTGCGGCGCAGGCGGGCAAGCTGCGCGAGACCGCGCAATGGCTGGACCAGTTGCTGGCCAAGCAGCCCTACATCGCTGGCGACCGGTATACGATTGCCGACATCACGGCCTTTTGCACGCTGGAATTTGTGCGCGGCCTGATGAAGTACCGTCCGGGCGCAGAGGGATTGGAGCACCTGCAGGCTTACCGCGACCGCATCGCCGCGCGCCCCAGTGCGCAGTCGAAATAAGCAATGTCTGCGGCCCGCGTCGACAATGTTGTCGGCTTACGCCCGTTGGGCTAAGCCGACCTACGCCGACCTACGCCTACCGACAGCCCGGTAGGTCGGATTACCGGAACGCGTAATCCGACACCACAACATTACTTCAGCTGCTCTAGCAGGAAGGTATAGGTCAGCGCCCACATCAGCGCCTGCTGGTCGTTGTTGGCGGCGCCCGCATGGCCGCCTTCCGTGTTTTCCCAGTACAGCACGTCGTGGCCTTGCTCTTCCATCTTGGCCACCATCTTGCGCGCATGGCCAGGGTGGACGCGGTCGTCGCGCGTCGAGGTCGTAAACAGCACGCGCGGATACTTTTTATCCTTGAAGACGTTCTGGTACGGCGAGTACTTGCTGATGTAAGCCCATTGTTCCGGCACGTCCGGATCGCCGTACTCTCCCATCCACGAGGCGCCCGCCAACAGCTTGTTATAGCGGCGCATGTCGAGTAGCGGTACCTGGCTGACGACGGCGTTGAATAAATCGGGACGCTGTACCAGCACGGCGCCCGTCAGCAGGCCGCCATTGCTGCCGCCCATGATGCCCAGGTGGCGCGCGCTGGTGATCTTGCGCTTGATCAGATCTTGCGCCACCGAGATGAAATCGTCATACGCGCGCTGGCGGTTTTCCTTCAGCGCCGCCTGGTGCCAGCGGGGGCCGAATTCGCCGCCGCCGCGGATATTGGCCAGCACGTAGACGCCGCCCTTTTCCAGCCACGCCACGCCGGTGGTGCCGCTGTAGCTTGGTTTCAGCGATACTTCAAAGCCGCCATAGCCATACAGCACGGTAGGGTTGCGGCCATCGAATTTCGTCTGCTTGCCCATGATGGCGAAATACGGCACCTTGGTGCCATCCTTCGATGTCGATTCGAACTGCTCCACCTTGTACGGCGCGCCGTCGTAGTAGGCGGGCAGCGATTTGATTTTTGTGCGGTTGTCGCTACCCGACGTGGCCAGGTGCAGGGTGGTGGGGTTGAGGAAGTCGGTCACCGTCAGGAAGTACTGGTCCGAGTCGACCGGATCGAGCGCACTGACGGCCAGGGTGCCCAGTTTCGGCGCATCGACGGCGCGGCGCTGCCACTTGCCGTTCACATGGCGCAGCTCCGTCAGGCGGTTCTTGACCTTGTCCAGGGTCGTCACGAGGATGGCTGATTTCGTTGGCGTGACATGGTCCAGCGAAGACGTGGCGGTCGGTGCGTACAGCACTTCCATCTCTTGCTTGCCCAGCATGAAGGCCTTGAAATCGGTCGCCAGCAAGGAGCCTTGCACATAGGTCTTGCCGTTCACTTTCCAGTCCGAGCGCAAGGTGATGATCAATTGGTCGCGCACGGTCGATGCCGTGGCGTCGTCCGGTTTCGGCACTTTCTTCAAGTCGGCGCCGTCGCGCAGGAACATTTCGCCGCTGTAGAAATCGATTTGTCGCTCGATGAACTGGTGTTCGTGGCCGGGCGTGAAGTCTTTGTAGGCGCCCGCGCTCAGGTCGTCGGCCTTGGCTTCGTATAATGTTTTCGCCTGCGCCAGCGGCGTGCCGCGCTGCCATTCTTTGATGATGCGCGGGTAGCCCGAGCTGGTCATCGTGCCGGGGCCAAAATCGGTGGACACGAAGATGGTATCGTGGTCGATCCAGCTGGCGCTGCCTTTTGCTTCGGGCAGGCTAAAGCCGTCCTCGACAAAGGCGCGTTTGGCGACGTCGTATTCGCGCACCACCTGGGCGTCGCCGCCGCCGCGCGACAGGGAAATGAGGCAGCGCTCGGCTTTCGGATACAGGCAGGAGGCGCCGGCCCAGACCCAGTTTTCATGCTCGGTGGCGGCCAGCTGGTCGAGGTCGATCACGGTTTCCCAGGCCGGTTCCGCCAGTTGGTACTGCGCCAGCGTGGTGCGACGCCAGATGCCGCGCACATGCTGGGCATCGCGCCAGAAATTATAGTAAAAAGCGCCTTCCTTGCTGACGTAGGCAATGCGCTCCTTCGAATTGAGGATGGTTTTCAGACGCGCCTGCAGGGCCGGGAAGCCTGGACGGGCTTGCAATTGTTGGGTGGTGACAGCGTTGCGCTGTTGGACCCAGGCCAGCGGCTTGTCGCCGAGGACTTCTTCCAGCCACAAATGGGGGTCGGCCGGAGCCGTGGGCGCGGGTGCTTGCGCGTGGGCGATGCCCGCTGTAGCCAGGCCGAGCAGCACGCTGCCGGCGAAAGTGCGATAAAAAGACATGGACGGTTCCTTGGCGGTGTTCGGTTGCGCCGTCTTGCTCTCAAGACGGCGCAGCTATGTTGCCATGGATTAATGCGGGGAACCAGCCTCCAACGGTGGCACGCCAAGAAACAGCATGCTTTTCTAATATTATTTCCTAAAATTGCATGGCGCCGTAGAATCTGCGGCGCCGTCACGCTCAGACATTGCTTACGGCAGCTGCATCACCCACACGGGTGCCGACCAGGCGAGCTTGCCATCGTCCTGCGTTAAGCGCGCGTAATAGAAATGCGGGCCGGGCGCCGGTGTGACGGTGATGCTGGCCTGGCTCGACACTGGGGTGACGGAACCGTTGCCGCCCGGCACACCGTGGAAAATGGCGACGGCCGCCGCTTGCCGCCCGGCGCTGTTGCTGAAATGGGTGGCCAGGTGCAAGGGGCCGTGATTATCGAAACGCTCGCCCATCAGCCGGCCATTGGCCGTAAATAGCAGTTGCGCATGTTTGTCCATGGTGGCAAACACCCGTCTCGCGCGCAGCGCCGCAAGGAAACTGTCGCGTGTCACGGGCGTGCCGGCGGCCGCACTGGCTACCAGCACAGCCGTGCGGTTGCCGTAGGCGGCGCCCCAGTTGGCGCAGTGGTTATCCTGGTTGCTGCTGAAGGCCACATGGTAGCCGGCGGCCAGGGCGCGGTTGCAGCCTGCCTCGTAGTTGCTGCGCCGCGTCTCCGTTTCCTCGTCGTTGCTGGAAAAGGCGGAGCTGTTCATCACCTCGCACAGCACCATGGCCACATCGCCGTCCGGTGTGTAGCCCAGCGGCTGGCCGTTGACGAGAAACTGGCCCGTTTGCGCGGGGTGGTTGAACTGGCCAAGCCAGCCCCGTTCGCGCATCAGCGCGTACAGGCCCGCGTAATCGCCCTTCGGCGTTTCCACGTCAGCCAGTAATTCACCGCTGGCATTTCTTTCCCAGCCCAGCAACTGTTCGCTATTGAGGATATTCACATGACCACCCTGGTTGATGACGCCCCATTCCATGCCGTACAGAGCCAGGAAGCCGGGGTGGGCGTTTGTATAGGCGGCCGCTTCGGCCAGGCCCGTCTGATATAGGGCTTTTGCTTCGGCAGGCTTGGCGCGTGCATTCGTTCCATCGGAGCCGTCGTACATATGGTTGTGCTCGGATGTCAGCAGTGCATCCAGGCCGTGTTTATGCGCATAGGCATAGGCATCGGTGGGGCCGTAGGGCGCCGTTTGTGGTTTTTGCGCGCCATGGCAGGCGTCGAGCGCTGCGCCGCCGTCGCTGTGGCGCGTCTGGCTGTGCAAGTTGGCGTAGGCGATGCGATAGACGATCTGGCCATCCAGGCTGGGCAGTTGTTGCAGGCCGGCCTGAAAGGCCGGTACGCGCGCTGCCTTACCTCGCCCGCGCTGCACCTGGATGTGCCATTGTTGTTCCACTTGCGCTTGCTGCGGCGTACCGGCAGCCGCTACGGCCAGCAGGCGCAGCGCGTACAAGCCGTCCGGCACCAGCACGCGCCGTGCGCGGGTATTGGCGTTGGCGTTGGCGTCGGCGCGGCCATCCCAGAGTACGGTGACGCTCTGGCTGTCGGCGCCCACCTGCTGCGTGCCCGACCAGCGTCGCAGCACGGCCCCTTGCGGGCTGGCGCCGGACAGTGTCAGCGTCCAGCGCACTGCATGGCTGCGCCCCCCGTCGGGATAGGCGAGGCGGATAAGAAATGTACGTGCCTGCGTGGCGCTTTCTATGCGCGTGGCGCGGAACGGCGCGACGACGGTGGCGTCGAGTTCGCTGTGTTCCTTAGGCTCTTGCGCTGCTGGCGTGTTGCTCCACGTAATGAACAACACGCCAGCGCAAGCGCCAGCCAGCCATGGCACCCACGGTGGGCGCCAGCGTCGTAGTGTCTTGACCATCGTTGCCTCGCGCGATAGCTGCAGATGGTAGTGAGACACACTGCGCCGCGTGCAAGTTCCCGCGTGCGCCGGCATTGGCGCCCTGGCAGCGTGATGTGCCATGATCTGGCGCAAAGCTGTTGTTCTTATTCTAGCGTTAGGGCGGCGATAGCGTGGCGCTGCTCGTTTCCGGCAGCACGATGATGACGGGTATGTTCAGCCGGCGTCCCGCGTAGGCCACGGCGATGCCGGCATTGCCGCCAGAAGCAGAGATGAACCGGCTGGCACCACGTTGCGCGTATTGTTCGCAGGCGAGACCGATGCCGCGAATCGTGAAGGTGCCGGGCGGCTGCAAGGCTTCAAGCTTGAGCCAGATGTCGCGTTCGCTGTACAGGCTTAGGGCGCGTGAGTTGAGCGCCGGGGGTGCGATGTGCAAGGCCATTGTGTGCCTGGTGGACGCTCACGCCAGCAGCACAGCTGAAGTGCGCGTGCCTGCGTCTCACCGTTGCCGCAAGCCGTTTTAATTTAACGGCACGCTTTTGAGCTGATGCGTGCGCGCCACTTCCTTCATCGCCTCGAGCAGGGCATCGCGCAGCTGGCGCGGCAGCTTGCCGAAGAATTCTTCGTCATTCTGGTCCGCCATCCCGGCCAGCACGGGCACCAGCGCTTCGCCTTCCGTGGTCAGTTCGATCGAGTGCTGGCGGCGGTCGGCCAGCAGGATCGACTTGCTGACCATGCCCTTGCTTTCCAGGCGGTCGATCAGCTTCGACACGGCGCCCTTGCTCATGCCGGACACTTGCGCCAGCACCGTGGGCGAGGTGCAGCCCAGGCGGAACATTTCGCGCAGTACCACCCATTCGGACAGCGTCACGCCGTTGGCTTCGGCTTTTTTCTGGAAGCCGTGGGAAACATGGTTGGACACGAAACGTAGCCAGTAGCCGAGATGGGCTTCGAGCTCGCTGACGGGAGCGCTGTTGGAATGGGTGGCTTGCGGCGTGGCGGCCGTTTCAAAATTATGGCTCATTTATCTTCCTTCACTGGGCGGCGTTACCGGCATGGTCAAGGCCTTCACGCTTGCCGTCGAGTGGTTTGTTGGGGAATAATCATGCTGCTTGAGGCAGTTCTAACACTGTTTTCACAGGAAATCACTGGCCGGCAAAGAGTTTTTCCTTTTTCCTTGCTCTGGATACATAAAAAGCAATATCAAGTGAATAATCGTATTGCTGGAGTGGAAGATAAAAAAAATAACTCATGTTGCATCAATGGTAACAGCTTTTTTTCAACTTGATAAATATTTCATATCATTCGCTGTGCTTGCCCATCGCTGCCGTATTGCCCACGCGACAGTGCCAAGGGTGGCTGCAGACCTGCCAGCCGCTCAGGCCACCACCACCTTCACGCCTGCCTCGCGCAGGACTGCGGTAAAGCGGGCCGGCGGCGACGCGTCCGTAAACAAGAGATCGATTTGTGCCAGGTCGGCCAGCCGCACCAGCGCCTTGCGGCCGAATTTATGCTGGTCGGCCACCAGCCATACTTCGCGCGACTGCTCGATGATGGCTTGCGCCACCTTCACTTCGCGTGCATCGAAGTCGCGCAGGCTGCCGTCTTCGTCGATGCTGGAAATGCCGATGATGCCGATGTCGACCTTGAATTGACGGATGAAGTCGATAGTGGCCTCGCCCACGATGCCCCGGTCGCGCCCGCGCACCACGCCACCAGCGACGATGACTTCGCAGGCAGCGTTGTCGGCCAGGATGGCCGCTACGTTGAGGTTGTTCGTCACCACGTGCAAGCCGCTGTGCTCTCCCAGCGCGCGCGCCACTTCCTCGGTGGTGGTGCCGATATTGATCAGAAGCGAACAGCCATGCGGTACTTGCGCGGCGACGGCGGCGGCGATGCGCCGTTTGGCGTCGCTATTGAAGACCTGGCGCTGGCTGTAATCGATGTTTTCCACGGAGGAGGGCAAGCCCACGCCGCCGTGATAGCGCGCCAGCAGACGCGCTTCTTCCATTTGCTTGACGTCGCGCCGCACGGTTTGCGGCGTGACACCGAGTTGCTGGGCCAACTCCTCGACTGACATGGTGAGTTTCTGGCGCACCACTTCAAGCAAGCGGCGCTGGCGGGGATTCAAAATCATGGGCGTATCTCTTTAAAATTCCACAAACGAAGAAAATCGAACAAATGCGGGTAAAAATATGTTGCTATGAGTTCGATTTATGGCGTAATCTTAACCATATTGCATTCGTATGACATCCGTATTGATCTTAACCACAGTCGTCGGGTGTGCCTAGTCTTTCTTGATCGCCTGTCCTTGATAATGATGGAGTTCCGATGGCCTTAGTACAGCAGGGAATCGACGCAGTGCTCGAATCTGCGATGGAATGCGACCTGCTGGTGGTGGGCGGCGGCATCAATGGCGCGGGCATCGCGCGCGACGCGGCCGGTCGGGGCTTGTCGGTGGTGCTGTGCGAAAAAGATGACCTGGCCGCGCACACCTCGTCGGCTTCCACCAAGCTGATACACGGTGGCCTGCGCTACCTCGAATATTATGAGTTCGGCCTCGTGCGCAAGGCGCTGATCGAGCGCGAAGTGCTGCTGCGCTCGGCGCCGCACATCATGTGGCCGTTGCGTTTCGTCATGCCACATGCGAAGGGCCAGCGCCCAGCCTGGCTGATACGCGCCGGCCTGTTTCTCTACGACATGCTGGCGAAGCGCGAAATCTTGCCAGCCTCCAGCGGCATCGACCTTCGGCGCCACGCGGCAGGAAAACCTTTAAAGCCGGAGTTCAAGCGCGGCTTCGTGTATTCCGATGGCTGGGTCGATGATGCGCGCCTGGTAGTGCTCAATGCCATCGACGCGGCCGACAGGGGCGCGCATGTGCTGACGCAGACGCGCTGCACGGCGCTGGTGCGCGACACTGCGGGTAACAACGATGCTTGGCTGGCGACCCTGCAGAAGAGCGACGGCAGCGTACTGTCGGTGCGCGCGCGCAGCGTCGTCAATGCGGCGGGACCGTGGACGGCCGAATTCATGCAACAGGCGGCGCCCGGCCGGCAAGGCCAGAATTTGCGCCTGATCAAGGGTAGCCATATCGTCGTCAAACGCCTGTTCGCGCATGACCACGCCTATATTTTTCAGCATCCGGACGGGCGCATCGTGTTTGCCATCCCTTACGAGGATGATTTCACCTTGATCGGCACCACCGACCTTGATTATCACGGCGACAGTGGCAAGGTGGAAATCGATGACGAGGAAATTCGTTACTTGTGTGAACTTTCAAGTTATTATTTCAGTAAGCCCATTGTGCCTGCCGATGTAGTCTGGACGTATGCTGGCCTGCGCCCGCTGGTGGAAGACGCGGCGGCCGATGCCAAGTCCGTCACGCGCGATTACCGTTTCGAGCTGGACCAGGACGGCGCGCCGATGCTGAGTGTTTTTGGCGGCAAGATCACCACCTTCCGCAAGCTGGCCGAGGAGGCCCTCGATTTGCTGGAACCCATGTTGGTACCCGAGCCAGGCCAGAGGCGGCGGGCCTGGACGGAACACGCCTGCCTGCCTGGCGGCGACGTGTTCGGCAGCACGCCGCAGAACAAGTCAGTGCGTGAGTTCGGCCAGTTCGTGCAAGGCTTGCAGCACGCCTACGCATGGCTGCCGGCGGCGTTGGTGGCGCGCTATGCGCGCGCCTACGGCACGCGCATCCATATGCTGCTCGATGGGCGCAAGGACGTGGCAGCCATGGGCGAGGAAATTGCCGCCGGCCTGTACGCGGCGGAAGTCGATTATTTGCGGCGCCACGAATGGGCCGTCAGCGCGGCCGACATCCTGTGGCGGCGCTCCAAGCTGGGCCTGCACTTGCCGCGCGAAACGGCGGTCAGTCTCGACGCCTGGTTGTTGCAACACCCGTTGCTGCAGCATCCGTCGGTGCAGTAAGAAGGACAGGCAGGCGACCGCGCCCCGCAGAGGGTGCGGCGAAGAATAAGAAACCATCACTGGAGGAGAAGCGCGTGCAATTGGTACTGGACAAGATCAGCAGGAAGCAGGGTGCTGATGACTTTTTATATCCGATGTCGCTGGCCTTGGTGCCGGGCGCCATCAACGTCTTGCTGGGCACCACGCGTGCCGGCAAGACGACCTTGATGCGCGTGATGGCGGGCCTGGACAAGCCCAGCGGGGGCACGGTCACCGCCGATGGCGTCGATGTGACGGGCGTGCCCGTCAGCCGCCGCAACCTGGCCATGGTATACCAGCAATTCATCAACTATCCGGCCTTCACCGTGTACGACAATATCGCCTCGCCTTTGCGCTTGCGCAAGGTGCCCGAGGACGAGATACGCGCGAAAGTGCTGGCGCTGGCCGAGCGCCTGCACATCACGCCGTATTTGCAGCGCACGCCAGGGGAATTGTCGGGCGGCCAGCAGCAGCGCACGGCGCTCGGGCGAGCCCTGATCAAGGATGCCTCGCTGTTGCTGCTCGACGAGCCGTTGGTCAACCTCGATTACAAACTGCGCGAAGAATTACGCCGCGAACTGACGGAACTGTTTTCCAGCGGCAGCACGACGGTCGTGTACGCCACCACGGAACCGCTGGAAGCGCTGCAACTGGGCGGCCACGTGGCCGTGCTGCACGAGGGGCGCTTGCTGCAGCAAGGGCCGACCCTGGACGTCTTCAATGCCCCCAATTCCATCGCCGTGGCGCGCACTTTCAGCGACCCGCCGATCAACCTGATCCCCGCGCGCGTGGATGCGGCCGGCGTGGCGCAGGCCGCCGATGGCTTGGCGATTCACTTGAGCGGCGCGCAGCGCGCCTGCCTCGGTAACAGCTGCGACGTGATCCTTGGCGTGCGCGCACACAGCCTGCATTTGTCGCCCCAGTCCGACGCCGACGTGGCCATCGCGGCGCAGGTGGACCTGGCGGAAATCAGCGGCTCGGAAACCTATGTGCATGCGCGCCGCGGCGAACTGGCCCTGGTGGCGCAGTTGGGCGGCGTGCACAATCTGGAGATCGGCAGCGCTTGCACCGTGTATTGCCAGCCGCATGCTTTGCTGATCTTCGCCAGCGATGGCGGCTTGCTGTTTGCTCCGGGCGCCGTCGCTCCGGGAGCCGTCGCTCCGGGCGCCGCTGCGTCGTTACAGGCAGGAGCTTGATATGGCGCGTATCGAACTGATCGACCTGGCGCATGCCTACAAACCGAACCCGACGGCACCGGCCGACTATGCGCTGCGGCCCATGAGCATGACCTGGCATGACGGCGGCGCCTACGCCTTGCTGGGGCCGTCGGGCTGCGGCAAGACGACCTTGCTCAATATTATCTCCGGCCTGGTGAAGCCATCGCACGGCAAGGTGTTGTTCGACGGCAAGGATGTGACGCAACTGCCCACCGAAGCGCGCAATATTGCGCAAGTGTTCCAGTTTCCCGTCATCTACGACACCATGACCGTGCATGACAACCTGGCGTTTCCGCTGCGCAATCGCGGCTGGAAAGAGAGCGAGGTCAAAAAGCGCGTGCAACAGGTGGCGCAGATGCTGGAATTGACGAGTGACTTGAAAATGCGTGCCAGCGGCTTGTCCGTCGACGCCAAGCAAAAGATTTCGCTGGGACGCGGCCTCGTGCGTCCCGACGTGGCGGCCGTGCTGTTCGACGAACCGCTGACGGTGATCGACCCGCACTTAAAATGGCTGTTGCGTCGGAAATTGAAGGAAATCCACCACGAATTGAAGCTGTCCTTGATTTACGTCACGCACGACCAGGTGGAAGCGTTGACCTTTGCCGACCAGGTGGTCGTCATGACCCAGGGCGAAGTGGTACAGACGGGCAGCGCGCAAGCCTTGTTCGAAGAGCCGGAGCACACGTTTGTCGGCTATTTCATCGGCAACCCGGGCATGAACTTGCTCGATTGCACGCTGGACGATGGCGTGGCGCGGGTAGCAGGGCAGCCGCTGGCGCTGTCCGCTGCGGCGCGCGCGGCCTTGTCTGGCGCGCAAGGCAACATCACGCTGGGCGTGCGGCCCGAATTCGTCGAATGCCTGCGCCAGGGCGAGGCCAGCGAGGGGGGCGGCGATACGCTCGCTGCCAGCGTCATTGCGGTGCGCAACATGGGTACGCATTTCCTGGCCCAATTCCAGCTGGGCAGCGCCACGGTGGCGGCCAAGCTGCGCGCCATCGATGTCCAGCCTGGCGAAGCTGTGCGGCTGCGTTTCCCCGTGCAACGCACTTTGTTCTACGTCAACGATAAGCGGGTGGCATGATGATACATAACGGTAAAACCGATAACAACCGCCGCGCCTGGCTATTGATCCTGCCCGTACTGCTGTGCGTGGCTTTTTCCGCCATCCTGCCGCTGATGACGGTAGTGAATTATTCCGTGCAGGATATCCTGAGCCCCACGCAAAAGGTATTTGTGGGTACCGAATGGTTCCGCATGGTCATGCTCGACGGCGACTTGCACAGCGCCTTGCTGCGCCAACTGCTGTTTTCCGGCTGCGTGCTGGCGATCCAGATTCCGCTGGGCATTTTGATCGCCCTGTGCATGCCGGCCGATGGCTGGAAGGCGTCGCTGGCGCTGGTGCTGATCGCGCTGCCCTTGCTGATTCCCTGGAACGTGGTGGGCACCATCTGGCAAATCTTTGGCCGCGGCGACATCGGCCTGATGGGCTACAGCCTGAATCAATTGGGCTTGAACTACAATTACAGCGGCAACTCGCTCGATGCCTGGCTGACGGTGATGGTGATGGATATCTGGCATTGGACGCCCCTGGTAGCGCTGCTGTGCTATGCCGGTTTGCGTGCCATTCCCGACGCGTATTATCAGGCGGCGCGCATCGACGGCGCTTCCGGCCTGGCCGTGTTCCGCTACATCCAGCTACCGAAACTGCGCAATGTGCTGATGATCGCCGTGTTGCTGCGCTTCATGGATAGTTTCATGATCTACACGGAACCGTTTGTGCTGACCGGTGGTGGCCCCGGCAATGCCACCACCTTTTTGTCGCAATACCTGACGCAAAAAGCCGTCGGTCAGTTCGACCTGGGACCGGCCTCGGCATTCTCACTGATCTATTTCCTCATCATCCTGCTGTTCTGCTTTGTGCTCTACACGTGGATGCAGCGCGTCGGTACGGGAGACCAGAAATGATGCACCAGAAAATACGCAGTGCCATGCTCGTCACTTTTTTGCTGGCGTCCCTGTTGCCCATCTACTGGATGCTCAATATGTCGCTCAAGACCAACGAGGAAATCGTTGGCGTCCTGAGCCTGTGGCCGCAGCAACTGACGTTCGCCAATTACCATACGATCTTCACGGACCGCTCCTGGTACAGCGGCTACATCAATTCCATGCTGTACGTGGCGTTGAACATGGTGCTGTCGGTGACGGTGGCCTTGCCGGCCGCGTATGCCTTCTCGCGCTACAACTTTGTGGGCGACAAGCATTTGTTCTTTTGGCTGCTGACTAACCGCATGACGCCGCCCGCGGTCTTCCTCGTGCCGTTTTTCCAGCTGTATTCGACCGTTGGCCTGATGGATACGCATTTGGCTGTGGCGCTGGCGCACATGGTGTTCAACGTGCCGCTGGCGGTGTGGATACTGGAAGGCTTCATGTCCGGCGTGCCGAAGGAAATCGACGAGACCGCGTATATCGACGGCTACAGCTTCCCCCGCTTCTTCATCCGCATCTTCTTGCCGATGATTAAGTCGGGCGTGGGCGTGACGGCTTTCTTCTGCTTCATGTTCAGCTGGGTGGAACTGTTATTGGCGCGTACCTTGACGTCCGTCAATGCCAAGCCGATTGCCGCCACCATGACGCGCACCGTCTCGGCCGCCGGCATGGATTGGGGCGTGCTGGCAGCTGCCGGCGTGCTCACCATCGTGCCTGGCGCGCTGGTGATCTGGTTCGTGCGCCATTACATAGCCAAGGGTTTTGCGATGGGAAGGGTCTGACATGGAAAATACTATCGATAGCACAGCGAGCAACGTCGGCCTGTTCGACTGGATGGCTTGGACGCCGGAAGTGGCCATTTTCTTCATTTGTATCGGTTTGATGCTTGCCGGCATGACGCTGTGGCAAATCCGTTCACCGAGCATCGCACGCAAGGGCTTCTTGCCGATGCCGACCACGCGCGGTGATCGCCTCTTCATCGGCTTGCTCACGGCGGCGTACGTCAACCTGGCCTGGGCCGGATTGACGGAAATGCAGCAGGCCGTCGGGGCTGCCATCAGTTTTGTCTTGTTGTTGATTGTCATGCGTTGGGGATAGCCGGCTTGCCGGTGTTGAATGTTGATCGTAATGCGGTGGGGATAGCCGGCTTGCCGGTGGTGATGGATGCCGGTTGCCAGCAGGCTGCCGGTAAAAACTATAAAAGGAGATACACGATGAAATTGAAGTTCACGATCTTCGCGGCTGCGGCCATGCTGGTGTCGAATGCGGCGCTGGCAGATGCCAAACAGGCGCAAGTCTGGATCGACAAGGAATTCCAGCCATCGAGCTTGAGCAAGCAGCAACAGCTTGCGGAAATGAAATGGTTTATCGATGCGGCGGCCAAGCTGAAAGCCAAGGGCATCAAGGAAATTTCTGTGGTTTCGGAAACCATCGATACCCACGTCTACGAATCGAAGACCCTGACCAAGGCGTTCGAGGAAATCACCGGCATCAAGGTACGCCATGACATCATCCAGGAAGGCGATGTGGTGGAAAAGCTGCAAACGTCCATGCAATCGGGCAAGAGTATTTATGATGGCTGGATTTCCGATTCCGACCTGATCGGCACGCATTATCGCTATGGCGCCGTCGAGCCCCTGTCCGACTATATGGCCGCCAAGGGCAAGGAATTTACCAATCCCGGCCTGGACTTGAAGGATTTCATCGGCATCAGCTTCACCACGGCGCCCGATGGCAAGGTGTACCAACTGCCCGACCAGCAATTCGCCAACCTGTACTGGTTCCGCGCCGACTGGTTCGCACGCAAGGATTTGCAAGCCAAGTTCAAGGCCAAGTATGGCTACGAATTGGGCGTGCCGCAAAACTGGTCCGCCTACGAAGACATCGCCGACTTCTTCACCAATGACGTGAAGGAACTCGATGGCAAGAAGGTCTATGGCCACATGGATTATGGCAAGAAAGATCCATCGTTGGGCTGGCGCTTCACCGATGCCTGGCTGTCGATGGCTGGCGCAGCCGACAAGGGCATTCCTAACGGCATGCCTGTCGACGAGTGGGGCATCAAAGTGGCAGCCGACAAGTGCACGCCCGTGGGCGCATCGATGTCGCGCGGCGGCGCCACCAATTCGCCGGCGGCTGTCTTTGCGTTGACGAAATATATCGACTGGATGAAGAAGTACGCGCCACCGCAGGCGAACAGCATGAATTTCTCGGAAGCGGGGCCGGTACCGGCGCAGGGCGAAATTGCCCAGCAAATTTTTTGGTACACGGCATTTACGGCCGGCATGACGAAACCGGGCTTGCCAGTGGTCAACAAGGATGGCACGCCGAAATGGCGCATGGCACCGTCGCCGCACGGTCCGTACTGGAAAGAGGGCATGCAGAACGGCTACCAGGACGTCGGTTCCTGGTTCTTGTTCAAGTCCACGCCCGATGATCGCAAGGCCGCCGCCTGGCTGTACGCGCAATTCGTTACCTCGAAAACCGTGTCGCTGAAGAAATCTATTGTCGGCCTGACCTTCATACGCGATTCCGACATCCGTCATGATTATTTCACGCAGCACGCCAACGAATACGGCGGCTTGATCGAGTTTTACCGCAGTCCAGCCCGCGTAGCGTGGACGCCGACAGGCAACAACGTACCCGACTATCCGAAGCTGGCGCAACTGTGGTGGAAAAACGTGGCCACGGCCATCACGGCGGAAAAAACGCCGCAAGCTGCGATGGATAACCTGGCCGAGGAAATGGACCAGGTCATGGCGCGCTTGCAGCGGGCCGGCATGAAGGCATGTGCGCCCAAGCTCAATGCCAAAGGCGACCCGAACCAGTATCTGTCGGATCAGCATGCCCCATGGAAAAAGCTGGCGAATGAAAAGCCGAAGGGTGAAACGATTGCCTACGATAAACTGTTGCAGGCATGGAAAGAAGGCAAGGCAAAGTAAGGTAGCCGTGTAGTTTTCTGCCGCCGCTTTCCCGGGGCACGGGCCTATGCCCGTGCCCTTTTTACTGATAGACGTAGTAGCGACCATGACCAAATACATACTTGCTTTAGACCAGGGCACCACCAGTTCGCGCGCCATCCTGTTCGACCATGCGGGCCGGCCGCACGCCAGCGCGCAGCGCGAATTTCGCCAGATTTTCCCCCAGCCGGGCTGGGTCGAGCATGACGCGGGCGAGATCTGGGCCTCGCAAGAGGGCGTGCTGCAGCAGGTGCTGCGCGACAGTGGCGTGGCCGCCTGCGACGTGGCCGCCATTGGCGTGACCAACCAGCGTGAAACGACGGTACTGTGGGACCGCGCCACGGGCGAGCCTGTCGCCAACGCCATCGTCTGGCAAGACCGCAGGAATGCCGCCTACTGCGAGCAACTGGTCGAGCAGGGCCAGGCCGACTTAATCCAGAGCAAGACCGGCCTGGTGCTGGACGCCTATTTTTCCGCCACCAAGTTGAAATGGCTGCTCGATAACGTGCCGGGCGCCCGCGCGCGCGCCGAGCGCGGCGAACTGGCTTTCGGCACGGTCGACAGCTGGCTGATCTACAAAATGAGCGGCGCCCATTTGACGGACACCAGCAACGCAGCGCGCACCATGCTGTTCAACATCCACACTCTGCAGTGGGACACGGCTTTGCTGGCGCTGCTCGATATTCCTGCCTCGTTGCTGCCCGAGGTCGTGCCATCGAGTGGCGTGGCCGCGCACACGCACGCGTCATTGCTGGGCGTGTCCGTGCCGATCGCCGGCATCGCGGGCGACCAGCAGGCTGCCACGTTCGGCCAGGCCTGTTTGCAACCGGGCATGGCGAAAAATACCTACGGCACCGGCTGCTTCATGCTGATGAATGTGGGCAAGCGCCCCTTGCCATCGAAAAACCGCTTGTTGACGACGGTGGGCTGGAGCCTGGGCCCGGATGCGAATCAAACCGATTACTTGCTGGAAGGCAGCGCCTTTATCGCTGGCGCTGCCGTGCAATGGATGCGCGACGGCATCGGCATCATTCGCGACTCGTCCGAAGTGGAAGCGCTGGCCACCAGCGTGCCCGATTCGGGCGGCCTGGTCTTCGTGCCTGCGTTCGCCGGTCTTGGCGCACCGTACTGGGACCCGTATGCGCGCGGCACCCTGATCGGCATCACGCGCGGCACGGGCAAGGCGCACATCGCGCGCGCGGCGCTCGAAGGCGTGGCTTACCAGAACGTCGACGTCTTGTCCGCCATGCAGGACGACGCCGGCATCGCGCTATCGGAATTGCGCGTCGATGGCGGCGCGGCCCGCAACGACATGCTGATGCAATTCCAGGCCGACATCCTGAACGTGCCCGTGGTGCGTCCCGTGGTGACGGAAACGACGGCCCTGGGCGCCGCTTACTTGGCGGGCCTGGCCGTGGGTTTCTGGGAGTCGCTGGAAGAAATCGCCGCCCAATGGCAGGTGGGGCGCCGCTTCGAGCCGGCCATGGCGGCCGACGAGCGCCTGACGCGGCTGCACAAATGGCAACGCGCCGTGGAGCGCTCGCGCGACTGGAGCGAGTGAGCCGGGCAATAACGCGCGATCAGGGCCGCGCCAAGTACACGGCGTAGCCCAGTGTTTCGCGCGGCACCGAATACAGGTCGCGCAGTTCAAAATAGGGCGCGTGCACGTTGCCGCTGACGGCTATGCCGGTGCGTGCCAAAGCCAGGCGCAAGCGGGGCACATGAAAGTATTGCGTAGCCACCATGGCGCTCTTCCAGCCACGCGCGCGCATCAGCGCCGCTGCATTGCGGGCCGTGGCCTCCGTGGTCCAGCCTTGATGATCCTCGAAGATGGCGCTGGCCGGCACGCCGCGCGACTGCAGATAGCGGGCCATCGACGCGGCTTCGTCGAAGCCTTCCTTGCCGGTGGCGCCGCTGACGAGGATGCGCGGCACCCGTCCAGCCTGGAGCTGCGCCAGGGCCGCATCGAGCCGCGCCTGCAGGCGCGGGCTGGGCGTGCCATTGGGCAATATCGTATTGCCCGGCACGACGATGACGTCGGCCGGCGCCAGCCTGTCATTGAGTCCCGCCAGCACCAGCGCTGTCGTGGCCAGCAGAAAAATACCCGCAGAGATTAAGCCCAACAGTGTTATTTTTCGCATCGTTGATGATCGAGTGGGCAATGGCTGCATGATACGCGCCCATTGCTGAGCGCGTCAGCTCGCCCGTGCTGTGCGTGCGCGCTGGTTCGACAGATAAATATTGTCCTTTTCCAATGGCTTGCCTTCGCGCACGGCAGCGAGCCAGTCCTGGGTGCTGACGACGGCGGCGAAATTGGAGTGAAACACGGTGCTGAAGACGCGGTGGATTTCCTCGGCGCTGGCCGTGCCGCCCGCATTTGCGTAGGGCACGGCGCCGCTGGCGTCTTGCAGCAATTCGACCTGCAAGCCTTCGTGCGCGGCCTGGTAAATGCTGGCGGCGTCGCAGTTGTGCGTCATGTAGCCGCTCACCGTCAAGGTGTCGATGTCGTGGCTGTCCAGCCAGGCGCGCAAGTTGGTACCCGCAAAGGCACTGCTCATGGTCTTGTTGATGCGGTGCTCGGCGGGAAAGGCGGCCACTAGCGGATGCAACTGCCAGCCCTCGCTGCCCTTGGCGAAGACGGGCGAATTTTCCGGCGCATCGTGCTGGACGACGATAACGGGCACGCCGGCGGCGCGGGCGCCAGCCATGGCGGTGACGATATTGGGCAGCGAGATGTCGACCGATGGATATTCGATGAGCATGTTGCCCGTAAAGTATTCGTTTTGGACATCGATGACGAGCAGGGCGCGGCGTGGGGTGGTGGACATGTGTACTCCTGAGTGGGTGAAAGAGGAAACAGCTCCTCGACAAGGCCATTGTCAGGCCGCATGATTACAATAAAAAGTGGCCCGAAGGCCGCTCTGCGATAAAATCGGGCCATGCCTACTATTTCTCCATCTTCCTCTCCCTTGAGCGTGGCCGTGATCGCCTTCGACGGCATGACGCCATTTCATTTATCCGTGCCTTGCCTCGTGTTTGGCGCCCAGCCGGGCGAAGCCGATCTGCCGCGGTTCCTGGTGCGCGTGTGCGCCGCCGATGCCGCGCCCTTGCGCACGGCAGCCGGCTTTTGCATCACGCCCGAGTTCGGGCTGGAGGGATTGCAGGGGGCCGATATCGTCATCATGCCGGCCTGGCACGACGATTGCCGCGATGCCGCACCGTCCCTGGTCGCGGCGCTGCAGGCGGCCAGTGGGCGCGGCGCGCGCATGGTGGGCCTGTGCCTGGGCGCGTTTCCGCTGGCGCAGGCGGGCTTGTTGGATGGCAAGAGCGCGGCCACGCACTGGGGCATGGCGCAGAGGCTGGCGGCCCGCTACCCCAAGGTCAGGGTGGACCGGGAAGTGCTGTACGTGGATGATGGCGCGGTGCTGACGTCGGCGGGCGTGGCCGCTGGCCTCGACTGCTGTTTGTACCTGCTGCGCCAACTGGCGGGCGCCGAGGTGGCCAACCGCGTGGCGCGTCGCTTGCTGGTGGCGCCGCACCGGCAGGGCGGACAGGCGCAATTCATCGAGCGCCCGCTGCCCGTGTCCGGCAGCGAAGGTCGCTTTGCCGAGGTGCTCGCTAGCGTGAGCGCCAGTCTAGGCCAGGCGCACAGCATCGATGCGCTGGCTGAACGGGCCGCCATGAGCCGACGCAATTTTACGCGCCACTTCCGCCAGGCGACGGGCACGTCTTTCAAGCAATGGCTGCTAAACCAGCGTCTGGCGCATGCGCAAGGCATGCTGGAAAAAAGTGCGGCCTCGATCGAGGTCGTGGCGCAACAGGCCGGCTTTGGCACCGCCCTCTCGCTGCGCCAGCATTTCCGCGCCAGCTTGCAGACGTCGCCGTCGGCCTACCGCAAGCTGTTCCGGCAGCAAGGCCAAGGCGTCCGTGTAGGCGCGTAGTCGTGCCGCTGGTCCCTGGACTGTCGAGAGGCGGGCGCGTCCCCATGGCTTGCTTGGGAGGCTGATTGATGTGGCTGATTGGCGTTGCTTACTTGCACGACTTATTTGCACGACTTATTTGCGCGGCTCGTGTATGCGAAATTTCCTGACGATGCCTGCCTGGTCGAACACGACAGCGACTTCGCGCGTGCCTTTTTCGCCCAGCAGGGGAATTAGCCGCGTCACGCCCGGCGTTTGCAGCTGGTTTTTGTAGACCCACACTTCATAGCCTGGGTCGAAGCTGACGACGGTGGCGTTGCCCAGCGCCGCGTCGAGGTCGAGGCGGGTGGTCTTGCCCACCGTGATGTTCTGATAAATGGCGCCGTTGGCCGGCGCGCGGTTGACCTTGTATTCACTGGCGGTGCACATGGCCACGGCCAGGCCCGCGAGGCAGGAAGCTGCCAGTTTTATCAAAGTGTTCATACGGACTCCCAGTGTGCATCACTGCTTCCAATCAAAGAGGGGACGGGCGTGATGTCGTGAGGGCAGTGTGCGTCGGTGGCCGAGAATGTGCTACAAAATTATACAAAGGCGCACAAATCGGTGCTGCCAGTATCGGCCGCCGGTACTTTTAGCGGCTCTGCAACACGTCCGTCGAAAGCGCCAGGGTTTCTTTGATTTCTTCCATCACCACATAGCTTTTCGATTGCGCGGCACCCGGCAGTTGCAGCAGCATATCGCCCAGCAGCTTGCGGTATTCGGCCATTTCATGGATGCGCGCCTTGATCAGGTAGTCGAAGTCGCCCGACACCAGGTGGCATTCCTGTACTTCGGGAATTTGCAACACTTCGCGGCGGAATTGCTCGAACGCTGACGCGGATTTTTGATTGAGAGTAATCTCTACAAAAACGAGCAACTTGGCGCCCAGTGCGGCCGGATTCACCTTGGCGTGGTAACCCGTGATGACGCCGTCGCGCTCCATGCGCTTGACGCGCTCGATGCAGGGCGTGATGGACAGGCCTACCTGTTCACCGAGGTCTTTCATCGAGATGCGTCCATCCTGTTGCAGGATGCGCAGGATGTGACGATCCAGCTTGTCGAGGCTGCGTGCTGATTCTTTCAGGATTCTCATGATTTATTGCTGAATATCTCGATTTATACGTGAACAAATACTAGCTCTTTCCCAATATCATAGCCGTTAATCTGGCACTAGCCATAAATATAATTGAGGAAACTATGCGTATTGTGATTCTGGGGTCCGGCGTTATCGGCGTCACCAGTGCTTACTATTTGGCCAAAGCAGGACATGAGGTGACCGTCATCGACCGCCAGCCTGGCCCGGCACTGGAAACCAGCTTCGCGAATGCGGGGCAAATCTCGCCCGGCTACGCTTCGCCATGGGCCGCACCCGGCATTCCCTTGAAAGCCGTGAAGTGGATGATGCAGCGCCACGCGCCCCTGGCCATCTCGCTCGATGGCAGCGCCGCCCAGCTCAAATGGATGTGGCAGATGTTGCGCAATTGCACACCGGAAGCGTATGCCGTGAATAAGGAACGCATGGTGCGCCTGGCTGAATACAGCCGCGACTGCTTCAAGGTGCTGCGCGCCGAGGCCGGCATCACGTATGAAGGCCGGCAGCAGGGTACGATGCAATTGTTCCGTACTGAAAAGCAATACAACGATGCGGCCAAGGATATCGAAGTGTTGAAAGACGCAGGCGTGCCGTATGAAGTGCTGCAGCGCAACGAGCTGTCGCGCGCCGAACCAGCGCTCGAAGCGGTCAAAGACAAGCTGTTCGGCGGCTTGCGCCTGCCCAACGATGAAACCGGCGATTGCCAGCTGTTTACGACGCGCCTGTCGGAAATGGCCGTGGCGCTGGGCGTGAAGTTCCGCTATGGCGTGGCGATCGACGCGCTGCTGACGCGCGGTGACGAAATTGCTGGAGTGCAATGCGGCGCGGAAATCGTCAAAGCCGATTCCTATGTGGTGGCCCTCGGTTCTTACTCGACCGGCTTCATGCAGCCGCTGCTCGACATCCCCGTGTATCCGCTGAAAGGCTATTCGATCACCGTGCCTATCGTCAACGCAGCCAAGGCGCCCGTGTCGACCATCCTCGATGAAACGTACAAGATCGCCGTCACGCGTTTCGATGACCGCATCCGCGTGGGCGGCATGGCGGAAATCGCCGGCTACAAGCTGAACCTGAACCCGCGCCGTCGCGAAACCCTGGAAATGGTCGTCAATGACCTGTTCCCTGGCGGTGGCAACACGGCCGATGCCACCTTCTGGACGGGATTGCGCCCGATGACCCCGGACGGTACGCCGATCGTCGGGCGCACGCCGCTGCGCAATCTGTTCCTCAACACGGGCCACGGCACCCTGGGCTGGACCATGTCCTGCGGTTCGGCGCAATTGCTGGCCGACCTGATGTCGTCGAAAAAGCCCGCCATCCTGGCCGACGACCTGTCCGTCAGCCGCTACAGCGGCGCGCAGCACGGCGGTAAACTACAGTACGCGGGCGCCTGAGATGGGCGCTAGCATGCCACCCAAGGAACGTAGCGGCGCCATCCTGACGGTGGACCTGGACGCCGTGCGCGCCAATTACCGCTTGCTGCGCGACAAGGCGCACCCGGCAGCCTGCTCGGCGGTGGTGAAGGCCGATGCGTATGGCCTGGGCGCCGCGCAAGTGGCTGCGGCCCTGTATGAAGAAGGCTGCCGCCATTTCTTCGTGGCCCACCTGGAAGAGGGCATCAGCCTGCGCCCGTATGTGGCGCACGATGCACACATCTTCGTGCTGCACGGCCCACCCGTCGCTACGGAAGGCGAATTCACGGCCCATGGTTTGATACCCGTGCTGAACAGCGAGCCGCAGGTGGCGGGCTGGCGCAAGCATGCACAAGCGCTGGGCACGACTCTGGACGCCATCGTGCAGGTCGATAGTGGCATGTCGCGCATGGGCTTGTCGCCGCAGGAAATCGACGCCTGGCTGCTGGACCCTCATTTTCTTGACGGCATCAACGTGCACTACATCATGAGCCATTTGGCGTGCGCCGACGAGCCCAGCAACCCGATGAATGGTGAGCAGTTGGCCCGTTTCAGCGCCATCCGCGTCCGTCTGCCGCAGCAGTATCGCGCCAGCCTGGCCAATTCCTCGGGCATTTTCCTGTCGCCCGATTTTCACTTCGAGCTGGTGCGTCCCGGTGCGGCCCTGTACGGCATTGCGCCGCAGAGCGGCGAAGCCCATCCCCTGCGCTCGGTGGTACGCCTGCAAGGCAAGGTCATACAGACACGCACGATTGCCGCTGGCGAGCACGTCGGCTACAGCTGCCGCTACACGGCCAGCGAGGCGCGCCAGGTGGCCACTATTTCCGTCGGCTATGCCGATGGCTGGCTGCGCAGCATGAGCAACCAGGGCCTGGCCATCGTCGATGGCGTGAAAGTGCCGCAGATCGGCGCCATTTCCATGGATTCCATCACCTTGGATGTGAGCGCCATCGCGCAAGAGCGCGTCGCGCCTGGCAGCCTGGTCGACCTGATCTGCGCCGAACATCCGGTCGACGCCGTGGCAGCCATGGCCGGTACCATCGGCTATGAAGTGTTGACCAACCTGGGCGGGCGCTACTACCGCGACTATCTGGGCCTGGCCCAAGGCGCACGCTAAACAGCGCCAAACAGCGCCAAACCGATGATTGTGTGGCAAGATAGCCGTGGCGTGCGCTGCACGCCACGGCCATCTTTTAACCGTTATCGGGGATTTCTATGAGTCAATATAACGTTGCTATCATCGTCGGCAGCCTGCGCAAGGATTCCTTCAACCGCAAGCTGGCCGACGCCATCATCAAGCTGGCGCCGCCCGAGTTTTCTTTCAAACACATCGAAATCGGTGACTTGCCGCTGTATAACCAGGATGACGATGGCGCACAGGCCGAGCAGGTGTTGCGCCTGAAGTCGGATATTTCGGCTTCGCAAGCGTTGCTCTTCCTCACTCCCGAATACAACCGTTCTATCCCCGGCGTGCTGAAAAACGCCCTCGACCATGGCTCGCGCCCGTATGGCCAGAGCGTGTGGGGCGGCAAGCCGGGCGCCGTGCTGGGCGTCTCCGTAGGCGCGACCGGCACGGCCCTGGCGCAGCAGCATTTGCGTAATGTGCTCGCTTACCTGGACGTGCCGCTGCTGGACCAGCCAGAGATGTTTATCCAGGCCAAGGAAGGCTTGTTCGACGAGCATGGCGGCGTCGGCCCGGCCAGCCTGGTTTTCTTCCAGGGCTGGATGCAGCGCTACGTGCACTGGGTGCGCCAGCACGCCGTGCATGCCTGAATGGCTTAGGCTTGCCGGGCGGGGCGCCATGGGGCAATAAATAGTTGATCAAGGCACTTTGTTGTTGTCTTGGTATGTGTCCCGGTATGTATAATGGGCGTTTTTTTCACGCGCAAGCCTACCCTGCCGCGTCCCTTTCATGCCGCTTCAACCTGTGGCGCAACCGCTGTTGCGCATCAATCTGCGCCGTCTGATCGTGCTGGTGGCGTTTGCCAGCGCCGTGATCTCGCTGCTCAGCAGCTTTTACGCCACGTATCAGGTGCAGCGCCAGTTGCTGATCGATACGACCCTGGAGGCGAACCACGCCTATGCGCTGAAGCTGGCCAGCAGCACGGAAAACTTCCTGCTGGCGGTGCGCCAGCAGCTAGCTTATAGCGCCAGCCTGCTGCCCCGGCACTTTGCTGATCCTGCCGCCCTCAAGGCGGAAACCGAACGCTTGCGCGGGCAGACCAACAGCTTCAATTCCGTCCTGGTGGTCAATGCGCAGGGCAAGGTGCTGGCCGTCTCGCCTGAAATCGTGGCCTTGCAAAATAGCCAGCTCGATTCGGAAGGCGCGCGCCAGGCCTTGCGCGAGCGTCGCCCCCTGATCACCAAGCCCTACCTGTCTTCGGTCGGCAACCTGGTCATTTTCATCTCCCATCCCGTCTTCGATGATGCCGGCCGGTATCTCGGCTATGTGGGTGGTTCGATTTATCTGAAACAGAAAAATATCTTGTTCACCTTGCTGGGACAGCATTATTACCGCGATAGTTCTTACTTGTATGTGGTCGACCAGAGCCGGCGCCTGCTGTACCACCCCGATCCCCTGCGGGTCGGCGAAGTAGCCGGTGACAATGGCGTGATCGACGCCCTCCTGCGCCAGGAAAGCGGTAGTGCAAGCATCGTCAACAGCCGGGGCACCGACATGTTGGCTGGCTATGCCGTACTGCCGTCTACGGGTTGGGGCATCGTGGCCCAGCGACCCACGGCTGCCACGCTGGCGCCGCTGAACCAGCTGATGCTCAACACCGTGTGGTATTGCTTGCCCATAGCCTTGCTCAACCTGCCGTTGATCTGGTGGCTGGCACGCCTGATTTCACGCCCCCTGGTACAGCTGGCCGAAGGCGCCAGCGGCATGGACGCGCCCGGCATGGCCGAGCGCATCGGCGGCATCCCCGCCTGGTACCTGGAAGCGTCGCAGATCAAGCGCGCCTTGCTGGTGGGAATGTCCCTGCTGCAGAAAAAGATCGGCAAGCTCAAGACTGACGTGCAGACGGACCCGCTGACGGGCCTGTCGAACCGGCGCGGCATGGCAGCGGCGCTCGATGCCTGGCAGGCCAAGGCGCTGCCGTTTTCCGTCATCGCCCTCGATATCGACCATTTCAAGCAGGTCAACGACCGCTGGGGGCACGCCGTGGGCGACGACGTCATCTTGCACCTGGCACAGTTGATGCGCGCCTGTTCGCGTGATGTCGACGTGCTATGCCGCAATGGCGGCGATGAATTCATCATGCTGCTGCCAGACGCCGACCTCGATGTAGCGCTGCAGGTGGCTGAGCGCCTGCGCGCCCGGGTCGCTGCCGCCGATTTTCCCGGCGCCGGTCACGTCACGGTGTCGCTGGGCGTCGTGTCGTCGCAGCAGGCGGCGCTCAAGCTCGGCGGCGCGGATGCCGTGCTGCTGGCGGCCGATGCAGCGCTGTATGCGGCCAAGGAAAATGGGCGCAACCGGGTGGGTCTGGCAGAGCCGGCCTGAGGCGCTATTGCGCCGTACCCGGGTATATGCTGCACTGCGACTGGCGCGCGTGCAGTTCGGCGTCCGCCTCTCATTGCATTGCATTTCGCGCTGTCCAATGCAGCGGTCTGGCGTTTCCGGCTAAGCGAGAGGCAAATAGTTGCTTGACCTTCCTCGTGTTGGAAGGTTTATAGTATTGCGATGAACCGTGCATTTTCCCGCTTACTTGTCCGCTCGCTGCTGTGGCTGCTGGCCGTCACGCTGCCCTTGCAGGGCTTTGCGTCGGCCATCCGCAGTTGCTGCGTGGACGAGCTGGCCGGCAACGCCAACGTCAGCGCCGCCGTCGGGGCAGCGCCGGCCTCTCAGTGCCACAATACGGGCGACATGAGGATGCAGGACCAGCCGATGAAAATGGCCGTGGGCGATGGCGGCGCCACGCACTCCGGCCACGATTGCAGCGAGCATGGCGCTTGCAGCGTGGGCGCCACGGCCCCTCCGTGCATGCCTGTCTTGCCGGTGTTGACGCTGTGCGCGCCGCCACCGGCGCTGGCGTACGATTCCTTGTTCACCGGGCATATTCCGTCCGGCCCCGAACGTCCTCCGAGAAGCACGCACTCCGCTTGACCGCCCCTTGAACCTGGCGGTGCAGCCAGTGCACGCCCTTCGCTGCCGTGCCTGCCGCACCCTTGTGTTCCAGCTGCGCGCCCGCCGCGCCATACCCTGTCAACCAAGGAAGCACCATGAAGCAATTATTGAGCCTCGCGCTGGCCGCCGGCGTCGCGCTTGCCTCGCTGCCGCTGAGCGCCGCCGCCCAGCCCCAGCCCCAGCCCCAGCCCGCCCCGCAAGAAGCGCAAGCGCCCGTGCCGGCCACCACCTACCGCTCGGCCTTCGCCGGCTACCGTCCCGCCACCGAGGACGAGGCCACGCCTGACCAGAATTGGCATGCTGGCAACGAGAAAGTCGGCAAGACCGGCGGCCACATGGGCATGATGAAGATGGATAGCCACAAGATGGAGGGCCACAAGATGGAAGGGCATAATATGCCGGTGGGTAAGCCCCAGCCCAGCCCCAAGCCCGATGCCAAACCTGCCGCCCAGCCCGCCGGACAACACCAGCATGAAGGACATTGAGATGGCTCGATTCACAAAATCAATCTGTCTCACGCCGCTGGCGCTGGCGGCCGTCTTGTTGCTGAGCGGCTGCGTCAGCTTTAGCCCCGATGGCGGCATGCAGACGGTGTCCGCGCTGGCCGACGCCCGCACGGGCGCGCCCGCAGCATTGACCGACACGGGCGGCGAGGACAAGCTGGCGCAGCTGCTTGCCCAGCCCCTGGACGCCGACAGTGCCGTACGCATCGCCCTGATGAATAACCGCGGCATGAAAGTGGCGCTGGCCCAGCTGGGCGCGTCCGAGGCGGACCTGGTGCAAGCGGGGCGCTTGCGCAATCCCGGCCTGTCGTTCGGCCGCTCGCATGGCAGCGGCGGCAATGAAATCGAGCGGGGCGTCAGTGTCGACCTGGCCGGCTTGCTGACGATGCCGATGCGCGTGGACATTGAGCGCGGCCGTTTCGAGCAAGCCAAGCTGCAGGCGGCCATCAGCGCGGTGCAACTGGCGTCGGACACGCGCCGCGCCTATTTCAACGCCGTGGCTGCCGTGCAGACGGAGCAGTTCATGCAGCGGGCGCTGGTGTCGGCCGAGGCGGGTGCGCAACTGGCCACGCGCTTGCAGCAGGTTGGCAACTGGAGCCGCCTCGACCAGGCGCGCCAGCAAGTTTTTTATGCGCAGGCCGTCGGCGACCTGGCCCGCGCGCGCCACCAGGCCACGGCCACGCGCGAACATCTGACGCGCCTGCTGGGCCTGTGGGGCAAGCAGACAGGCTTTACTTTACCGTCGCGCCTGCCCGACTTGCCGCCGCAGGCTGTGGCGGCGGACGATATCGAGGCACAGGCGATGGAGCAACGTCTCGACGTGCAGATGAGTAAGCTCGACGCGCACGCCACGGCCAGCGCGCTGGGCCTGGCTAAGGTGACGGGTGTCGTCAACGTGTTTGAGGTGGGCTATAGCAACAAGAGCAGCAGCGAGGCACCGCGCGAAAACGGCTATACCGTGTCCCTCGAATTGCCGCTCTTCGATTGGGGTTCGGCGCGCAATGCCAAGGCGCAAGCTGTGTACGCGCAGTCGCTGCAGCGCACGGCGGACACGGCGCTGCGGGCCCGTTCGGAGGTGCGCGAAGCGTACTCTAGCTACCGCACGGCCTACGACCTGGCGCGCCACTACCGCGATGAAGTCCTGCCGCTGCGCAAGACTATCTCGCATGAAGTATTGCTGCGCTACAACGCCATGCTGGCCAGCGTATTCGAGTTGCTGGCAGACGCGCGCGAGCAAGTCGCCAGCGTGAATAGCGCCATCGAGACCCAGCGCGATTTCTGGATCGCCCAAACTCAATTGCAATCGGCCATCAATGGCAGCGGCCCAGCTGCAAAGGAATAATGATGATTACACGTAGAAACTTTTTCATGAATGCGGGCGCTGTCGCCCTCAGTGCTGCGGCCGTCAGCCGCGTGGGCGCGGCGTCGCTGCCGGAAGCTGTCAGCATGGCCGATGCGCAAACGAAAGCGCCGCCGCCACCGCCGAACGGGCGTCCATACAACCCCGTCGTCACTCTCAATGGCTGGTCCTTGCCCTGGCGTATGAACAACAACGTCAAGGAATTCCACCTGGTAGCCGAACCCGTCGTGCGCGAACTGGCGCCGGGCATGATGGCCAACCTGTGGGGCTACAACGGCCAGTCGCCAGGCCCCACCATCGAAGTCGTGGAGGGCGACCGGGTGCGCATTTTTGTCACGAATAAATTGCCGGAACACACTAGCGTGCACTGGCATGGACAGCGTTTGCCCAACGGCATGGATGGCGTCACGGGCCTGACCCAGCCCGGTATTGCGCCAGGCAAGACCTTCGTCTACGAGTTTGTGGCCAAGCGGCCCGGCACCTTTATGTACCACCCGCATGCCGATGAAATGACGCAGATGGCGATGGGCATGATGGGTTTCTGGGTGACGCACCCGAAAGATCCGAATTTCATGCAGGTGGACCGCGATTTCGTATTTTTGCTCAGCAATTACGATATCGATCCCGGCAGCTACACGCCGAAGATCATGACCATGACGGAGTTTAATCTGTTCACTTTCAACAGCCGCGTCTTCCCCGGCATCGACCCCATGGTGGTGCGCCAGGGCGACAAGGTGCGCGTGCGCGTGGGCAATCTGACCATGACGAATCACCCGATTCACCTGCATGGCCATGAATTCGAGGTCACGGGTACCGATGGTGGCTGGACGCGCCCCGAGTCGCGTTGGCCCGAAGTGACGACAGACGTCGCCGTGGGCCAGATGCGCGCCTTGGAGTTCACGGCTACCGACCTCGGCGACTGGGCTTTCCATTGCCACAAGTCGCACCACACGATGAATGCCATGGGGCATGACGTGCCCACCATGATCGGTGTCGACCACCAGGGCGTGGCCGCAAAGATCAATCAACTCGTGCCCGGCTACATGGTGATGGGCGAGCGTGGCATGGCCGACATGGGCGAGATGCAGATGCCGATCCCCGACAACACCTTGCCGATGATGGCCGGCGACGGCCCCTTCGGCGCCATCGGCATGGGTGGCATGTTTACCACCGTCAAGGTGCGCCGGGAGCAAAAGCCAGGCGATTATCGCGATCCTGGCTGGTACCGGCACCCGGCCGGCAGCCTGGCCTATGAATGGACGGGTGCCTTGCCGGAACCGGTGCGCGGCCAGGGCATGGGCAAGCTGCCAGCCAAGGGCGGCGTCGAAATGACGGTGCGCAAGCGGGCCGGCCACAGCGGGCATTAATTTCCTGCGCCACCGGCATGACAAGACCAGGCGCGCACCTTGACGGGGCTGGCAGGCGTGTTGCGCCTGCATACCTCGGTGCAATAGCTTTCCGTAGTGCAAGTTAGCAACGCCACGCCCTTGCGCCGGCCAGCGCCCGCCGTCTGGCTTGAGGGCGTAACACGCACGCATGGACTTGATGGTAGGCTAGCGTTCTTGCGCATTTGCCACTTCCGGGTCTTCCATGTCTTATCCTTGCTTACCGTCGCTGTGTTTCTCCCTGCTGTGCCTAGCGCCAATGGCGCCATTGGCGCAGGCGCAAGACGGCGATCCTGTCCTGCCTTACCGCCCGTCCGTGGCCAGTCCCGCCCAACTGCCCGTACCGGGCCAGCTGGAATTGGAGGCCGGCGGCCTGCTGTCAAAAACAGGCGCCACGCGCCGCGCCAGCCTGCCATATACCTTCAAATTGGCGTTGACGCCCGAGTGGGGCGTGCTGCTGGGCGGCGAGGCGTTCGTGCGTGCGCGCGATGCAACGGGCTTGGGCGACTCGGGCCTGGGTGACACGAGCATCGTGCTCAAGCGCGCCTTCTTGCTCGACAGCGCCACGGCGCTGGGCCTGGAACTGGGCTGGAAGTTGCCGACGGCCAAGGACGCCATCGGCAGCGGCAAGCGCGATGTCACCTTGAATGGCATTTTCAGCCGCGACCTGGGTGTCGTGCATATGGACGCCAACCTGAACGCCACGCGCCTGGGAACCTCCGACCCTGGCACTGGCAGGGTACAAACGGGCTGGGCAGCCTCTTTTTCCACGCCCGTCAGCGCGCGTTGGGGCGCCACGGCGGAAGTGTCGGGCACGCGTTTGCGCGGCGCGGCGGCTAGCGCGCAGTTGCTGCTGGCGGCCACTTACAGTCCCACGCCACGGCTAGCCATCGATATCGGCATGGCGCGCGGCTTGACGTCGGCGTCGCCGGACTGGTCGCTATTTAGCGGACTGGTCGTGCCTTTGGGCAAGCTGTGGTGAGATAGACATACTGGCTCTCATGCATCCTGGCGAACAGACAGCTTGGCGCGCGGGAGTGTTAGCGCCCGCTGCCGTGGAGCAGCGATGATGCTTGCGCGCTCGTGCGCGGCAAGACGACGCTCAGGGCCGTGCCGCCTTGTGCATTGGCCGTCAGGTTCAGGCTGCCCCCCAGGTAGTGCACGCGCTCGCGCACGCAGCGCAGTCCATGCTTGCGCATGTCGACCGGTTCCCGCGCCGGCAGGCCGTTGCCGTTATCCTTGACGGTCATCATCAGCGCTGCCTCGTTGTCGTCAATGATGATGTCGACCTGCGTGGCGTTGGCATGCGTGGCGATGTTGCCGAGCGCCTCTTCCAGGGTGCGCAGCAGCGCTACGCCCATGTTGCGGGGGCAAATTAATTCGTCATCAGGCAGGCTGCAGCGTACGGTGATCTTGTGCTGTTCGGCGAATTGCGCGGCCAGCTCGCTCAGCGCCACATTGACGCCAAGAAACTCCAGCTTGTCGTTCCACAGCTTCAGCTGCATTTGCCGGTTGGTTTCAATCACATTGAGCAGCAATTGCTTCATGGTCGCAGCACGTTCGAGCAAGGCCGTTTCCTGCGGCATTTTTTGCGTCAGCAGCGACAAGTGCATGGTCAGCGCCGTCAGCGATGAGCCGAGGCTGTCGTGCAGTTGGCGCGACAGGGAGCGCCGTTCATTGTCCCAGCTGGTATTGATATGACCGAGCAATTCGCTCAGATCGGCTGCGCGTTCCGCATCGGCCTGGGCCGCTTCCTTGTTCGGATCTGTTTGTGCGGACATAGCGCCCCGTGAATGGTGAAAGGTGGACCAAATTCAAGTGGTGGATCATACATGAGGATTTCATCAGAGGGCGCATGGATGGAAAATTTCTATCTTTTCAGCAATTTTAATCTCCTCCCATCATTTTTGTTCGATGCATAAGATGATTGTTTGTGCCAGGCCAAGGCGCAGTTCCCGTCGTTGCGTACGGCTGCGCACATACCGGGGCGCTTTGCACTGCCATAGTGGAGGCGTGCATTCTCCCCATGCAGCATAGCCGTTCTGCGGCCCAGGGTGCAGCACAGGCCCGCTTATAGAAACGAAAGGACATGCCATGAATATCGATACCATCGTCGACCAGGAATATGCCGACAAAAGCTTCCGCGACATCGTCAATGCGCCCATCAGTGCCCTGCGCGGCGTCAGCGCGAAGGATGCCAAGGTCTTGCAGCAGGCGTTTGGCGTGAGCACCGTGCGCGAACTGTCCAATCTCAATGTCGTCAAATGGGCCAGCGCGCTGGTCATCCTGGCCGATGAAGAGGGCATGAGCGGCGAAGAACGTGCGAAGGAAGAGCTGCTCGACGACGCCGTCGAAATGACTTTCCCGGCCAGCGATCCGATTTCCGTCGATGCCGGCATCACGCGCATTGAAGTGCCGCCCGAGACCGTGAATGCGCAAACGGACCACCAGCATGCCGGACAGCATGAAGTGACGGCCGGGAAAAAATAAAGCGCGCGGGCAGGAAAAAATCGGCTGGCCGTGTTGGCCGGCCGTTTTTTCTTGGTGCGCCAGGCACAAACTCAGTTCAGGCGATAGAGTGGATGTTGCTGTTCTGCGTGCTTGGCTGCGGCGCGATCACTTCCTGGGGTGAGCAGCAAAATCGGTTCTTGCCGGCGCGCTTGGCTTCATACAGAGCCGTGTCGGCCGTGCCCAGCAGGGCGGCGACGGTGCTGGCATCGTCCGGGTAGATGGCGATGCCGATGCTGGTCGACAGGCGCAAGCTCAGCTTGTCGATAAAATATGGCTCGGAAATGACTTCGATCAGCTTGGCGGCCGGCTCGCGCGCGTCGCCCTTGCCGGCCAGGTTGCCCAGCACGATGACGAATTCGTCGCCGCCGATGCGCGCTACCGTGTCTTCCTTGCGCGACGCGGCCACCAGGCGGTCCGCCACCATTTTCAGGATCTCATCGCCACAGCCGTGGCCGTAACTGTCGTTGATGGTCTTGAAGCCGTCCAGGTCCAGGTACAGAATGGCCGACTTGCTGTGGCTGCGGGCCGATTGCTGCAGCGTATGCTCGATACGGTCTTCCAGCAGGCGCCGGTTCGGCAGGCCCGTCAGCGCGTCGTGCAGCGCCAGTTCTTGCTGTTGCTTGCTGTATTGCGCCAGTTCCTTGTACAGCAGGCGCACTTCGAGCATGTTGTGGATGCGCTTGTGCACTTCCATCAGGTCGAACGGTTTGCTGATGAAGTCGCGCGCACCCGCTTCCAAGGCGGCGATCTTGAAGCTGGGTTGTGCCGTCAGGGCCAGTACCGGCAGGTAGCCGCCATGCTCAATTTCCTTCAAGCCTTTCATGACCTGGAAACCATTGAGTTCCGGCATTTGCAAATCGAGCAGGATCAGGTCGTAGTAGTGCTCCTGGTGCAGCGGGCAGACCTCGGCTGGGCGCATGGTTGCCGTGACGTTGGTATAGCCGGCATCGCGCAGGATTTCCAGCATGAGCTCGACATTGTCGGGTGAGTCGTCGACGACCAAAATTTTGGCTTTCAAAATCTCATCTTGGCTTGGCATGTAAGGTCTCGGTTAATACGGTCTATGCAACGCTGGCTTGTACCGCTGATGATCGGCTGACGGCGGTAGGAAAGATAGTAGCGCCTTGCAAGAAGATAGCGCGCACTACAGCGCTAGACTCACTTTTGCCGCTCTTGGCAGCCAAGGCCGCCTGTCTCCTGCCTGCCGTACAGGTGTGCTGATGAATTCCAGTGTAGCAAATTTCAGCTTAGTTGCTTGTAGGACAGTGCCGCGTCTGAAAGTAGGAAGGCCAACCGACAAAAATAGTCATTTCACTCTGTGCTGTGTATTTCTTTGCATCATCTTTTTAAGGGGGGCGCTATGTGCGTCGTGGCCAGTTGCGCCACGGCCGCCACCAAGGTGACCGGATCCAGTGGTTTCGCGACCCACGCCTGGAAGCCGCTGCTCAGTGCCCGCTGACATTGTGGCAGCTGCGCAAACGCCGTCAGGGCCAGCGCGGGCAGGCTGGCCGCTCCAGGGGCGGCGTGCGCGCGCATATGCGCCAGCAAGTCGAGACCGTCGGTATCGGCCATGCCGATGTCGCTCACCAGCACATGCGGCTGTACCTGCTCCAGCAGTTGCAGCGCTTGCGCCACGCTGCCAGTGCCATGCACTTCGGCATGCTTGTCGCGCAGGATGCGCTGTGTCAGTGCGCGCGCCCCGGCATCGGCATCGACCAGCAGTACCCTGACGCCGCGCAAGTCAGGGTTGGCCGATGCGGTGTCACCCGCCTGGGGCGCGGCAGCCGCTGGCGGGTCCAGTGGCAGGCGCACGGTGAAGCTGGCACCCTGCATATCGCCGCCGCTACTGGCCGTGACCGTGCCGCCATGCTGCTCCACCAAGTGCTTGACGATCGCTAGTCCCAGCCCCAAGCCGCCGTGCCGGCGCGTGATGGCGGCGTCTGCCTGGCGGAAGCGCTCGAATACGTGGGGCAGGAAGTCTTTCTTGATGCCCACGCCGTTGTCGCTCACCGTGATGGCCAGGTGGGTCGCCTCGCGGCGCATGCCGATGTCGATCCGTCCTCCTTGAGGCGTGAACTTCAGGGCATTCGACAGCAGGTTCCAGAGCACTTGCTCGATGCGGAAGGAATCACCGATGATCGTGCCCGCATCGCTGGCCACGCTGCTGTGGATGGCGATGTCCTTGGCGTCGGCCGCCGGGCGCAGGATGTCGATGGTCGAGGCGATGATACTGGCCGGTGCAAGCGGCTGCAGGTCGAGTAGCAGCTTGTCGGCGCTGATGCGGCGCATGTCGAGCAAGTCTTCGATCAATTGCGCCTGCGCGCGCGCATTGCGTTCGATGCTTTGCAAGCCACGGTGCAGGTCGGCCTGATTGCGGGTGCCGCGTCGCAGCACCTGGGCCCAGCCCAGGATGGCTGACAGCGGCGTGCGCAGTTCATGCGACAGGGTGGTGAGAAAATCATCTTTTAGCTGGTGCGTGTGCTCGACCTCGGCGCGGGCCTCGCGCTCGCGCTCGCATAGCACCTTGTGCTCTAGCGCGGCGCGCGTGGCGGCCGCGTGCAGACGCATATTGTCGAGCGCGACGCCCGCCTGCGCCGCAATGGTCGAGGCGATGCGTTCGCTGCGCGCGTTGAACATGCCCGCCTGCGGATGGCCTAGCAGCAAGTGCCCCAGCAGCATGCCTGAGCGCGAGCGGATGGGCAGGCTCAGGCAGCTGCGCAGCGTTGGCGTGCCGTCGGTGCTGGCGTCGGGAGCGGCTCGCAAGTCGTTCTGGCGCATGGCCGGTCCCTGGCGCAGTGGTGCAGCGATGGTGTCGGCCTGGAACAGGCTGATGCCGTTGACGGCGCGCGCCGCAGGCAGGGCGCCACAGTTGTCGCGGACATCGCGCGCGTCGTCGTAATACAAGGCGCCGAAGCGCGCGCCGCTGATGCGCGTCGCCGCGTCGACGGTTTCCTGCAGCAGCGCCGGCATGTCCAGTGGGGCGGCCAGGGACGCGCCTGTGTCATTGAGCAATTCCAGCACGCGTGTCTCGGTACGCAGTGCTTGCTGCGCACGCTTGACCTGATCGACGTCGGTGCTCGTGCCAAACCAGCGCAGCAGCTGCCCGCCCCGGTCGCGCACGGGATAGGCGCGCGTCAGGAACCAGCGGTACTGGCCATCGGCAGCGCGCATGGGAAATGTCATGTCGAAAGGCGTGCCATCGCGTAAAGCCGTCTTCCAGCCTTGCAGCATGGGCGCCAGGTGCTGCGCCTCACAGGCGCTGCTCCAGCCGCCGCTGGCCATCTGTTCGGCGTTGCTGCCGGTATAGTCTTGCCAGCGCTGGTCGACCCAGGCAATGGTGCCGTCGACGTTGGCGATCCAGGCCAGTTGTACGATGGAATTGGCCAGCGCGTGTACATCTTCTTCGCCCTGGCGCGCGCTTTCCTCGGCCGCCTTGCGCTCGCTGATGTCTTGGATATACGTGGTCCAACCTTCGCTGGACGGGTAGATGCGCACTTCCAGCCAGCGTCCCGATGGCCGATATGGCAGCTCGAAACTGCCGCTCTGCTGCTGCTGCTGCTGCGCCATGGTGCCCCGGTACTGCGCTTCCAGTGCCGTGCCCTGCAAGTCGGGGCAGGCTTGCCACAGGCTGCTGCCTGCCAGCTGGCTGCCGGGCGAACGTTGCGGCGCGAGCATGTCGGCACCGCGCGTATTGATGTAGCGAATGGTCCAGTCGTGGTCGAGCAGGCAAAGGCCGTCGGTCATGTTCTCTAGCAAGTTGGCCATGCTGTCGTTTGATAGGCTCAGCAGCGCTGATGGGAAGAGCAGATCTTGCTCGCCGTCATGCTTAGCCATCGGTAATCCTGCAACGGTGTGTCTGCAGCGCTGGCTGTCGCTGCGCCGTGCTGCCATCGCCAAGCTCAGTTAAAAGGGTCATGATGGAAGTGCCCGCTGTCATGCATGAGAGGTGGCACAAGCGCCCCTGTCTGGCCAGTATTGTAGTCGCAAGCGCCGCGCCGCCACCGCACGCTTGCGTGCTGCCTGCAGATAGCACTGGACAGACGGGAAGGCAGTCCCTATAATCCCGCTTCTTTCGAGACAGCAACTTCTCGATGCGCTGGAAGCGACTGTGAAAGCAGCTGTGTCCATCGATGAAAGGCGTAGGCTTTTCTGCAGTGAAAAGATGGCTGATGGTGCGGGGCGGTATTGCGCAAAATCAGCTAAGCGATTGAAAAATCGAACTTTTCAAAGCGAAATGAATACGCTATAATGTTTGCCTGCGCGGCTGTAGCTCAGCTGGATAGAGTACTTGGCTACGAACCAAGGGGTCGTGGGTTCAATTCCTGCCAGCCGCACCAGAATACTGAAAGTCAGACTTTGTCTGGTTTTGTTGTAAAAGTTGTTAGCTCCATGTGGTAACGGAGACGTTGTAGAGGTTTTGCGGCTGTAGCTCAGCTGGATAGAGTACTTGGCTACGAACCAAGGGGTCGTGGGTTCAATTCCTGCCAGCCGCACCAGTTTTATCAGTATGATTGCCAGAGCGGAGTTCGCTTCGTTTTGATCAGAGTTTCAAGCTTCGTGCAGTAAGGCCTAGCGTGTCAAAGTTTGCGGCTGTAGCTCAGCTGGATAGAGTACTTGGCTACGAACCAAGGGGTCGTGGGTTCAATTCCTGCCAGCCGCACCAGTATCAGCAGTAAAGAAAAAACCCGGAAAGTTCACTTTCCGGGTTTTTTTTCGTCATGACAGCGGGCGGGCAGCGGCCATGTTGGCGGCCTGGGCAATTGTGAAATATCCGCACGGCGCCCTTTGCCATTCTGCAAAGCCCTGCTATAATCTTGTCTTAGGCGGCTGTAGCTCAGCTGGATAGAGTACTTGGCTACGAACCAAGGGGTCGTGGGTTCAATTCCTGCCAGCCGCACCAGAATATTGGGGGTCAGATTGTAAAATCTGATCCCCTTTTTCGTTACCAAATGGTTTTACGCTGCGCCTGTGGCGCCGCGCCGGTATTGCCGGCGAAACGCGCGCGGCGTTACTTGTTTTGCGGCGCGGAACTGGCGATTGAAATGCGCCAGGTTGCGGTAGCCCGCCTCTTGCGCGATGACGGCGATGGCCAGATTACTCTCGATCAACTGTTGGCAAGCGCGGCCGATGCGTAGCTGCGCCAGGTACTGGCCCGGCGTGCAATGCGCGTGGCGCTTAAAACAGCGGTGAAAGGCGCCCAACGACAGGGCAGCGCGCTGCGCCAGGGTTTCGATAGCAATGTCTTGGCGGAAATGCGCATGCATGAAAGCGAACACGTCGCTCATGCGCTTGTGCTGCCCATCGGGCAGCGGCGCCTGCGCCATCGAGGCCAGCGGCCGCGCCCCCGTATCTCCCGCCAGGTCCAGCAGCACGTCGAGCAGCAGCGGCAGGCGCTGCGGCACGGGCAGCGCTTGCAGTTGTAACAGCTTGGCCGCGCTGCGCGCGCTCGCTGCCGGCGAAAAGTGCAGCGCGGGGCCGGCGCGGGCCGCCAGTTGCCGCAAGGCTTGCAATTCGGGAAAACAGGCCACCAGCTGCTCCACCCATGCCAATGAAAACCACACGACGACGGCCAGCATCGGCTGCGCGCTGTCGATGCGCTCGCTGGCCGACCAGGTATGTGGCAAATTCGGCCCTAGCAGCACCAGGTCGCCCGCTTCGAAATCGCCCAAGTGGTCGCCGATGTAGCGCTGGCCCCGGGCATTGACGGTCAGGGTCAGCTCGAATTGCGGATGGTAATGCCAGAGGAAGGCAATGGTGTCGAGTTCGCGCCACAGCAAGCCCCAGGAGTGGCCCGCCGGTATGGTGACTTGTTCGAATAAGGGCGTCATGATGACGTTATGAGCGGATATATAGTCACTATAGTATCAGTATTGACCGCTAGGCGCGCATTTGAGCTGGCCGTACCATCGCACAATCTGTCTCACACCAACACAGGAGACAGCGATGCAAGACAAATATCAATATGGCGCAGACCGTCCCGGCAATCCGTCCGTGGCTTACACGGAGCAAACTCAGTTGCGCGACATCGAGAAACAGCTGCCCCTGCGCGTGCTCTCCGACAGCGACTTTTTGCATTGGCAAACCTACGGTTATGTCATCGTCAAGGAGGCGGTGTCGCCGGAACAGGTTCGGCGCACCACCGATTTCCTGTGGGAGTTTCAAGGACTGGACCAGCACGATGCCGCCACCTGGAACCAGGATCAGCTGCGCGAGCACGCGATGAAGGAACTCAACGGTGCCGGCATGGTCGAGGCTTATCACAACCAGACCCTGTGGGATAACCGCCAGACCCAACGGATATATGACGCCTTCGTCGACATCTGGGACCGTCAGGATTTGTGGGTGACCATCGACCGCGCCAACTTGAACACGCCGAACAAGGGCAAGCGCAAGTTTGGCGGCTTCATCCACTGGGATGCCGATACCACGCTCGACCCGCTGCCGGTCAACGTGCAGGGCGTGCTGGCCCTGTCCGACACCTCGCCCGAGAGCGGCGGTTTCCAGTGCTATCCGGAACTGTTCAACAACTTGCTGGCGTGGCGCAAGAGCGTGCCGCTTGACCGCAACCCGTGGCAGCCGGACCTGGCGACGGTGCCGTACCCCTTGCAATTCATCGCCATGAAGAAAGGCGAGTTGCTGATCTTTAATAGCCTGCTGGCGCACGGCATCCGCCCGAATACATCCACGCACCAGGTGCGCCTGGCGCAATACATTTCCTTTGCGCCAGCCCAGCACGACAATCAAGTCTTGCGCGACTGGCGCGTGCAAAGCTGGCGCGAGCGCAGCGCGCCGCAAGGCTACGCGTTTCCCGGCGACCCGGAGGAAAAGGAAAAGCTGCGCTACCCGCAAGCGCAGTTGAGCGAACTGGGTGAGAAGATCCTCGGTGCGCGCGACTGCTAAGCCACGTTCTGTCCGCCACGCTTGCCTGCCGCATAGACAATTGCGGGTAAATGCACGATCATGGTCCGACCTGCAATCGACCGAGGAAACGCATGAGTATCATCACCTGTATCGACGACTTGCGCGTGCTGGCCCAGAAACGCGTGCCGCGCATGTTTTACGACTACGCCGATTCCGGTTCCTGGACGGAATCGACGTACCGTGCCAACAACAGCGATTTCGCCAAGATCAAGTTCCGCCAGCGCGTGGCCGTCAACCTGGAAAACCGCAGCCTGGCCTCGACCATGGTGGGCCAGCACGTGTCGATGCCGGTGGCCCTGTCGCCCACGGGCTTGACGGGCATGCAGCATGCGGATGGCGAAATCCTCGCCGCCCAGGCGGCTGAAAAATTCGGCGTGCCGTTTACCCTCTCGACCATGAGCATTTGCTCGATCGAGGACGTGGCGGCGCACACCACGAAACCGTTCTGGTTCCAGCTGTACGTGATGAAGGACCGCGAATTCATCAACCGCCTGATCGACCGCGCCAAGGCGGCCAAGTGTGGCGCGCTGGTGCTGACCCTGGATTTGCAAGTGCTGGGCCAGCGCCACAAGGACTTGCGCAATGGCCTGTCGGCGCCGCCCCGGCTGACCATCCCGAACATCATCAACATGGCCACCAAGCCGCGCTGGGTGGCGGGCATGTTGGGCACGAAACGGCGCGGCTTCGGCAACATCGTCGGCCATGCCACGTCCGTCTCCGACATGTCGTCGCTGTCGGCCTGGACGCAGCAGCAGTTTGACCTCAGCCTGTCATGGGCGGACGTGGAATGGATCAAGCAGCGCTGGGGTGGGAAATTGATCATCAAGGGCATCATGGACCCTGAGGATGCGCGCCTGGCCGTGGAAAGCGGTGCCGACGCGCTGATCGTTTCGAACCACGGCGGGCGCCAGCTCGATGGCGCGCAATCGTCGATCGAAGCCTTGCCCGCCATCGTCGACGCCGTCGGCAGCCAGATCGAAGTGCATATGGATGGCGGCATCCGCTCGGGCCAGGACGTGCTCAAGGCCGTGGCACTGGGCGCCAAGGGCGTGTACATCGGCCGTCCTTTCCTGTACGGCCTGGGCGCCATGGGTGGGCCGGGCGTGACGCGCTGCCTGGATATCATCCGCAATGAACTCGACTTGACGATGGCCTTTTGCGGCTTGCGCGACCTGCAGCAGGTGGATAAAAAAATCCTGCTGCCTGGCACGTTTTAAGGGGAAATCCGCACGCTATCAAGCCCTTTCTGTGCCTGGCGTGGCGGGAAGGCGCTCGATGGCGTCTGCGTCGCTGATGCAGACACGTCCGCCGGCGACATAGGGCAGGGTAGACGCGCCGTCTTTGCCTGGGTCGAAGAGTTGCCATTTATTTATGGTTGCATGGAGTAATCAGCATGCGACTGTTCGCCTTCAGACTGGAGTGTCATGACTTATAGAAAGAGCATCAGCACTGAACGCTTGATCCTGCGCAAGCCGCAGCTCTCCGACGAGGCGGCCCTGTTCGCCATGCATGCCGACCCTGAGGTGATGCGCTATTTCAGCGAACCGCCATGGACCGACGCCAGCCGCGCCGCGCGCCAGATTGCCGAAGATAGCGCCGCATTTGGGAAAGAGGAATTTTTCCGCTTCGCCGTCGAGCTCAAGGCGACGGGCGAATACTTGGGCAGTTGCAGCCTGTTTTCCGAGCACCGCCAGAACCGCCGCGCCGAGATCGGCTACGCGCTGGGCCGTCCGTACTGGGGGCGCGGCTATATGCACGAAGCCTTGTCCGCGCTGATCGCATTCGCGTTTCTCGAGCGCGACCTGAACCGCCTGGAAGCCGATATCGACCCGCTCAACGCCGCTTCGGCCAGCGCCCTCGAGCGCCAGGGTTTCAACAAGGAAGGTTTTCTGCCGGAACGCTGGATCGTGGCTGGCCAGGTCAGCGATTCGGCCTTGTACGGCTTGCTGCGCCGCGAGTGGCAGGCGCGCCGTAGCTCGCCCCCTTGAGTGACGGCCTTCAGGCCAGCAGCGCGTCGATTTGCTTCAAGCCGCTGATGCCACCACGTGCGTGGGCGTACCCTGCGCGAACGCTTCCACGTTGCCGATCAAGATATCGGCCAGTTTTTGCATGGCCGCTTCGCTGGCCCAGGCCGTGTGGGGCGTGAGGATGAAGTTGGGCAGGCGCAAGGTCAACAGCGGGTTGTCGGGCAGCGGCGGCTCCTTCGATAGCACGTCGAAGCCGGCGCCGGCGATCACGCCATTTTTCAATGCCTGGGCCAGCGCCGCTTCATCGACCAGGCCGCCGCGCGCCGTGTTGATCAAGAGGGCTGTCGGCTGCATGCGCGCCAATTCTGGCGCACCGATGATGTTGCGCGTCTTGTCCGTCAGCGGCAGGTGCAGGCTCAACACGTCGGACGTGGCCAGCAGCGCGTCGAACGTCACTTGCGTCACGCTGTCGTCTTCGATGGGCGAGCGATTGTGGACGATGACGTGCATGCCGAAGGCGCGCCCCAGTTGGGCGACGGCCTTGCCCAGCGCGCCGTAACCGAGCAAACCCAGGCGGCTGCCGGCCAGGTCGCGGATCGGATGGCCGAACAGGCAGAAGCGTTCTGACGCCTGCCACAGGCCCGCTTCCACGTCCGCGCGGTAGGCGACCAGTTGGCGGCGCAGGGCCAGCATCAGTGCCAAGGTATGCTCGGGCACGCTGGCGCGCGCATAGTCGCGGATGTTCGTCACCACGATGCCGCGTTCGCGACAGGCGGCCAGGTCAAGGATGTCGGTGCCGGTGGCGGCCACGGCGATCATCTTCAAGTCCGGTAATTGCGCCAGCTCGGCCGCGCGCAGCGGCACCTTGTTCGTGATGGCGATCGTTGCGCCTTGGAGTCGGGAAACGGTCTGCTCGCCGCCCCTGGTGTGCGCATACTCTTTCCAGCTGTGCGCGAAGGCGGGCGGGCGCACGTTGGCGATCAGGCTGTCGCGGTCGAGGAAGACGATGTGGTGTGACGATGTGTTTGTTGCGGTCATGGCTGGGCCTCGGTCTGGGTGGCGCGCGCGCTGGGAAGGTTGCTCTTGCCCTTCAGTTGCGTGGCCGGGTGGTTGCTAAACATGTCGGCGACCCATTCGACAAATACGCGCACCTTGGCCGACAGATGGCGGTTGGGCGGATAGATCACGTGGACGGGCAGCGGGTCGGATTCCCATTCATTGAGCAATTCCACCATTTTGCCTTGTTCCATCAGCGGCGCAAGGATGAAATGCGTCATTTGTACGATGCCCAAGCCCGCCAGGCCGGCGGCCGCATAGGCATTCGAGTCGTTCACGGCGATATGGCTGGGGATAGACATCTGTATGCGTTCGCCTGCGCGCGTAAAATCCCAATCGAACATCTTACCTGTCTTGGCGGAGAAGAAATTGACGCCCCGGTGCTGCGCCAGGTCCTTCGGATGCAACGGCGTGCCATAGCGCGCCAGGTAGCTGGGTGCGGCGCAGGTGATGAAATGCAGCACGCCGACCCGGCGCGCGATCAGGTTCAGGTCGCCCAGTTCACCGCCGCGCACGGCGCAGTCGACGCCTTCCTCGATCAGATCGACGGGGCGGTCGCTGCAACCGAGCTCCAGCGAGATGTCGGGGTAGCGGGCAAAAAAGTCGGGCAGGGCGGGGATGATCAGTTCGCTGGCCAGGGCCGTGGGTGCATCCACGCGCAACCGTCCGCTGGGACTCAAGCGCGTGCGCGACAGCGATTCCTCGGCTTCGCGCACGTCCGACAGGATGCGCACGCAGCGCTCGTAATACGCGGCGCCGTCGGAGGTGATGCTGACGTGGCGCGTGGTGCGGTTGAGTAACTTCACCGACAGGCTCGCTTCGAGCGACTGGATCAGGGTCGACACGGTCGCTTTTGGTAGTTGCATGTTTTCCGCCGCGCGCGTAAAGCCGCCCGCATCGACGACTTGGATGAAAACTTCCATGGCTTGCAGCTTGTTCACTTGATTCCTTATCACTTTATGCTTGATTGTTCGTAATTCTGAACAATCAATTCGTCATTGCGCTCTTTATTAGATTGTAGATCAAGTCTATAGTTGCTGTACTGCAGCATAAACGTGATGCAGCAAGAAGTTCACAGGAGAAAAATCATGGGTCATCGGAATAGAAACTTTGCAGTACCGGCCTTGGTGGCGGTTGCGCTCGCTCTGGCCGCGATGGTATCGACGGATGCCTACTCGCAGGCAGCGCAAAGCGAAGCTAATGCCTACAGCGCCCTGACCCATGAAGTGGGCGGCATCGCCCTGTTGTGCCTGAACGACAGCGTACCCGTTGTTGCGTTGCAGCCGGTGGTGGCGCAATGAGCTTTGCCGAGGCCGCGGCCGCACTGGCGCCTGGCCAGGCGCTGAAGATACGCGACATCGAGGTGCAAGGTGCGCAGGATGCGCTGGCCGCGCGCATCTACACGGCCGGCGTGCCGGGCGCCAAGCAGGCTAGCCTGATCGTCTTCTTTCACGGTGGCGGTTTTGTCGACGGCGACCTGGACGATGCGGATGACTTCCTGCGCTGTTTGGTGCTGAGCAACCCTGACCATATCGTGCTGGCTGCGAACTACACGCTGGCGAAGGTGCGGCCATTCCCGGCCGCCGTGGAAGACGCGCATGCCGTGCTGCTGTGGGCGAAAAAGAATAAGTCCAAGCTGGGATGGACGGGCAAGCAGATGGTGGTGTCGGGCATCGAGGCGGGCGCCAACCTGGCCGCCGTCTGCGCCATGATGTCGCGCGACCGGGGCGGACCGCCCCTCGCGGGCCAGGTGCTGATCATGCCCATGCTCGACCCCGGTCTGTCGACCTGCTCCATGCGCTCCTTGCCCAGTTGCCCGGACTCGGCGGAAGTGGCCGATCAATGCGCCGCCGCCTACCGTGGCTATCTGCCGAATGCCGCTGACCGCAGTCATCCGTACGCGTCGCCATTGCAGTCGAGCCGCCTGAAGAACTTGCCGCCGGCCCTCATCCTGTCGAGCGAAGATGATCCATTGCGCGACGAGGCTGAACAATATGGCAGTAAATTGATCGCCTGCGGCATCAAGACCACCGTGCGGCGCATGGCCGCCGCGCCGCTGCAAGATGCCGGCGCCCGCAATGAGTGCGCCTGCAAGGTGCAAGTATTGGGCGAAATCGCCAGCTTTGTCGCTGGACTGGGACTGGGACAGGAGCCCGAGCCGGCGTCATGAGGCCACCACCTGCGGCACTGCAAATAAATTACACCTATTAGTTTACTTTTTGAGTTTCGGTTGCTACACTGCGCAGTGTAGTTTCCATCTGGTCTGCGTTGTGCGCTCGCACAGCCAGCTTCATCGTGCCCGTCTGTTGTTAAGCAACTGGCACCCTGTCTACCTTTGATTGCGCGCCGTCGGGCGCCATGGCATCACCATACGCTGCAGTTTCCGCTTTTAGCTGGGTTGCTTTTTGTCGCCCATACCATTAGAAATTTTCATAAATCAGGGAAATAAAATGAAAAATGTTCAACAATTGTCGATCTTGGGGACCTTACTCAAGCCTCTGGCCGCCTCGCTCGCGCTGGCCGGACTGGTGGCCGTGAGCCTGGCCGGCTGCGATAAGGCCAATAGCAAGGTACCGGACGCGCCAGCGGCCGGTGGTCCACCGGTATCGGCTGCCGCCGTTATTCAAAAACAGATCACGGAAACGCAGGAATTTTCGGGCCGCCTGGAAGCGATCGAGCGCGTGGAAATCCGTTCGCGTGTCGGTGGCTACATCACCGCCGTCAACTTCAAGCCGGGCAGCGAAGTAAAAAAGGGGGATGTGCTGTTCGTCATCGATCCGCGTCCTTTCCAGGCTGAAGCGGCCCGCGCCGAAGGCAGCGCTGCCTCGGCCCGCGCCAAGGCTGAATTGGCCAAGCTGGAACTGTCGCGCGCCGAAAAACTGCTGGCCGAAAAAGCCATCGCCCAGCGCGAATTTGATGAAAAGGCTTCCGGCGCGAAAGAGCTCGACGCTAACGCCCGCTCGGCGCAAGCCGCGTATGAAGCGGCCAAACTGAACCTGTCGTACACGCAGGTGCAGGCACCGATCAGCGGGCGCGTCAGCAAGGCCGAAATCACCGTCGGCAACCTGATCGACGCTTCCGCCATCCTGACTTCGGTGGTGTCGACCGAGCGCATCTACGCCAGCTTCGACGGCGACGAAGATACCTACCTGCGGGTGGCCGGCACGGCGCAAAAGGGCACACCCGTCATCGTCAAGGTGGGCCTGGCCAACGAGACGGGCTTCCCGCACGAAGGCAAGCTGGAATTCGTCGACAACCAGCTCGATCCGGCCACCGGCAGCGTGCGCATGCGCGCCACCTTCGCCAATGTCGAGCGCCAACTGGTGCCTGGCCTGTTCGCGCGCATCTTGCTCGACGGCGGCAATGGCCCGCAGGCACAAAGCACGGCCTTGTTGATCAGCGACCGCGCCGTTGGCACGGACCAAAGCCGCAAATACGTGTACGTGGTGGGGGCCGATAACAAGGCCGAGTACCGCGCCGTCAAGCTGGGCCCGAATTCGGACGGCTTGCGCGTGGTGCGCGAAGGCTTGAAGGCGGGCGAAAAGATCGTCGTCAACGGTTTGCAGCGCGTGCGTCCCGGCACGCCCGTGACGGCGCAGATGGTGGCCATGGATTTCGACCCGACCGCGCCGCTCGTCCCCGCAAAAACTGAAGTAAAAGACGCCAAGATCGCCGCGAAAGCAGCATCGACTTCCAAGGAATAAACATGAATTTTTCCCGCTTTTTCATCGACAAGCCGATTTTCGCGGCGGTACTGTCGATCGTCATATTCGTGGCCGGGCTGCTGTCGATATTCGGCCTGCCCATCTCCGAATATCCCGACGTCGTGCCGCCATCGGTGGTGGTGCGCGCGCAGTACCCGGGTGCCAACCCGAAAGTGATTGCCGAAACCGTCGCCGCGCCGCTCGAAGAGCAGATCAACGGCGTCGAGAACATGCTCTACATGTCCTCGCAAAACACCTCCGATGGCGCCATGATGCTGACCGTGACCTTCAAGATCGGCACCAACGTCGAGCAGGCCGAGACACAGGTGCAGAACCGCGTGCAGCGCGCCTTGCCGCGCCTGCCCGAAGAGGTGCGCCAGATCGGCGTGACCACCGTCAAGTCGTCGCCCAACCTGACCATGGTGGTGCACCTGGTCTCGCCAAACAAACGCTACGACGATATGTACCTGCGTAACTACGCGGTGTTGAACGTCAAGGACCAGCTGGCCCGTCTGCCCGGCATGGGCGACATCCAGATCTTCGGTGCCGGTGACTATGCCATGCGCATCTGGCTCGACCCGCAAAAGGTAGCGGCGCGCGGCATGACGGCCAATGACGTCGTCGAGGCTATCCGCGAGCAGAACGTGCAGGTGGCGGCCGGCGTGATCGGCGCCTCGCCAGCAAAAAACTCGGACTTCCAGCTGACCGTCAATACCCAGGGCCGCCTGAAGACGCCCGAGGAATTTGGCGCCATCATCGTGCGCACCAATGCCGACGGCGCCGTGACGCACCTGAAGGACGTGGCGCGCGTGGAAATGGGCGCCAACAGCTACTCGCTGCGTTCGCTGCTGAACAATAATCCGGCCGTCGGCATGGGTATTTTCGAGGCACCGAATGCCAACGCGCTGCAACTGTCGTCCAATGTGCGCGCCAAGATGGACGAATTGAAAAAAGACTTCCCGCAAGGCGTGGAATACCGCATCGAGTACGACCCGACGCAGTTCGTGCGCTCGTCCATCGAAGCGGTAATCCATACGCTGCTCGAAGCGATCGCCCTGGTGGTGCTGGTGGTGATCATCTTCCTGCAAACCTGGCGCGCGTCCATCATTCCGCTGCTGGCCGTTCCCGTGTCGATTGTCGGCACCTTTGCCGTGATGCTGGGCTTTGGCTTCTCGATCAACACGCTGTCGCTGTTTGGCCTGGTGCTGGCCATCGGTATCGTCGTCGATGACGCCATCGTGGTGGTGGAAAACGTCGAGCGCAACATCGAGGAAGGCTTGTCGCCGCGCGACGCCACCATCCAGGCCATGAAAGAGGTCAGTGGTCCCATCGTCGCCATCGCCCTGGTGCTGTGCGCCGTGTTCGTGCCGATCGCCTTCGTGCCCGGCCTGTCGGGCGAGTTCTATCGCCAGTTTGCGCTGACCATTGCCATTTCGACCGTGATTTCCGCATTCAGCTCGCTGACCCTGGCGCCAGCGCTGGCCGCTGCGCTCTTGAAACCGCACGATGCGCCGAAAGACGCGCTGACGCGCGGCATGGACATGCTCTTCGGCCGCTTCTTCGCCTGGTTCAACCGCTTCTTCGGTCGCGCCTCGCACCGCTATGAAGCGGGCGTGAAGGGCGTATTGGGTCGCAAGAGCGCCTCGCTGGGCGTGTATGCGCTGCTGGTGGTGGCCGCCATCTTCACCTTCAAGTCCGTGCCGGCCGGCTTCGTGCCAGCGCAGGACAAGCAATACCTGGTGGGCTTTGCGCAATTGCCTGACGCCGCTTCGCTGGACCGCACGGAAGATGTCGTGCGCCGCATGTCTGACGTCATCAAGTCAGTGCCTGGCGTCGAATCGACGATCGCCTTCCCCGGCTTGTCGATCAACGACTTTACCAATGCGCCAAACGCCGGCATCGTTTTCGCCACCCTGAAGCCGTTCGACGAACGCAGCAGCAAGGAATTGTCGGGCGCTGCTATCGCGGCCGAGATCAACAAACGCCTGGGCGGCATTCAGGACGCTTTCATCATGGTCTTCCCGCCACCGCCGGTCAACGGCCTGGGCACCATCGGCGGCTTCAAGATGATGATTGAAGACCGTGGCAACCTCGGTTACGACGCGCTGTACAACGCCACCCAGGCGCTGGCCGCCAAGGCCTACCAGACGCCGGAACTGGCGGGCGTGTTCTCGGGTTACCAGATCAACGTGCCGCAGCTGTTTGCCGACGTTGACCGTGTAAAAGCCAAGCAGATGGGCGTGCCGCTGAAGACGATTTACCAGACCTTGCAGATCAACCTCGGTTCACTGTACGTGAATGACTTCAACCAGTTTGGCCGTACCTACCAGGTGCGCGTGCAGGCCGACGCGGCATTCCGCTCGCATGCCCAGGATATCGCGCAGCTGAAAGTGCGCAGCGACAAGGGCGAGATGATTCCGCTGTCCTCCTTAATGCGCGTCAAGGATAGCTATGGTCCTGACCGTGTACAGCGCTATAACGCCTACGCCGCAGCCGATTTCAACGGCGGCCCCGCGCTTGGCGTATCGAGCGGCCAGGCGCAAGCCGCGCTGGAACGCATCGCCAAGGAAGTGCTGCCGCAGGGGATTGCGTATGAATGGACGGAACTGACCTACCAGGACATCTTGTCCGGCAATACGATGATCTATGTCTTCCCGCTGTGCGTGCTGCTGGTGTTCCTGGTGCTCGCTGCCCAGTACGAAAGCTGGACCTTGCCGCTGGCCGTGATCCTGATCGTGCCGATGTCTATCCTCTGCGCGCTGCTCGGCGTCAAACTGACCGGCGGCGACAACAATGTGTTCACCCAGATCGCGCTGTTCGTGCTGGTGGGCTTGGCGTCGAAGAATGCGATTCTGATCGTTGAATTTGCCCGCGAACTGGAAGAGCATGGCCGCACAGTCGTGCAAGCGGCGCTGGAAGCATGCCGTCTGCGTCTGCGTCCGATTTTGATGACCTCGATCGCCTTCATCATGGGCGTCGTGCCGCTGGTGTTCTCGCACGGTGCCGGCTCGGAAATGCGCCATGCCATGGGCGTGGCGGTGTTTGCCGGCATGCTGGGCGTGACCTTCTTCGGCCTGTTCCTGACGCCCGTATTCTATGTATTGCTGCGCACCCTGGCGCAGCGTTTTGAGAAAAAACCAGCTGTCGCTGTCGCCAAGCCTGTTGCTGCGCCTGCGCTGGACCTGGAAGGAGATAAAAATTGAAAACCAATCTGATGACACGGATCGCTGCGCAGCGTGCGGCGCCAGCGCTGCGCACGGCCTTGACCGCCATGGCAGCTGCCGTGCTGCTGGCCGCTTGCGCGGCACCCGAGTTCAAGCAGCCGCAGATCGAGACGCCGGCGGCGTTCAAGGAAGCGCAAGGTGAGTTTCAAACGCGCCCTGTCGTGCAGACGGCAGCCGATGGCACGCGCTGGAAGCAGGGCCAGACGGGTATGGCCGAACGCCAGGCGCGCGGCGAGTGGTGGCTGGCCTTCAATGATCCAGCCCTGAACAGCTTGATTAATGATGCCACGCAGGCCAATGCCAACCTGGCCATTGCCGCCGCCCGCGTCAAGCAGGCGAGGGCGATTGCCGGCATCGCCGAAGCGGACCGCACCCCGCAAGTGGGCGTGAATGTGGGTGGCCAGCGCAACCGCGCCTCCGCCGTATCGCTCGGCATGCCGAACGGTGCGCCGGTGGCGGCGAGCAACGTCTATCAGGCAAACCTGACGGCCAGCTACGAAGTCGATTTGTTCGGCAGAGTGGCCGCTAATGTCAGCGCCTCGCGTAGCGATGCACTGGCCGTGGAAGCGACTTACCGCTCGGTGCTGCTGTCGTTGCAGGCCGACGTGGCGCAGACGTATTTCCAGCTGCGCGCCACGGATGCCGAACTGGCGACACTGGAGCAGACGGTGCGCCTGCGCGAGGAAAGCGTGCATGTGAACCAGCGCCGCTATGACCTCGGTGATATCGGTGAGTTCGACTTGTCGCGTGCCCGCACGGAGCTGTCGACCGTGCGCGCCGAAGCCATCGGCTTGCAGCGCCAGCGCGCCAATAGCGAGCATGCGCTGGCCGTCCTGTTGGGCAAACCTGCCGCCAGCTTCACGGCGAGCGTCAACCCGCTGCAGGACAGTGGCTTCCTGCCCGTGATCCCGGCCGGCATGCCGTCGTCGCTGCTGGAGCGCCGCCCCGACATCGCGTCGGCGCAGCGCACCATGGAAGCGTCGAATGCACGCATCGGCGTGGCGAAATCGGCCATGTTCCCGGCCCTGACCCTGAACGCCTCGGGCGGTGGCGCCTCCGATACGTTCTCGGATATCTTCAGGTGGAGTAGCCGCTCCTGGCTGCTGGGCGCTTTGATGTCGATGCCCATCATCGACGGTGGCCGCAACAAGGCAGCCGTGAGCCGCAGCGAAGCGCAACTGGAAGAGTCGGTGGCGACGTATCGCCACAGTGTGCTGCTCGCCTTCGCCGAGGTGGAAGACAACCTGGCCGGTTTGCGCATCCTGTCGGGCCAGACGCAGCAGATCGACGCAGCCGTCGTCTCGGCGCGCCGTTCGGCCGACCTGGCGCAAAAGCTGTACGACGCGGGCCGTTCCAGCTACCTCGATCTGCTCGACGCGCAGCGCAACCTGGCAGCTGTCGAGCGCAACGCCGTGCAGTTGCGCGGCAACCGCGCCGTCACCACGGTGGCACTGATCCGCGCCCTGGGCGGCGGCTGGGGAGAGGTCGAGCCGCAGGTGGCGGCCAACTAGTTTTCCTGCCCGCAGCAAGCGATTTGTATGGGAAACGGCGGCGTGCACTTGCACGGCGCCGTTTTTTTCAGGAAGTTGAATCCGTTGGCGCAAAGGCTGCGTAAGTACTCCTGCAATCATGCAAACGTAGTCCTCCAGGAGATATCATCATGCGTACCTTCGTTCCCGCAGTAATGTTTGTCACTTCCATGCTGGCCGCCAGCGCCCCTTTTGCCGCCGACATGAGCACCATGGTGGGTGGCAAGAGCATGTCTCCCTCCAAGGATATCGTCGATAACGCCGTCAATTCGGCCGACCACACAACCCTGGTCGCTGCGGTGCAGGCTGCAGGCCTGGTCGATACCTTGAAAGGCAAGGGCCCATTTACCGTATTTGCGCCGACGAACGCGGCGTTTGGCAAGCTGCCGGCCGGCACCGTCGAGACCCTGGTCAAACCGGAAAGCAAGGCGACCCTGACGAAAATCCTCACCTACCACGTGGTGCCCGGCAAATATGACTTCAAGGCCCTGGCCAAGGAAATCAAGATGCACGATGGCAAGGCGACCCTGCCAACGGCCAGCGGCGGCAAGCTGATGTTCGCCATGAACGGCATGCACAACATCGTCGTGATGGATGAAAGCGGCAATAGCGCCAACATCAGTACCTACGATGTGTATCAGTCCAATGGCGTGATCAATGTCATCGACACGGTGCTGATGCCAAAATAAGTAGACGAAAAGCAGACGAAAAAAAAGACAGGGGAAACCCTGTCTTTTTGCTTGCTGCCGGCGCTTTTACTTGACTGGCGCTGCTGCCGGTGCTGGCGCTGCGGCCATCGCTGGAGTTGCTGGAGTTGCTGCTGGCGAAGCTGCTGGCGTTGCCGCTGCGGCCTTCTTCGCCTTGTGATGCTGTACTTTTTTGTGCGCCGCTGGCTTGACGGCGGCCGCTGGCGCTTCGGCCTTGGCGACAGGGGCGACGACGGCTACTGGTGCTACTGGAGCGACTGGCGCGACGGCTGGCGTCTGGGCGAAAGCGGCGCTAGCGAACAGGCTGGCGATCAGGGTGGCGATAACTTTTTTCATGCTGAAATCCTTGTTGTAGTGTGCTCAGTAAAGTGTGTCGGAATTATTTGGCTGGCGCTGGCGCTGGTGTTGACGCAGCGGCGGTGGCCGATGCCAGCTTGTCGTCAGCCTTGGCTTTGGTTTGCTTGGCTTTCTGGTGCGCCTTGGTCTTGGTGGTGGCCGCTTGCGCTTTAGCACTCGCTACGTCCGTTTTGGCGGCGACAACCGCTTTTGCTTCTTTCGCGTCCGCTTTTACGACCGTTTGCGCTTCCTTGGCATCGGCTTTTACGACGGCCTTGGCGTGGGCCGCTTCCACTTTGGCGGGGACCGAGGCTGCAGGCGCTGCAGGCGTCTGGGCAAAGGCAGCGGTAGCGAACAGGCTGGCGATCAGGGTAGCAATTACTTTTTTCATGGTGCAGTCCTCGGTGGTGGTTTGTCTGGTGTGTCTGTTGGTGCCGGGATGATTCCCGTGTCACTGAGCATAAAACGCGGCCTCGGACGCTTGCGTTGACGCTCATTACAAACGCTTACATCTGCGCCGCCTATGGGCTGACGTTGGCATGCAGCGGCAGTGCCGCCTTGCCGGCTTTTGCCGCGCGTGCGCGGCGCTTGCGCAGCCAGATGATCAACCCCGTCGCGCTCAACATGGCCACCACCAGGCCCATGACAGAAATCAGGATGCGACCCGGCAGGCCCAGGATGCGGCCCGAATGCAGGGGAAATTGCGCTTGCAGGAAGATGTCGCCGGCGCTGCCCGTGCCGGGCACCACGCCGCCGGCCGGCTTGCCATCGCGGCCATCAAAGTACAGCCACGCATTGCCCAGGCCACCATCGCCATGGTCGTTGTCCGCCGCGAAGAAGCCCACGCCATACAGGCCATAGCTCGATGAATAAAACACGCCGCCGGCCGGCAATGCCCAGCCTCGCCTGGCCGCTTCCGCTTTTGCCAGCGCCACGGCCTGTTCGCGCGTCAGCTGCGGCTCGATCGGTTTGTCGGGCGGCTGCGGCGTGCGGCTGTCGAAGGCGTTCGGCTTGAGTGTGGAAAACTTCGCTACCAGGGGGCGCATCACCTGGGTTGGCAAATTCATCGACACGGAGGTGATGGCCAGCACCAGCAGCAGCAACCAGACCCACACGCCGCCCGAGCGGTGCAGGTCGAAATTGAGTTTGTGTCCCCCTTCACGCCAGCGCAAGGCCAGCGACTTGCGCCAGCTGCGCCAGTTCGGGAACGACAGGTACAGCGCAATAGCGCAGTCAAAAATCCATACGATGCCGATGATGCCCATGAACCAGACGCCCAGTTCGATGCCCCAGCCATCGGGAATGTGCATGGTGTAGTGCAGTTTGTACAGGAAGGGCAGCAGGTTTTCGCGCGTCAGCGAGACCACGCCCCACTGGCGCTTGCCTTGCATGGCGCCGGTGACGGGATCGATGGCCACCTGGTTGAAGCCCAGTTCATGGGGCTTGCCGGTAGCCGGGTCGGGCCGGCCTTCCACCGCGATCAAGGCCGTGTGGCCAGGCTCGATCGTGGTGAGCGTGTAATTGACGCGCAGGCGCGGGTCCTGCGCCTCGAGCTGGCGCGCCAGTTCCAGGCCCGATTTTGCGGGTCTCACAGCGGCGCTGCTGGCGCTTTGCGCATGAAACAGCTGCGCATTGAGCCAGGCATCGAGCTCGTGATCCCACGAGATGATGGCGCCCGTCAAGCCGGAAATGAACAGGAAGAGCGCCACCGCCAAGCCGAACCAGCGGTGCAGAACAACCATGGATGGACGCAGTCGCATGGCCGCTCCCTAGTATTTCCAGCTCAGGGTGGCGCTGCCATTGCGACCCGCTGCATACAGCGACTGGGTCCAGTACAGGCTGTTCAGGTGCTTCTTGTCCGTCACATTGTTCAGGTTCAGCGACAGGCTGACGTTGCGGCTGATGTCGTAGCTGGCCATCAGGCCCAGTTGCGCGTAGGCGCCCTGGTGCAGGGTCGTGCTGTCGTTGACCTTATTGTAGATGGCGTCCTGCCAGGTGAGGCTGGCGCCCACCTTGAATGTCGGCAGCGCCGGCACGTGATAGGTGGTGGCCACATGAAACTGTTTGCGCGGGATGAAGGTGCGTGCATCCTGGCCGTCGTCGCCCTTGATGCGCAGCTGTGAATAACCGGCGTTCGCTTGCCAGCCTTTCGCCAGCTCACCCGAGGCATCGAGCTCGACACCCTGCGATTGCGAATCGACGCCTCGATAGAAGGTCTTGAAGTCGGCTGTGGTGCCGGCCGCTTCGGCCATATTCTTCTGGCGCGTCTTGAACAGGGCGCCGGACAGGTTCAGGCGGCCGTCGAACCATTCGCTTTTCAGGCCTGCTTCCAGGCTCTTGCCGGTGGCGGCGGCCAGGGTCTGGCCCCTGCTGTCGATGCTGCTTTGCGGGTTGAAGATTTCCGTGTGGCTGGCGTAAGCTGACACATGGCGGTTGATGTCATACACCAGGCCCACGTACGGGCTGGTGTCGCTTTGCGACTTGGCCTGGCTGACGCCATACGCGCTGCCCGTGCTATCGGCCTTGACGACGTTGACGCCTGCCAGCAGCTTGGTATTGTCGGCCAGCTTGAGGCGGGTGGCCAGATAGGCGTTCTTGCGTTCGTCCTTATAGGCGCTGCCGTCGGTCGAGGCGTCGAACAGCGGTTCAGGGTAGGCGCCATCGAACGCCGTGCCATTCGGCAGCGCCGTGCCGATGCCGCGGCCGTAGTAAGACACATCGTCGAGCGTGGAGGTTGACCAGGCGACTCCCATGCTGATGTCATGCTGGCGCCCGGCCAGCGTGAATTTTCCCGTCGCGGCGACATCGAGCAGGCGCTGCTTGTTGCGAGAGCCATAGCGCGAAGGGTAGCTGAACAAGCCGTCGCCCGTGGCCTTGTCCGGCGTGCCGTAGACATAGAACAGCTTCGAGTCGGAGCTGGAGCGGTTGTAGGTGGCGGTGGCCTTCACGCGCCAGTCGGCGTTGAACTGGTGCGCCAGTTCGGCGAAGCTGCTGTTATTGAGGATGCTCCAGCGCGACCAGTCGGCTGAAGTCGAGGTGGAAATCGGATAGTTGGTCGGCGTGCCGTCCGTGTAGGCGATGGGCAGGGCACCCCACATGCCGCCCCTGGCCAGGCTATTGTGGTAGCTGTGGCCCAGGGCCAGGCTGGTATCGGCTGTCAGTTTCGCTTCGACGATGGCGTAGGCGACATCTTTGCGCGGCGAGTAGCGGTCCAGGTGCGAGTTACCCTCTTCGTGGACGACGACGAAGCGCGCCGCCACCTTGCCATCGTCGCTGAGCGGTGTCGATACATCGGCATCGAGGCGGCGCGTGTTCCAGGAGCCGAGCATGACGCCAGCGGAAGCGGCCAGGTCCGGGGTGGGGCGTTTGCGCATGAAATTGACAGTGGCCGACGGATTGCCGGTCGAGGAAATCAAGCCGTTCGCGCCGCGCACGATGTCGACGCGCTCGAACAGCGCCGTATCGAGGTCGCCCATCACAAGGCCGAAAACGAAAGCAATGCCGACGCCGTCGAACTGGAAATTGGTGATGTCGTAGCCGCGCGCCGTGTAATAGCTGCGGTCCGTTTCCACCGCTTCTACCGTCACGCCCGTGGTGTGCGCCAGTACCTTGCTGGCGTTGTCGAGCCTGAAATCATCCATGTGCGCGCGCGTGACCACGGAAACCGCCTGCGGCGTCTCGCGCAGCGACAGGTTGAACTTGCTGGCCGAGGCGCTGTTGCGCGCCGTGTAGGCGTTCGCGTCGCTGCTGGCCGTCACGGTAATGGTTTGCATCACTGGCGCTTCATCGCCAGTGCCATCGGCTGGTGCGCTGGCGGCGCCATGCGCCATGCCGGCGCCGAGTGCCAGTGAAATGGCCATGGCCAGCGGGCGCAATGACAGCGTAGTGAGGGTGGACGGTGCGGTGTAGCCTGGCATTGAAACGGCTCCTGAATCAAGGATGAGAATGAGAAGTGTTCTCAATTATATTGGAGCGCACGCCAGGATGGGAATTTTTTGTGGCTGTAAAGCGTTATTTTTTGTCACATCTTTACATCGTCTTAGTTTGGATGTTGCTCGTTGTCATCGTCATTTTCGGTCATGCACATGACCGCCGGTGCGGGGTGGGGAGTATTTTGCGCGAAAAAAAAGACAGTCGAAACTGTCTTTTTGCTGGAGGCGTCAGCCCTTACTTTGCCGGTGTGGCAGCAACTGCGGCGTCTGCCTTGGCCGCATCGGCTTTCACTGTTGCCTTGCTCGCTTTGTGATGGGCCTTTGCCTTGCTGGCTTTGGCGTCAGCCTTGGCGCTGGCCATATCGGCTTTTGCATCGGCGGCAACGGCCGCTTGCTTGGCATCGGCTTTCACGACGGCCTTGGTTTCCTTGGCTTCGGCCTTGGCCACGGCCGCCGTGTGGGCCGCTTCCGCCTTGGCGGGAGCCGATGCTGCAGGGGTTTGGGCAAAGGCTGCGGTAGCGAACAGGCCGGCGATCAGGGTCGCGCTCAGGTTGAAAATGCTTTTTTTCATGGTGCAGTCCTCAGTGGTGGTTTGTCTGGTATGTCTGTTGGTGCCGGGATGATTCCCGTGTCACTGAGCATAAAACGCGCCCCGAAAGCTTATCGTTGACCTTGTTTACACTTGCTTACAATCATGTTTTTTATCGACTGATAGTGCTTTATGTGAGTGTGAAGACGAAAAAAGACAGCCGAGGCTGTCTTTTTGTGTGGCGCAGAAAAGGCGCTGAACGGATTATTTGGTTGCTGCTGCGGTCGCTTTAGTTTTGGCTTCGTCAGCTTTGTCCTTGGTTTTTTCCGCTTTGTCATGGGCTTTGGCTTTGGTGGCGCTGGCATCGGCCTTGGCGCTGGCCATATCGGCTTTTGCATCGGCGGCAACGGCGACTTGCTTGGCGTCGGCTTTCACCACGGCCTTGGTTTCCTTGGCTTCTGCTTTTGCCACTTCCTTGGTGTGCTTGGCTTCGGCCTTGGCAGGCACGGCTGGCGTTTGAGCAAAGGCTGCGGTGGCGAATAAGCCGGCGATCAGAGTAGCGCTCAGCTTGAAAATGCGGTTTTTCATGGTGCAGTTCCTTGAGAAGTGGGTGGTAGTTCAGGAGAAGCATTTCCCCTGTCACTGAGCCAAAAACGCGCCGTGCGGCAATATCGTTGACTGATTCTTTGGGGCATTACAAACACTTACATTTGCCGCGATAGGTGTTCTGTCAGCTTGCCTAAGGTGCCATCGCCTGTCACGGCCCGGAGTCAATGCCAGCCTCACCGCATGGGGCCGTCATGAAAGCGGCCTTGAAAGCCTATCCAGCCAAGCGCAATGTCGCCGTCACGCCCGCGCCTGCAGGTGCAAAAGCACCGGCTGCCTATGCCAATATTGAAGGTTTGCTGCAAGGTATGACCGCCGAAAAACAGGATGGCGCGGCTAAGTTCATCATCGATGACAAGGGCACGTGGCAGCCCCAACCGGCCATGCCCGATGCGCGCAAGGCTACGATACGGCGACGAAAAAGCTGGCTTTTACTCCTCTGGCTTGAATGGCAGGGTGGCGCGCTTTAGTTGCAGGGCTTCGTCGATGGCAATATTGAGCTGGGCAATCTCGACCGGTTTGGTCAGGTAGCGGAAAAAGCCCGTGGCCAAGCCATGCCGGATGTCGCCCTTCATGGCGTTGGCCGTCAGGGCGATGACGGGAATATGCGCGGTGCGCGTATCGTCGCGCAGGATGCGCTGTGCCTGGTTGCCATTCATGCCGGGCAGGTTGATATCCATCAGGATGACATCGGGGCGCTGTGCCAGCGCCAGCGCGATGCCTTGGCGCGCGTCGGTGGCCGAAATCATGCGCAGATGGGGCAGGAAGCTGACGATGTCTTCCACCAGCCGCAGGCTGGCCGGATTGTCTTCCACGTACAGTAGCAGGGCCTTGCCGCCGGCATGATCCACAGCGCCACCAGGGGGCTGGGGCAGCCCCTCCGTATGGCGCGTAGCCCTGTCGGGTGGCGCGATCATGGTGTCGAGTTCGATCCAGAACATGCTGCCCACGCCGAGGCAGCTGTGCACGCCCATGCGGCCTCCCATCAGCTCGACCAGGCGCTTGGTGACGACCAGGCCGATGCCTGTGCCTTCTTCTCTGCCGGCCTCCTGCCCCAGGCGGTTAAACGGCTGAAATAGCTCGGCCATCTGCGCATCGTCCAGTCCATTGCCCGTGTCGCGGATGGCGATGCGCACGCGCAGCGCATCGGGCTGCGAAATTTCCAGCGCCACCGTGCCGGCCGGACGGTTGTATTTGATGGCGTTCGACAGCAGGTTCAGCAGGACTTGCTTGAGGCGAGTATGGTCGGCCCTCACCGTCAGCGCTTCGCAAGTTGGAAAGAGCAGCTCGATTTGGCGCTGCTGTGCCTGATCTTCCATCATCACACGCACTTCCTCGATCAACGCCGGTAGCGTCACCGCTTCCATCGACATGCTCAGGCTGCCTGATTCAATCTTCGCCAGGTCGAGGATTTCATTGATCAAAGTGAGCAGATGGCGGCCCGAGGTGACGATGTTTTGCACGAAGGTGCGCTTTTGCAGCGCGGTCGCGGGCAATGCTTCATTGGCCAGCAACTGGGCAAAGCCGAGGATGGCGTTCAGCGGCGTGCGCAGCTCGTGCGACATGCTGGTGAGAAAACGGTCCTTCGCCTGGCTGGCCCGCTCCAGTTCGACTTTCTGTTCGTTGAGCGTGCGTTCGATACGCTTGCGCTCCGAGATGTCGCGGATAGCCGACGAAACCAGCATACCTTCATCTGTTTCCAGCGGCGACAGGCTGATTTCGACTGGAAACTCGCTGCCATCGCGGCGCAAGCCGTACAGTTCCAACCCTGCGCCCATGGAGCGCGCTCGTGGCGCTGTGGAAAAGGCCTGGCGATGGCGCGGATGATCGTGCGCGTAGCGGGCCGGGATCAGCACTTCCACATTGCGTCCCAACAGCTCCGCGCGCGAATAGCCGAACAGCCGTTCCGTCTGCGAGTTGACGAGCACGATTTCACCGTCGCTGTTGACGATGACGATGGCGTCCGGCGCCGATTCGAGCAGGCCGCGAAACTTTTGCTCGGCCCGGCGGCGGTCGCTGACGTCGCGGATGGCGCTGATGACGAAGGTGCCGATTTCGGTCTGAATGGGAGAGAGGCTGATTTCGACGGGAAACTCGGCCTTGTCCTTGCGCAAGCCCAGCAATTCCAGGTCGGCGCCCATGGTGCGCGCGCGTGGCTGGTCGAAATAGCCGGCACGGTGTGCCACGTGCGCATGGCGCAGCCGCTGCGGCAGCAGACTATCGATTTGCCTGCCGTTCAATTCGCCTTCCGCGTAGCCGAACAGGCGCTGAGCCTGCAAGTTGGCCAGTACGATGGCGCCCGTAGCGTTGACCATGATCACGCTGTCCGGCGTCGATTCGAACAGCACGCGGTAGCGCGCATCGACAAACTGGGCGTCGCGTGCCGCCTTCAGCAAGGTGGTGTCCTTCATGGTGGAAATGAGGTAGCGGCGGCCGTCCGCACCAGTGCGCGCGAACTGGCACGCCACGTCAACGTAGATGAGTTCGCCATCCTTGCGCCGCCGCAGCGATTCCCGGTCGTAGCAGCCGTTCACGGTCAGCTCTTCGTCGATCAGTGGGGTCGATTCGGCTTGTGTCGGCAGCGAGATCAATTCCCACAGCATGGAGCCCAGTGCCTCCTCGTCGGCATAGCCGAAGATGCGCTGCGCCCCGGCCGTCCAGCGCACGATGGCATGGACTTCGTTCGTGATGACAACGCCGCCGGGGGCGTCGCTGAGGATAAGCTGATCTAACTCGGCATCCATGTTTTTCCCCACGCGTGAGAAGGCTTGCCGGGCGGCATGCTGTATGCTTAAGTTAGCGAGGAGCCGCAGCAAAGTCAATGCATTTTTGCACGGCGTTTCCCCTCCGGGTACGCTGTAGGTGGCCCCGTGTTGCGCTGTGCCGGTGCTGCTTTCCCTGGGCGTGTGCCTAGCCCTATGTCCCCACGCTGCCGGTGACGGGCAAGACGATGCCCGTGATGTAGCTGGAACAGGCGGGCGAGGCCAGAAAGACGTAAGCGGGTGACAACTCTTCTGGCTGGGCCGGGCGGCGCATGTCAGTGTCTGCGCCAAATGTGCGGATTTCTTCTGCCGTCTTGTCGGCCGGATTGAGGGGAGTCCAGACTGGGCCCGGCGCGATGGCGTTGACGCGAATACCTTTTTCAAGCAAGTTGCCGGCCAGCGCCATGGTGAAGGCGTGGATGGCGCCCTTGGTGGTGGAATAGTCGAGCAAGTACTTGGATCCATGCAAGCCCGTGACGGACCCGGTGTTGATGATGGCCGCGCCGCGCTGCAAATGGGGCAGCACGGCCTTGGTCATGTGGAAGTAACCGTAGACATTGGTCTTCATTGTGAGGTCGAAGCGTTCCTCGCTCAGGTCCAGCAGCGATTCGGCGTGTTCCTTGAAGGCGGCGTTGTTGACCAGGATGTCGATATGCGTGTACCGTTCCATCACCTCGCGCACTGCTTGCCGGCAAAAGCCTTGCTCGCGCACGTCGCCGGGGATCAGCAGGCAGCTCTGGCCTTCCGCTTCCACATAGCGGCGCGTTTCGTTGGCGTCCGCGTGTTCATTCAGGTAAATGATGGCGACATCGGCCCCCTCGCGGGCGTACAGCACGGCCACGGCGCGGCCGATGCCAGAATCGCCACCCGTGATGATGGCCACCATGCCGGTCAGCTTGCCGCTGCCGCAGTAGTCGGGCGCCAGGAAGCGCGGTTTCAATTGCATCTGCGCTTCGATGCCGGGCTTGTCCAGATGCTGGGCGGGCAGGGGAGGGGCAGGCTGGCTGCGGCTGCCCGTTGGCAGCGGTGCTTTGCTGTCCCGCTTGCCTATGGCGGCGGCGTCGCGGTGATCTTGCTCCTGCTGTATGCTGCGCTGCAAGTTACCGGCAGACTGCTCCTTGTTCTCGTTCATGCTGGCCTCCGTGGAAACGAAGATTCAGTATCGGCGCGGCAGCGGCCGCCAACCGTGCGTTCGCTAACAGAATGGCGCAAACAGGCGTCAATTTATAAGATGATGGACATGATTTTTGGGAGCGGCATAAGCCGAGCGGCGCATGCGCGGCGCCAGCCGGCGGTCGCCAGGCTGCTGGCCCTTTGCGTCGTTGATGCGGCCTTGTCGGTGCAGATCCTTGCTGCCAGGAAGGCGCAATCGCAGCAAGACTGAGCATAGTTGACAAGTACGCCTGTTAGCCGGCCTCAACGCATGATAGGCTTCGGTTTTCAGATTTTGGGATTTCATCATGCTGCTTTGGCTCAGGCAATACCGGCGTCCACTGTTGGCCGGGGACATCACTGCCGGTATCGTTGTCGCCATGATGATGGTGCCGCAGGGTATGGCCTACGCGCTGGTGGCCGGCTTGCCGCCCGTGGTGGGCATTTACGCCAGCATCCTGCCGCCCGTGCTGTATGCCTTGTTCGGCAGCAGCATGACGCAGTCGGTGGGTCCCATGGCGATCGTCTCGCTGATGACGGCCGCCGCCCTGGCTCCGCTGGCCGACCCCGGTTCTTCCCTGTACATTGTGCTGGCCGCCCAACTGGCCTTCATCAGCGGCTTGGTCTTGCTGCTGTGCGGCGTGCTGCGCCTGGGCTTCATGGCCAGTTTTTTGTCGCGTCCCGTGATCAGCGGTTTCAGCAATGGCGCCGCGATCCTGATTATCTGGGGACAGATTACCCCCTTGCTGGGCGCCAGCATCCCTCACTGGCATGCCCCCAGCCTCGTGCTGGGGCTGTCCGGCTTGCTATTCCTGTTTCTGGCCAAGCGCTACGCCTCGCGCCTGCTGCAGCGCTGTGGCTTGAACAAGGTGGCGGCTGATGTGGGCGCGCGCCTGGCGCCGATGGTGCTGGTGCTGGCTGGCATCGGCCTGGTCGCCTATGGCGGCTTGGAAACGATGGGTGTGCAGACGACGGGCCATGTGTCCAGTGGTTTGCCGGGCCTGAACCTGGCCACGTCCAGCGCCCATTGGCGCACCTTGCTATCGCCGGCGCTCTTGATCGCTTTTATCATCTTTTTGATGAGCATGTCGGCCGCCCAGACCCTGGCGCAAAAACGCGGCGAAAAACTGCATACGAATCGCGAATTGCTGGGCCTGGGCGCGGCCAACGTGGCCAGCGCGCTGTCGGGCGGCTTCCCTGTCACCGGTTCGATCTCGCGTTCGGCCGTCAATTTCCAGGCGGGCGCCAACACGCCGCTGGCCAGCATCATCACGGCTGGCTTGCTGGCGCTGGCGCTGGTGGCGCCCACGGGCTGGCTGGCGCTGCTGCCGCTGCCCGTGCTGGCGGCCACCATTATCTTTGCCGTGGCCAGCCTGCTCGATTGGGATACCTTGAAATTGTCATGGCGCTACGACCGCAGCGATGCGCTGGCCCTGCTGGCAACGACGGCCGGCGTGCTGGCGCTGGGCGTGGAGGCGGGCGTGGTGATCGGCGTGCTGCTGTCGATGGGCACCCTGATCTGGCGCGCCAGCCGCCCGCACATCGCCGTGCTGGGGCGCATCCCGAATAGCGAGCACTTCCGCAACGTCGAACGCTATGAGGCGCAAACCCTGCCGGACGTCTTGCTACTGCGCATAGACGCCGGCCTGTTTTTCGGCAATGTGGAAGCTGTTACCGAGCGTGTCGAGGATGAATTGCGTGCCCATCCGACGGCGCGCCACCTGGTGCTGGTGCTGTCGGCTGTCAACCAGATCGACAGTACAGCCTTGCTGGGCTTGATCGAGCTTAATGGCGTGCTGATCAAGCGCGGCATCAGCCTGAACCTGGCCGAAGTGAAGGGACCCGTGATGGACCGCTTGCGCCAGAGCAGCCTGCTGCAGGAGCTGGGCGGCAAGTTGTACCTGAGCACAGCGCTGGCGATGAACGATTTGAGCGGCGCAAGCAATGGAGAACAGGCGTGAGCATGGAACTGAATCTGCACGGCGAGTCGCGTGTGATCGATAGCATCCTTGCGCTGGAACAAGCGCTGCGCGAGGCGCGCGCGCTGGCGCAATGTCAATTATGGTTGACCAGGGCCACGGATGCGGAACAGGGCCCGGCCCTGTGCATGTTGCGCAATGGCGGCAATGCCTTGCTGATGTATCTGTCGGGGCAGGATGACCTGAGTTTTCATACATTGGGCGACGAGGAGGCAGACGGCGTCTGCAGCTATCTGTTGGCCAATGGCCAGGTGGACGAATATCCCGAGGCCTGGTGCGTGGAGGTGGAACAATGTCAGCGGGCCTTTGTCGAATTTTTCAGGACAAGCGGCGCGCAGCCGGCCGGCATCGCGTGGCAGGCGGATTGATAGGGCGTAAATCACGGATGCCATCCTCGCCGATATCGGGCGCGACGGGTGCGCCGTGCTCGATGCCATGCAGGTTTGCTCACCGCCACGCGGAAAGACTGGCCTGAAAACGTGATACTCGATGCCCTGGACATGCTGACGCGCTGCTGCGAACCGCAGTGACGGGTATGGGACCGACATGTATCCTGAAGGGTTCAAGCAGGTAGCGGGGCTAGCATCCGCCGAGCGCCATGCTTACTTTATGCGCGAGGTGGTCGATACGCAAGAAGTGTCGGGCTTGCACCACGACGGCTGGGCGGCATAGGCATCTGGCGCGGACGAGGCCGTCCATACGGCGATCTGTTGCGGCGCATAGTGCGTGGCGCAAGCCCCACAGTGCATCGATATCGGGGTGGCAGGGCGGGGTGCATGGTGATGGACATGCAAGCTTTGGTGCAAACGGCCACGCTGGCGCAATGGCCCGCATCGCGCCAGCATGCGTGCTTGCCATGCTTGCCATGCTTGTCCAGCGCATCACTGCGCTGGCTGGTCCGGATCGATGTAGTACGAGCCCGGCGGCGCGCCCGGCACTTTCACCCGGAACTTCAGGCTGGACAGCAGCTTGTCCCACAAGGCGATGGCCTCTTCGTCGGTCAGTGACGCAGCTTCGGCGGCGCCGACCATGTTGTGGGCGACTTTGGTGTACATATGCGCCTCCAGCACAGATGGATTTGCGATGTCTTTCGGCTTGCCTACCAATGCCCATTCAAAATCGTGTACGCCATCTGTTCGTCGTATCAGCGATTCTTCGCCTTGCCAGTGTTGAACAGTGCGCTTGCCTTCGCGCAGCAAGGTGCGCTTGGGATAGTTATTGCCTTGCATCTTTTTTGCGTCTTGTATGCGATTGAGTAGTGATAGTTCCCCACGCAACCTTGATTCAAATTCTGTCGGCGGGTAGTCGCCGTATGCATCTTTATTTGAGCTGATGGAGAAAGTAACATCTGGCAAGCTAGGTAAATAAATACCTACGTCGTCTATTTCTTGATATTTATACTGATTTTCGCTCATGAATCCGTGTTCTACGCAAAGGCCTGGCGTGACAGGAATTTCTTCAGTAGCACGCAAACGCAGACTTTTTGCTTGAAGGAATTGTCTTTCCGCTGTTGCTCTTTCGGTGTCGCCACTACCTACAGCATCGCCTATGGCAAATATGAAATCCCCTTTGTTGATTAACGTTCGGTAAATTATGAAATTAACTTCTTTGGCGGATTTGCTATTGTAGTATCGAATTTGCCAGCTGTTTTCAATTGGCCCATTGCCATTGTAAATAATTTCTGGAGCGAAGTTTAAGGATCGTATTCTTTTTAAATCAATTTCTGCCTGGTGCTTTAAAAAGTCTGATCCTCCTTTAAATAAATCAACTGCTGAATTTCCGATTATCAGTTCTGCCTCGCTTGGTAGATTTAATAAGTATCTACCAAAGCAAATTTTTTTTGTCTTTTGAAATAATATTTCAATTTTTTTTCTTGGAGTTGTCGTTTCGTTCATTTTCCTAGCCTCATTTTTTCTGTACGGTCTGATCTCATTTGCCTCTGTTTGGATTGATATGGCAGCAAAGATAAATATAAGAAATTTTCTATAAATAGACATGATCATTCCCATTTTGCTGTTTTGGCAATTTGAACAATTGAGTAAAGCATAGATGCTAGGACATTTGGATGAGTATAGCTATTTTGATGTTCATATCCAGTTCCAGCTTTTTCTCCATGGACAAATTTTTTCCCAGGTATGTGTTTTGCTGAACGATCCGATGGGACAGTTTCATCGCCAGCCGAATTTGCTGGTTGTAATTTTAACTGCAAAATGCGCGTTCCCGCTTGTATGATGAGGTTTCCTTTTGCGTCATCACTCATTAGTTTCCATTTATTTGGCGGGGGTATTGTATTTTCCTGGGTGGCTGATTTTTTTATTTCTAAACCTTCAATGACTTTGAATATTATTTCTCCATAGCTTAGAAAATCTTTGGATGCGCAATAGCTTGCGTATGTATTTGGATGAAATATTTTCTCTATTTCATTTAGTAAGATAGAGGCATCTTTCAATCGTTGCATGACATTGTCGATTCCTCCTCCTTTGTTAAGTGGAACATTTGCAGGATTCACCCACGAAGGATTTATTAGCCTCCACCAAGCATTCGCAGGTTGCAGGTAAATACTCTCTAGCGCACTATCCTTATCTCGTGGCCAACTCCAAAGTAATCTATCACTTCTGTCAACAACTTTGAGCCACTCTTGACCATATGCCATGCCGGGCATCATCTCTAAAGGTGCTTGTGTATTTGCGAGAATCGCAGTGGCGTGTTCGCCGTCAATGCCCAGAACTTGGGCTGCGAGAGTATTTAATGGGCCACTTTTTTCCTGAAAACCGAAGCGCATGCGTTTGTATGCACTGGCGGCACCTAAAGTAGGCATCACGTTATGATATATTCCAAGTATTTTTACATTTTTATCATTAAGCATATTTCCATATTTAGGATGCATTAAGGCTCTGGCGAGCAAGCCCCCCATACTATGTGTGACGAGAATGACCTCACTGCATTTGAAGCCGCATTTCTGATAGCCTATTACTATGCCGCGTATGCGTTCGGAAATAATGGCGGCAGAAATGGCATTGCTCTGTAGGAAGTTGTATCCCAACGCATGAACCGGATACCAACATGGAGAAATCTTTAGCATGTCAGAATTTTCAATTAGTGTTCCGGGAGGGCCGCCAAATTCTTTTGGGTCTTTTATCAAAAGCTTAGCAACAGACGGATAGGCTTGTTGACCATATGAATATTTTCCGGTGGCTTGATCGGACGGGTCAATTTTCCAATGAGGTAAAACTTGCCCTTTTTTTGTTATATTATTCATGAAAAATTCTGTTTTTTGAAGCATTTCGCCATACGCGCCGGCGAAAAGAACTTCACTCCATCCACGCCACCGTGCAATATGTGCTGGCGTTTCACGTATCTCACGGGGAATAAATCTTTCCGTTACTCCAGGTTTTTTAATCGCATCTACCTGTGCATTTTTTTTAGCACTAACAGAAATCAATGGAGGAACTCCAAGGAAATCATCGGGAACGTTGTTATGACGGGCGTCAGATCCTTTGGTTATGTCTCCACCAGGGAAGAAGCGCTCATTTTCGATAGAATATTGATAGTACTCAACTTCAGTTTCATTTGGATCAAAGACCAATTGTCGATCTCTGGGCGACGCACTCCTGAACCAACCACCTAAACCACTACCGGTTGCAACCGCCAAATTGCCAGATTTGTCGACCATGTCATCTGGCCTCCATGATCTGTTATCCGGTCGCTTCAGATCGTCTTGACGTTGTTTTTTCATTCTTAAATTGCTACCCATAACGCCGGGTAAAAATATAATCGGTATGATTTTTCTGGGTGGAATCGTGACGTCATGACGAATCGTATCTTTTATTTCCGTCATATGAACGGTGTATTCAGCCCACCCGCCGACAGTTTGCCGAAACTCGCCTTGGTGATTGCCATGTTCATTCAAATCCGTATCGTCACTCATGGAAGTTCTCCCTTATAGCGTATTGTGTAGCTATCCATACCGTCTCCTTTCTGTACTGGGGTGAGCCCGTCACTGCTACTCTTTTCACAGATTCTGTGGCCATCTTCGCGTGTTAACTCAAAAGCTATATCGGGGGCAGGTGTGCCATCGACTTCCAGCAGCCGGACGGCCTGATCAAAACGCGCTACTGGCCGTTCATTAAATTCCTGCGACACGCTCTTCGGCGCCAGGGTTTCCAGGTTGCCGTTGAAGAGCACAGGCGATGAGGTGAAGAATTGCACCTTGTCGCTGATTTCCAGCATGTGGTTGGCGCCGTGCAGGCGGATGCCTTTTTTGCCCTTGATGTTGACCCAGTCCGCTTCGCTGATTAGTGACAAGACTTTTTGGGCGAGGATTTCCACCTCGTCGCTGTGGGCCTGGATGGACACCTTGCCGCTGGCTGCAATCAGTTTCATGCCGGCCTTGTGCACGAACAGGCTGAAGCTCTTGGCGATGCTGGCAAACATGCTATCGCCGCTGGCGAGGGAAATATGTTTGCTGCTGCTGAGCGCCACATGCTCGCTGGCGGCCAGGTGGATGGATTGGGCCGTGCTCAGCTCGATGCCGGCCGGGCTGGCCAGCACCAGATGTGCTTCGGACAGTTCAGGGAAATCGCCGCTGGCGCCTTTGATCGCGGCGTTTTGCCGCTCGATGGACTCGGCGACGCTACCTTGTTGCTCTTTGCTGTCTTGCGCACCCGCGTCGACGGCCATGCCAGCCAAGCCTTGCTGCAGTTGCTGTGCTTGCGCCAGGCGCGCCTGTGTTTCGTCGAGTTGCTTGACTGATCCAGTGCCTGTTGATGTTTCTGTGGTGATCAACATGCCTCTGGCGGCGCGTAGGGCGCCCCAGGCGTTGCTGGCCAATTCAAAGCCCACGCCGCGCGCGTCCTTGCGGCCGGCATTGTCATCGATGCGGGTGATGTTGCCCAAGCAAAGCCGACTGTCGTGCTGCTCGCTGCGCAGCTGTGCCTGTATCGCCCCCTTGGTATCGTCGAGCACGAGATGGTTGGCGCTGCGGGCGCCCAGTTCGCGGCTGCGCCAGCCGGACAGGGCGCGCTGCTGCGGCAGTTGCCATGGCGGTGGATTGGCGCTGTTGTAGACCACGCCGATGACGATCGGATGGTCGATATTGCCGTCCTGGAATTGCACGACGACTTCTTGCCCCACGCGCGGCAAGGCGATTTGTCCCATGTGCGCTCCCGCCATCGGCATCATGACGCGTATCCATGGCGAACTGCGCGCATCGAATGTACCCAGGCGGTCCCAGTGAAATTGCAGGCGGATGCGTCCCAATGCATCGGTATGAATTTCTTCTCCGGCCGGCCCGACCACCAGCGCCGTCTGCACACCGGCAACCACGCATGGCGTGCTGTTGTAGCTGCGGCCCGGCCGCCAACGAATGTCACGCCGCACGCACACCATATTGTTGACATAGTGGGACGCTGTGCTGGGACCAACCTGATAATTATTGCTGGCGCGATGCACGACTGACAAAATCAGGTACTCGCGTTCGGCGATACTGTCGCGGCGCTCCTGGCCAGGTTGATAGCGCTTTTCTTCGGCGCTGAAATGGCCATCGAGCCGGAAGCAAAGGCCAGGCTGTGCGCCACGGTGATTGCCTGCCGCCTCGAAGTACTGGCGCAGATGGTCGTTTTCTTCCATGCGGCGTTGCGCCAGCGATGTTCCCTCATCGATATTCTGATAGCCATACGCGCCCGTGTTTTCGTATAGTTCATGGGCGAATACATCACCCTGGCGATTCAATGAATAGCCGCTGGCAAGGCGTGGTTGTGGATTTTTATAGTCGAAACTGGCCAAGGTCAGCTGGCCGGAACCGATCCGGCGCACGGCTTGCCACTGGTGCATGCCATCGTCTTCCATGGAGCCCGATTCGGCGTGAAAGCGCATGGCGCCGTCGCCGGACGCCGTATCGATGATGTCAGCGAAGGTGCTGTTATCTGCGAGCCATAACGTGTGGCCATCGGCGCGGTGCGCGTACCAGTAATGCCAGCCCAGCGCTTCCCAGCGACGGTGCAGATGGTTGTAATCGGTTTCATTGTGCTGATTGGCGCAGGTGATCTGTGGATCGTCGCCATGGATGCTGCTTTTCCAGTCGCGCTGCGCGTAGTGGGCAAACGTCGTCTCGGTCAGCTGCATCACGCTTTGGCCATGAAACGATACATTGTCCTGGCGCAGGCGGGCAAAGGCCAGCCATGGTTGCAGCACCATGCGGTACCACGCAAAGCCGCCATCGGCGCGCAGCAGGCAAAACTCGCCCACATAGCCGTTAAAGTAGCGCAGCGTGCCATCGTCGCGCAGCATCGAAATGGTCACCATGCGGCCCATCATGGCCTTGAGCGCAATATGCGCGTCATCGGACAGCAATTCGGCTTCGAAACGGAAGTCGCGCGACATCTCTTCCGTGGCGATCAGCGAATTGACCAGCACGATGGTACCGGCTGGCCCATCTTCATGCGGGAAATCTATCTTCAACAGGCGCCGTTCCTGCGCGGCGAGGTCGAAGGCCGATAGCGCGGCCTGGATGTCTGCATGCATGGCCTGCCTCTCTTATAGCGATGAGATTAAGTGGGCGCCACAGGCGGTGGCATCGCCGTCATAGGCGTACGGCTTGCCCATGTGTTTTGCGCCGGCGCCGTCCGGGGTAATCGCAAAGCTGCCCTTGCACTTGGGGCAGAAGGTTGTGTCATCGGCCAGCGCCGCGCTCTTACCCATGACGGTGCTGCCCGACGATGCGCTGGTGACCTTGCCGCCGTGATCGGTTGCATCGCCGAGCCGGATAACGCCGCGTCCCGCATGTTTCATGTTTGCCTCGCTTTTCAAAGATGAGTTGCGCAAGTCAGTGGCAGCAAATAACGCACTTCGGCGGCGCGCACCTTGCCTTGTGCTGTCTGCAAGAACGTCGTCCAGCCAAGGTGCCGTCGTTCTGACGGGTGCGAACTGAGGAGCAGGGGAGTCATGCATGGCGGACTCAATATCAGCCGCACTTCATACTGCAAGTCGGGTACGCCAAACAGTGCCAGCATCTTTGCCAATGCCGCCGCACCTGCGCTGCGCGGCAGGAAGCGTTGCAGGCCGGCAGGATCGAGCGGGCCGATATGCAGGCAGACGCGCATGTCCTGGCGCCAAAGCCGCAGGCCAAGCGTCGCGCCGCGCGCCAGGGTAAAGTTGACACTGCCCAGCAGACTGCGCCGATTTTTTTCCAGATAGTCCCAGCCGCCGACAAATTGTTGCACGGTGATCGGTACGCCGCAGTACTCGGCCAGTACGCGGCCAAGCGCTTGCGCCGAGACGGGGCGACAGCGCAGCAGGCCCGCATACCAGGCCGCGACGTCCTGCGTCACGGCATCAGTTTCTGCGCTCGACGGCAACGCACTGCGCTGCACCCCGGCCAGCGCCGTCAGCAAAGGCAGTTGTGCGTCTTTGGCCTGGGTTTGGAGGCTCGATTCGAGTCGATACTTTTCCCACGCCTGGTAATACAGCACGACCATGCGGTGCGAAAAGATATCGAGGAAGGCCGAGGCGCCAGGGTCTTTGCTCGACCAGCGGTAGGCGGCGATACGTTCTGAATAGTGCAAGGGCAAGGTGCCGCCGACGCCCAGAAAACGCATGAACGTCGGTGTCAGGCTCAGTTGTTCATTCTCGTCGAGCGAGAGCTGCTCGATTTCACTGGCGGGAAAACTTAACGACGCGCTGTTCTTGAAGCGCAATATCTGGCTGAAGGCCTGCGCATAGGACACGTCCTGCCGACGTAGCCAGCACAGCAAAATACGCACGGCCTGCACGAACTGGTAGCGGTACGGTTCGGCGAGCAAGTGTGCGATTACACCAGATTTTGCAATCCGCTTCTTGGCTTGCATCGGATCAGCTCCTCTCCGCTTTGCAGTGACAGCACCACCAGTTCGATGAAGCTGTTGATGTGCACGTATAGCCCCAGGAAGTGGTCGACCAGCTGCACAAACAAGTGCATGCCGCTACCGACAAACGCTTCCTCGTCCAGCGTGATGCGCACTTCCACGCCATGCGCCAGCGAGGTGCCGCGCTTGTGGCGTAGCCAGGTCGTCGTTGGCGCGTGCGCCAGCGCGACGATGCCGCTGATTTGGCGTTGCGAGCTTGCCGATTGGGACAGGTCATACAGCGTCAGCATTTCGCGCAGCGCCGGCAAACCCTCCTGGACCAATGCATGATGATTCAGCGCCAGATGCGAAATGAGGCGCCAGTGCAGGCCCGCGTCAGGTGAAAAGCGTTGCGCTTGGCTGGGGCGTCGCAGCATGTGCAGCGCAGCGCCGCCACTGCATGGTTGCAAGTCGCCTTGCGGCTGGCCGTATTTGAGCGCAAGCGGAAGATCGCGGTTGCTGCATGTCAACGACAGCGACAAGCTGGCCTTTTCCTGTAGCAAGGGATTGAAGTCGCTATCGATCAGCGTGATTCTCTTTTCGTGACCAGGACTGTTGGCAGCCAAAGTCATGTCGTGGCGTAGGACCCAGTAATGGCCTTGTTGCGCCGCGTCCTCGCCATGGCGCAGGCTGTACAGCGGGCGAAGTTCGCTCAGCGTGCTTTCGCCTCCCCGTTGGCGCAATAAACGTACCGCATCGACCGAGACGACTTCGTAACCATGCGCATGGGTCGCATGGGCCAGCACGCAGTAGTCGGTTTTTTGCCGGGTGACGCAAATTGGCACGCCTTCCTGGCGGAAGAGATTGACCGCCGGACTGCAGCCCAGCTTTAAATTGTTACTGCAAATGCTAGACAAGATGCGCGCCGCAGCGCCATCGGGCCGCAAACCGGACAGGCACAGGTGCAGCGTAAAGCGCTGGCAAGCAGGCGGCAGGGCAGCACTGAGCGCTGCGATATCGAGGTCGAAGAAATTGAATTTTTCCGGATAGGCAAAATACTCGCTGAGGATGCGGTAGGCCGGCTGCGAACGCGCACCGAAAGGTATCAAGGCATCCGTGTCGGCGAAGCCGACGGGTGTCACAGGCACGGTGGGCAAGGCCACCCACTGTAGCGCGTCGATGGACACAAAAGCGCAGACCGTGCGCATGAACAAGGCATCGCGCAATGCGGCGCAAAAAGAAGCTTCGCCATCGATGAAAATGCGCAGCGATGCGGGCGCCGCATCGAGATGCCGGATGCCGATGTTCAGCGAGGAACAGGCCGATGCTGGCAGGCGTACGCCGGGTGGCGCCTTGATCATCGCATCGAAAACCGTGCTTTCCAGTACTGCTGCGCCTGTCGTCATGTCGTAGACGCTCTTGAAGCGGCAACGCACGCCGCGCACAGGCGGCGCATCCATTTCACTGCCCGCTGGCAGGTGGAATATGCCCGCTCCTGCCGCCGGGGTTGGCTGTTGTACGATGGTGCACGATGGGAAGGGGCGCAGATAATGGGGGAACAGGGCTTCGAACAAGGCTTCGGTAAATTGCGGATAGTCGTCATCGAGCCTTTTGGAGATGCGTGCTGCCAGCATGGCCACCGATTCGATCAAGTGTTCGACGTGCGGGTCTTCGCAGGACTCGCCTGACAGGTGTAATTTGCCGGCAATTTTCGGATAGCGTTCGGCAAACTCACGGCAATGTCGCCGCAGCATCACCAGCTCGTGCTCGAAATACGGCAGCAAATCCTCCATCTTGATTTTTCCTGTGTCTACGCGGCGGAATGAACAGTATCCGAGCGTTTTCTCAAGGCAAAATTGCGTTTGCGCAAATAATTGGACAGGCTTGCTGCGCAACCTCAAGGACTTCCACGCTGACGACATCAGACTGGCAAGGCAGCAAGATGCTAACGGTCAACATGGAGAACATCATGACATTGCCATCCAAATTACTTTGGTCCGAGGGCCTGGCCATCGGGCCCCAGCAATTCCAGCAGCTGGACCGCTATCATGAAGCGCGCCTGCAACGTCTGGCTTCCTTGATTAATCCCCATTTATGGGGCGTGCATGGTGTCCGCTGGAATGCGGATGCATTGGCCAACAATAGTCTGCGGGCGGACGCCATGTCGCTCGTATTTCAGGATGGAGAACTGTTTGAGGCGCCGCTCGGCGATGTATTACCCAGTGCGGTTGACTTGTCCAAGCTACCGTCGAGCGAACACAGTTTTACTTTTTATGCCGCGCTACCGGCGTTGCAGGCACATGGTGGCAATGTCAGTTCTACAGCAGCGCGCTATGTCCAGGCGGATATCGAAACCCCGGATCTGTACAGCGAGGCGGTCAGCATAGACGTCGCTTACCTGAAGAAGCGTGTGTATCTGCTGTCGCAGCTCGATCCCCTAAATGATTACCTTGCCATCCCGCTCATTCGTTTGTACCGCGCCGGCAACGGCGGCTTTGAAATCGATACCGGCTTCATGGCGCCTGGCCTGACCATCAGCGCCGAGTCGACGCTGCAGAAAATGCTCGATGCGCTGATCGAGCGCATGGGCGCGAAAATTGAGGCGCTGTACAGCCGCCACCGTCAGCCGGGTAAAAATATGCTTGAATTTCACGGCGGCGATGTTTCCTCGTTCTGGATGCTCAATACCTTGAGCATGGCCAGCGCCACGCTCAGTCATTGCGCCAGTTACCGGCGTCACCATCCGGTGTATCTATTTGAAAAATTGATGGCACTGGCTGGTGGCTTGATGACGTTTTCAAAAAAATACACACTGAGCGACTTGCCAGTTTACTGTCACGAGGACGCCGCTCCCGGTTTCGGCAAGCTCGATGGCATCATTCGCGACTTGATCGATACGGTTCTTCTGTCGCGCCACTTCCCGATTGCGCTGACCAATGACACGCAACAAAACACCCACTATTACGGCGTGCTCGATGCCAAGCGGATTGACCCTCAGACCGAACTCTGTCTTGCCGTCAACGCCGATATGCCGGCGCTGGAATTGGTCGCCACGGTACCGTTGCAGTTCAAAATTTCATCGCCTGACAATATCGAATTATTACTGGGCCGAGCACTTCCCGGTGCCGAGTTGCGCCATATGGCCCAGGTCCCTGCTGAAGTGCCAGTGCGGCCCAATACCTATTATTTTTCGATCGAAAACAAGGGCCGTATTTATGACAGCATGATCAAGGCCCAGGCGATTGCGATTTATGTGCCGTCTGGCATCAAAGGGCTGAAGCTGGAATTGTTCGGCATCAGCGCCAGCGCTGCATAACGATGCCTAACTACGCCTAACGACGCTTGGCGTTGCAAGCCGGCGTATTGTGAAAAGATTGTTTTAAGCAATAGACTTGCCCCTGCAGTTGACGTTATCATGTTTTCGTAAGTATTGGTGGCTGATCCATCAGCGCACAGTCGAAACACGGTGACAGGTGGGAGTGAGCATGGGCATGGCGAATGATGCGTGATGTGTCGGGCGGCTCGCGCCCTGGCGACAAAATGGGCAGGGCAGCGGTGCGCCGCTGCTGGCGCGCATTGCTGCTGGGCTTCTGTATCGCCGCGCCTGGCGCCGCATTGTCGGCATCGGCATCAGCATCGGCGTCAGCATTGACGGCGGCCGCTGCGCCGTCGCATCACGGCCAGCGCGTGCTGTTCCTCAACGCTTACGAATATGGCCGCGGCGGCGTGGAATCGTACACGCGTACCTATGTTGCCGCCATGGCCGCCGCTGGCCTGGCCAGCGAAGACATCATGGTCGAGTATCTCAACCTCAATACCCAGGGCGATCCCGCGCTACGCAACGAGATGCGCGATTTGTTGCTTTTGAGATACACTCAAGTGATGGGGCGCAAGGCCGATCTGATCATCGCCATGCAGCAGCCCGCGCTCGATTATTTGCTGTCGGACTTGGTGCCGCTGACGCACGGCGTGCCCGTGCTGGCGATTAACAGCTCGGGCAAGGCCTTGCCGCCCGGCAGTCCGCCTGCCATCTGGCAGCAAAAGGCGAATGTCGATTTTCCTGGCACGCTGGCGCAAGCCATGGCGCTGTTTCCGGAGACCAAAACCATCGTCATGGCCGTCGGCACCAGCGAGGCCGACCAAGCCTTGAAGCGCAGCATGCAACAGGCGGCGCTGGCTTGGCAGGGCAAGGTGATCATGCGCTACCTCGATAAGCTGACCCTGGCACAGATGCGTGCGGAGGTGGCGCACTTGCCCGCCGATACCGTGCTGATGGCGGGCAATGTCAACCGCGACGTGGACGGCGCCATCGCCACGCCCGTGCAGTTTTCCATGCAGTTGGCGCGACTGGCCAATGTTCCCACTTTTGGCATGTACAACGCGGCGCTCGGCAAGGGCATCCTGGGCGGCTCCATCCTGCATATCGAACAGGCCGCGCAGCAGGTGGCGCAGATGTCGCTGGCCGTGCTGGCCGGCCAGGCACCCACCGCGCCAGGCACCTTGCTGCCGCCGGCCCGCCTGCTGCCGATGTATGACTGGGAACAGCTGCAGCGTTGGGATGCCGACATCAGCCGCCTGCCACCGCACACCGTGTTCTTCAACCGGCCGCCGCAACTGTGGCAGGAACACCGCCTTGCCGTGTTGCTGGCGGGCGGCGTCTTCATCGTGATGACCGGCTTGCTGAGCATCTTGCTGCTGCAGCGTCGGCGCCTGCGCCGCGCCGAGAGCGAGGCGCGCGAGAGCGAGCAGCGCTTCCGCATACTGGTCGAGCATGCGCCGGAAGCCATCTTGGTGTACGACCTGGACCTGGATCGCTTCGTCGATGCCAACAGCAGCGCGCAGCGCATGCTGGGCCTGTCGCGCGAGGCTTTGCTGGCACGTGGGCCGTTCGATCTGTATAGCTGCAATCAGCCCGATGGCCTGCCGCTGGGACTGATGATGGAAGAGCATCTGCGCCGCGCCATGCTGGGCGAGCCGGTCCTGGTGGAGCGCAATGTGCGGCGTGCCGATGGCAGCATTTTCCCCTGCGAAGTGCGGCTGGTGAAATTGCCCATGGACGGGCGGCGCCTGATGCGCAGCGGCATCGTCGACATTTCCGAGCGCAAGCATAGCGAGCAGGAATTGCTTGGCTACCGCGACCACCTGGAGGAACTGGTACAGCAGCGTACGGCCGCCCTGTCGGTGGCCGTCACCGAGGCCGAATCGGCGAATCGGGCGAAAAGCGTCTTCCTGGCTAACATGAGCCACGAATTGCGCACGCCCTTGAACTCCGTGATCGGTTTTTCGCAGATGATGGCCGATTCGAGCAGTATGTTCGAGGAAGAAAAGCATAATCTGGCCATCATCAACCGTGCCGGTCACCATTTGCTGACCCTGATCAACGATATCCTTGAGTTATCCAAAATCGAAGCGGGCCGCATGCATCTGCAAACCGGGCCAGTGGACTTGAATGGCGTGCTCGATGAGGTGCTCGAGATGGTGCGCATGCGCTCGAGCGAGCAGGGCATCGCGCTGCAGCTCGAACGTTTCGGCGTGCCACCGCTGGTGCGCCTCGATGGCGCCAAGCTGCGCCAGGTGCTGCTCAATCTGCTGTCGAACGCGCTCAAGTTCATCGAGCACGGCAGCGTCACCTTGTCGCTGACGTGCCAGGCGGCAGAAGGTGGGCAGATGGCGCTGGCGTTTGCCGTGCGCGATACCGGCAGCGGCATTGCGGAAGAGGATATGGAACGCATCTTTGAACCCTTCGTGCAGGCCGACAGCGCGGTGGCGCAGGCCGGCACGGGACTGGGGCTGACCATTTCGCGCGAATTCGTGCGCCTGATGGGCGGCGAGCTAAGTGTCGAATCCACGCTGGGCGCAGGCGCCGTATTCCGTTTCGACCTGCGTGCGCCGCTGCTGCAGCAAGCGGCCGTCCCGGCGCAGGCGCCGGGACGCGTGGCGCGCCTGCCGCCGGGTCAGCGCGGGCGCATGGTGCTGTTGGTCGATGATGACGACAACTGCCGCAAGCTGCTGTCGGGCTTGCTGGCGCCGCTGGGCTTCCAGCTGCAGGAAGCGGCTGGCGGCGCGCAGGCGCAAGCCATGCTGGCGGCGCAGCGCTATGACATGGTGCTGAGCGACTGGCGCATGCCGGACATGGATGGCTTGGCGCTGACGCGCTGGCTGCGCGCGCAAACGACACTGGTGCAGCCGCGCCTGGTGATCATGACCGCTTCCGCCTTCGAGGAAGAAAAGCAGGAGGCCCTGGCGGCCGGCGCCGATGGCTTCCTGCGCAAACCGATCGAGCAAGAACACCTGTTCGCCATGCTGGAGCAGCAACTTGGTGTACGCTTCCAGCGCACAGCCGCCGCGCCGCCGTGTGTGCCGGTGGCAGCTTTTGACTTGCAGCAGGCGCTGGGCCAGTTGGGCGCGACCGAACGGCAGGCACTGCTCGAAGCCGTGCAAGCGCTCGATTTGCGGCGCAGCACCATCGTGCTGGCCGGCGTGGCAACCAGCCTGCCGCAACTGTCCGCGCACATCGCCGCGATGCTGGAACAGCACCAGTATCAGTCGCTGTGCACCTTGCTGGCGCAGCTGGACTGCGAGCCGCAGGGCGAAGACGCATGACTTTTTACACACCCAAAGGCGCCCGCCTCGGTGGCGTGTCCATCGTGCTGGCCGTCAGCGTGGCGCTGACCTTCGTCGTCACGGCCTTGCTGCTGGTGTTTGCCGTACTGTTTTACCAGTCCGAACGCAGCCAGCGTTGGCAGCAGCTGCATGACAGCCTGTCAGTGAGCGCTGACCAGTTGGCCGTGGCCATCGAACTGCCATTGTGGAATCTGGATGAAAAGCAGATGCAGGCCATCATGCGCAGCATGCTGGGCAAGCGCGAACTGGTAGCCGCTGCCCTGACGCCGGGCATCGGCAAGGAAGCGCTGGCCCTGCGCCGCAATGCCGACGGCAGTATCGACAGCCTTTCCTCGCTATCGCCCGATCCGGTCTGGCTGGTGCAGCGGCGCCCCGTGACGATAGGCGGACAAGTGATCGGCAGCGTTGCCGTCTATGCGACGCCGGCCCTGCTGAACGCGCAGCTGCGGCAGCGCGCGCTGGGCATCGGCGCCATGATCGTGGCGCTCGACGCAATCCTGCTGGCCAGCATCTGGCTGCTCATGTGGTGTTTGATGCTCAAGCCCTTGAAGATCATCGGCCAGTACGCGGCGGGCGTCAAGGCGGGGCAGGGCGAAGCATTCGGCACGCCGCCGAAAGCGTGGTTCCAAGGCGAGCTGCGCACTCTGTACCGTTCCATCCGCGACATGGTGGCGCTACTCGACAGCCGCTACCGTGCCCTGCAACGCAGCGAAGAGCGCGTGCAGATGGCGACGGGTGCGGCCAGCATCGGCATCTGGGACTGGAACGTCAGCAGCGACGCATTGCAATGGGATGAACAGATGTATGCGCAGTTCAAGGCCGATGCGGCCAGCGCCATGGCGCCCGCGGCGATCTGGCGCGCGGCGCTGATGCCAGAGGACGTGCCGGCCGTCAAAGAGGCTCTGCGCGCCGCGCTCGGCAGCGGCAAGGCGTTCACGCACGAGTACCGCATCCTGTGGCCCGATGGCACCATCCGCTACATCAAGGCCGATGCCGTGATCTTTCGCGATGGGCTGGGCCGGCCCATGCGCCTGGTGGGCTCCAACTACGACATCACCGCGCACCGCGAGGCTGAACTGGAACTGCTGCGCCACCGCCATCATTTGGAAGAGCTGGTGGCCGAGCGCACGAGTGCCCTGTCGGTGGCCGTTAGCCAGGCACAGGCAGCGAACCGTGCCAAGAGCACCTTCCTGGCGAACATGAGCCATGAATTGCGCACACCCTTGAATTCCGTGATCGGTTTTTCGCGCCTGATGGCCGCCTCGCCCAATATGCAGGACGAGGAAAAGCGCAACCTGGCCATCATCCACCGCTCCGGCAAGCATTTATTGACGTTGATCAATGAAATTCTTGACTTGTCGAAGGGCGAGGCCGGGCGCTTGCAGGCGCAGGCGAGCGTGGTGGCGCTGGCACCCCTGTTGCAGGAAGTCATGGACATGCTGGGCATGCGCGCCGAGCAGCAGGGACTGGCCCTGCGCCTCGATTGCACGGATCTGCCGGCGGCAGTGCTGCTCGATGCGACGCGCTTGCGCCAGGTGCTGCTGAACCTGATGTCGAATGCCGTCAAGTTCGCCGGCAGCGGCGAGGTCACCTTGCGCGTGCGCGCCGAATGGCGCGATGACGCCACATGGTGCCTGTCGTTCGCCGTCAGCGATACGGGCATCGGCATCGCCCCGGAGGACCAGCAGCGCATCTTTGAACCATTCGTGCAGGCCGACAGCTCGGGACCGAAGGATGGCACGGGCCTGGGCTTGGCCATCTCGCGCGAATTGGTGCAGTTGATGAAAGGCGAACTGACGCTGGAGTCCATGGCGGGGCAGGGGGCTACCTTCCGTTTCAGCATTCCCGCGCAGGCAGCGCAGGCGCCGGCACAGGTGCAGGCACCCATGTCGCCAGTCATGTCGTTGCAGGCGCAAGTGGCGCCGGTACTGCAGGCGCAAGATTTGCGATTGCTGTCCCGGGACGAACGCGCCGCCCTGCAGACAGCACTGCGCGAATTGAACCTGGTCAGGGTGGGGCAGTTGCTGGCGGCCTTGCCGCCGGCGGCGGCACCGTTGCTGGCGCCGCTGCAAGCCATGCTCGACCAGCATCAGTACCGGCAGCTATGCATCTTGTTGGACAGTGAGGTCGCGCTGGCGCCTACCTGAAAAGTGTGGACTGACAACATCAAATGCGATGAAAGAAGGGCTCAGTGCCGTGGATTGATGGTGCTAAATTGCAATAAAGATTATGATGATGGTATGTAGCTCATTGCAACGAAATGTCTTGTCCAGCGTGGCAATTGACTGCCGCGCCTCATCCAAAGCTGAGAGAACTGCTACATGCACCGCGATTTTTCCGAAGTGAATGCTAAGGGCGAAGTACTGATTGTTGAAGATACACCTGCTTCGCTGAAGTTGTTGAGCGATTTGCTCAGCGGCGCCGGCTATGCGGTGCGCCAGGCGCCGAACGGTGAACTGGCGCTGTGGACGGCCCAGGCGCGCCCGCCGGAGCTGATCTTGCTCGACGTGCGAATGCCGGGCCTCGATGGCTTTGAAGTCTGCCGCCGCCTCAAGCAGATACCGTCGCTGTGCCAGGTGCCGGTGATTTTCCTGTCGGCGCAGTACGATACGGACGACAAGGTGCGCGGCTTTGCGCTGGGCGCCGTCGATTTCATCGCCAAGCCCTTCCAGGCCGAGGAAATTCTTGCTCGCACCGATGCGCACGTACGCCTGGCGCGGGCGCAGTTGCAGCTGACACAAGAGCGGGCCAACCTGGAACGGCGCGTGGTCGAACGCACGGCCGAACTGGAGCAGGTGGCCAGCACCCTGGCACGCGAAGTGCAGATCCGCCGCGCCAATGAAGCATTGCTGCGCCTGTCGGGCCAAGTCTTTGAGGCCACCCAGGACGCCATCCTGATCACCGATCCGAGCGGCGTCATCGTCACGGCCAATCCTGCGTTTACACGCATCACCGGCTACGCGGCGCAGGATGTGGTGGGTACCGACATCATGCGCCTGCACGCCGAGCACACGGGCGAAGCGGTGTTGCTGGCCTTGCGCCAGGGCTTACACAGCAGCGGCTGCTGGTCGGGCGAAGTACAGACGCGGCGCAAGAGTGGCGACACCTATCCCTGTTTGCTCAGTGTGTCGACCGTGCATGGCCCGGACGGTGACGTGATCAACTACGTGGGCGTTTTCCTCGATATCAGCGAGCGCAAGGCCGAGCAGCATCTGATCGACTTCCTCTCCTACCACGACGCGCTGACCGGCTTGCCGAACCGCGTGCTGCTGCGTGAGCGCTTTGGACAAGCGCGCACCAACGCCCTGCGCGACGGCCAGCAAGTGGTGCTGATGTGCCTAGACCTGGACCGCTTCAAGAATATCAACGATTCGCATGGCCAGGCCGTGGGGGACAAGACGCTGCAAGTGGTGGCGCGTTTCCTCTCGGGCTGCGTGCGCGAGGGTGACACGGTGGCGCGCCAGGGCGGCGACGAATTCCAGATCCTGCTGCACGACGATGTCTTGCTGGGGCGCACGCTGGCGCTGGCGCAAACCATTCTGGCCGGCTTGCGCGAAGAGCTCAGCGTCGACGGCGAGCGCCTGGCGCTGACCACCAGCATCGGCATCGCCATGTGCCCGGCCGATGGCGACAGCCTCGACGACGTGCTGCGTCACGCCGACACGGCCCTGGTGCGCGCCAAGGAAATGGGGCGTGATCATTACGCTTTCTTCACGGAACGCATGGGCAGCGATATCCGCGCCCGGCTGGCCATGCAGCAGCAACTGCGCGGCGCCATCTGCCGTGATGAATTCGAGGTGCATTACCAGCCGCAAATGTGCTTGCGTACGGGCGCCTTGCTGGGCGCGGAAGCACTGCTGCGCTGGGATAACCCGGTGCTGGGCAAGGTGCCGCCCGGCCTGTTCATCGCGCTGGCCGAGGAATACGGCTTGATCACGGCCATCGGCGAATGGGTGCTCGAAAGCGTATGCGCACAAATTCGCTCCTGGCTCGACGCGGGCCTGGGCAGCATCAAGGTGGCCGTCAACCTGTCGGGCAAGCAGTTCGCGCAGGATCACACGGTGCCGTTCGTCGAGGCGGTATTGCGCAAATACGCTATCACGCCCGCCTGCCTGGGTATCGAGATCACGGAAAGCACGGTGATGGGCGACCCGGACAAGGCAGTGGCGGCCCTCACGCGCCTGAAGGATATCGGCGTCGGCATTTCGCTCGACGACTTCGGCACCGGCTATTCCAGCCTCGGCTATCTGAAGCGCTTCCCCATCGACGTGCTGAAAATCGACAAGTCTTTCGTCGACGACGTCACCACCAGCAGCAGCGACGCGGCCATCGCCCGTTCCGTCATCTCGCTGGCGCACAACCTGGACATGCGCGTCATCGCCGAAGGCGTGGAAACGCGTGCACAGGTGGACTTCCTGACGCAACATGGCTGTGACGAAATGCAGGGCTATTATTTCAGCCCTCCGCTGGCGGCGGCACCGTTTACGGTCTTGCTGCGCGAACGGCGTACTCTGGCCTTGGCATAAAACACTGCGGTGCGGCCGGTGCACCATGCCGGTGCGTCCACCGCCGCGTGGTGCGCAATGTTCGCTATTTCTTCTCCTGACGCTGGCACATATCCTGCTTAGGTAGTCGCTTATTTACGCGATTGCCCGTATGCCAGACAGCACCCACCCAGCCATCCTCTCACAGGCCCGCGCGCATGACGCTTGGCAGGCGCATTTGCGCCTGGGTTTTGCCTGGCGTGATGGTGTCAGCCGCCTGGTCGAACGCACGCACAGCGGCCCCCTGCGTGTGCAAAAGCCTTTGTATCCGGAAGGCGGGGCCGTCTGCCACGCCATCATCATTCATCCGCCCGGCGGCGTGGTGGGCGGCGACCAACTGGCCGTCGATGCTACGGTGGGCGAAGGCGCGCATGCCTTTCTTACGTCACCGGGCGCCGCCAAGTGGTACCGTGCCAACGGCCATGTCTCGGGCCAGCACATCGTGCTGCGCGCCGGTAGCGGCGCCACCATCGAGTGGCTGCCGCAGGAGAGCATCTTTTTCAATCAGGCTTGCGTGCGCCTGCGCCACGAGGTGGAACTGGCGGCGAACGCCAACTACATCGGCTGCGACATCGTCTGCCTGGGTCGCAGCGCTGCTGGCGAAATTTTTAACCAGGGCAGCATCGCCCAACAGGTGCAGATCCGGCGCGGCGGCAAGCTGCTGTGGTGGGAGCAGGGCATGCTGGCTGCCGGCGGTCCGCTGATGGCCAGTCCCCTGGGCCTGGCTGGCCACACGGTATGCGCCACCCTGATCGCCGTCGGCCGCCCCCTTGCTGCCGCCGTGCTGGCTGCCTTGCGCGAGATCGAGGTGCCGGTTGGCGCCGTATTCGGCGCCACGCACATGAAATCGCTGGTGGTGGTACGCCTGCTGTGCGGCGACAGCGAGGCGGCGCGCAGGATCATGCTGGCTGCCTGGCTGCTACTGCGCCCCGCCATGCTGGGGCGCGATGCCGTCGTGCCCCGTATCTGGAACACTTGATCAGAAAAGAGGCACAAGGAAAACCATGGACCTGACTCCCCGCGAAAAAGACAAGCTGCTCATTTTTACGGCCGCGCTACTGGCCGAACGGCGCCTGGCGCGCGGCTTGAAATTGAATTATCCGGAAGCGGTGGCCTTGATCAGCGCCGCCATCATGGAAGGTGCGCGCGATGGAAAATCGGTAGCGCAGCTGATGTCGGACGGTAGCAAAATACTCTCGCGTGCCGACGTCATGGATGGCATCGCAGAGATGATCCCCGATATTCAGGTGGAAGCGACCTTCCCCGATGGCAGCAAGCTGGTGACCGTGCATCATCCGATAGTGTAAGCATACCAGCGACATTGAAAGGAGTTCCTCATGACACCAGGCGAATACAAATTGGAAGAAGGCGTAATCACCCTCAATGCAGATCGCGCCACGGCCACCGTGGTGGTGGCCAATCGCGGTGACCGGCCTATCCAGGTCGGCTCGCACTTCCACTTTTTTGAAGTCAACCCGGCGCTGGACTTCGAGCGCTGGCGTGCCTACGGCATGCGCCTCAATATTACTGCCGGTACCGCCGTGCGCTTTGAGCCGGGCCAGCGGCGCACGGTGGAGCTGGTGGCGCTGGCAGGTGAGCGCAAGGTCTACGGCTTCAATGGCGCAGTGATGGGCGAACTGCAAGACACTCCACCAGGAAAGGATTGATATGGCCAGCATTGCCCGCAGTGCGTATGCCGAGATGTTCGGCCCCACCAAGGGCGACCGCATCCGCCTGGCCGACACGGAGCTGTTCATCGAGATCGAGCACGATTATGCGATCTACGGCGAAGAAGTGAAATTCGGTGGCGGCAAGGTGATCCGCGACGGCATGGGCCAGTCGCAGCGTTGCGCTGCCGAGGTGATGGATACCGTTATCACGAATGCCGTCATCCTCGACCACTGGGGCATCGTGAAGGCCGATATCGGCCTGAAAAATGGCCTGATCTTCGGCATCGGCAAGGCGGGCAACCCGGATATCCAGCCCGGCGTGACCCTGGTCATCGGCGGCGCGACCGAGATCATCGCCGGTGAAGGCTTGATTGTCACGGCCGGCGGCGTCGACACGCACATCCACTTCATCTGCCCGCAGCAGATCGAAGAAGCCCTGATGAGCGGCGTGACGACCATGCTGGGCGGCGGCACGGGACCTGCCGTGGGCACGGCCGCCACCACCTGCACGCCGGGGCCATGGCATTTGCACGCCATGCTGGCGGCAGCCGATGCCTTCCCGATGAACCTGGGCTTCATGGGCAAGGGCAATGTGAGTTTGCCTTTGCCATTGGAAGAACAGGTGCGCGCGGGCGCCATTGGCTTGAAGCTGCACGAAGACTGGGGCAGCACGCCGGCCGCCATCGACAACTGCCTGTCAGTCGCAGATCGCATGGATATCCAGGTGGCGCTGCACAGCGACACCCTCAACGAGGGCGGCTTCCTGGAACACACGCTGGCTGCCTTCAAGGATCGCACCATCCACACGTTTCACACGGAAGGAGCGGGCGGCGGCCATGCGCCCGACATCATCGCCGCCGTGGGACAGTCGAACGTGCTGCCCTCGTCGACCAACCCGACGCGTCCGTTTACCGTCAACACGCTCGACGAGCACCTCGACATGCTGATGGTGTGCCACCACCTGGACCCGGCCATTGCCGAAGACGTGGCGTTTGCCGAGTCGCGCATTCGCCGCGAAACCATCGCCGCCGAAGATATCTTGCATGACATCGGCGCCATTTCCATGATGTCATCGGACTCGCAAGCCATGGGCCGTGTTGGCGAAGTGATCATGCGCACCTGGCAGACGGCGCACAAGATGAAGGTGCAGCGTGGGCCACTGGCGCCCGACACGGCGCGCAGCGACAATTTCCGCGCCAAGCGCTATATCGCCAAGTACACGATCAACCCGGCCATCACGCATGGGATTTCCCATGTAGTCGGCTCCATCGAGGCGGGCAAGATCGCCGATCTCGTGTTGTGGAAGCCGGCCTTCTTCGGCGTCAAGCCGTCGATGATTTTAAAGGGCGGCATGATCGCCGCCGCGCAGATGGGCGACCCGAATGCCTCGATTCCCACGCCGCAGCCGGTGCATTACCGCATGATGTTCGGCGCCTTTGGCGGCGGCCTGAAAAAATCTTTTACGTTTGTCTCGCAGGCGGCCTATGACCTCGATATTGGGCATCAGTTGAAACTGAATAAAGCCGTCATCGCCGTGCAGAATATGCGCGGCTTGCGCAAGCAGGACATGATCCATAACGGCGCCACGCCACATATGGAAGTGGACCCGGAAACTTATGCCGTGCGTGCCGACGGCCAGCTGCTGGTATGCGAGGCCGCCGCCGTGCTGCCCATGGCGCAGCGCTATTTTCTATTTTAAACAGGAGGCATCATGCTCACATTGCATACCAAGCTCGGTGCGAACGACGACCGCACGCCCTTCGCGCAACTTGTGCTGCCCTATGATCAGCGCGAAAAATGCCGGCTGCGCGCCGTGCTGTCGAATGGCGACGAGGTGGCCGTGTTCACCGTGCGCGGCACTGTACTGCGCGACGGCGAACGCATGACGGGCCCAAGCGGGCAGGTGGTGCAGATCGTCGCCGCGCGCGAACCGACCTATCTGGTGCAGTGCCTCGATTCCCACACCCTGCTGCGCTGCGCATTTCATCTGGGCAATCGCCACACGCAGGCGCAGGTGGGCGATGGTTTTTTGCGCATCCGCAAAGATCCGGTATTGAAGGAGATGCTGCAAGGCTTGCAGGCATTGGTGACGGAAGAAGACGCGCCGTTCGAGCCGGAAGCTGGCGCATACGGCGGCGGCCATGGGCACCACGACGGCCACGGCCAGCACTTGCTGGCGCCCGTGCCGCTGCGGCAGAAAATCCACCGCCCCGGCGATGTGCCGTGCGCCGCATGATGCAGGCATCGGCCTTGCTGCATCTGCTGCAGTTCGCCAGCCCGGCCTTGCCGATAGGCGCCTACAGCTATTCGCAGGGGCTCGAAGCGGCGCTCGAAGCAGGCCTTGTGACGGACGCGGTGACGGCGCGCGGTTGGATCTCGCAGCATCTGGCGCAGGTGATGGCGCGCTGGGAAGCGCCTTTGTGCTGGCGCTTGATGCAGGCGTTTGAAGCGCAGGACCTGTGCGCCGTGCAGTGTTGGAGCGAGCGCTTTATCGCCTCGCGCGACACGGCGGAGTTCCGCGCCGAAACTATCCAGATGGGCTATTCCCTGACCAAGCTGCTGGCCGAGCTGGGCGTGGCCGATGGCGTGCTGATCGACATGCTGCAGAGCCAGCCGGAAGTGGCGCTGCCCACAGCCTATGCCTGCGCCGTGGTGGCGCTGGCGATCCCGCGCCAAGAAGCGCTGCTGGCGATGCTGTTCGCCTGGGCGGAAAACCAGGTGCTCGTCTGCGTGAAATCCGTGCCGCTGGGGCAGGTGGCGGGCCAGCGTTTATTGCTGTCATTGCGCCCTGAACTTGAAGCGGCGGCCGGCACGGCGCAAACCATAGCAGACGCGGAGATGGGCAACTGGGCGCCCGGCCTGTCGCTGCTGTCGATGCGGCACGAAGTGCAGTACAGCCGGCTGTACCGTTCCTGAATCCTACAAGCAGACACTACAACGTGACACCACAACGAGACACCACAACATGACAACGATTACCTCCAATCCGCTGCGCGTAGGCATCGGCGGGCCCGTCGGCTCGGGCAAGACGGCGCTGTGCGAAATGCTGTGCAAGGGCATGCGCGAACGCTATGACATGGCCGTCATCACGAATGACATCTACACCAAGGAAGACATGGAAATCCTGCTGCGCGCGGACGCCTTGCCGGCCGAGCGCCTGATGGGCGTGGAGACGGGCGGCTGCCCGCACACGGCCATCCGCGAAGACGCCTCCATCAACCTGGAGGCCATCGCGCGCATGCAGGCAGATTTTCCGAACCTCGACCTGATCCTGGTCGAATCTGGCGGCGATAACCTGGCCGCTACCTTCAGTCCGGAACTGTCGGATTTGACGATCTACGTGATCGATGTGGCTGGCGGCGAAAAAATCCCGCGCAAGGGCGGCCCCGGCATCACGCGCTCCGATTTGCTCATTATCAACAAGACGGACCTGGCGCCGTATGTGGGCGCCAACCTGGACGTGATGGCGCAGGATGCCAAACGCATGCGCGGCGAGCGCCCCTTTGTGTTGACGAATCTGCGCAGCGGCGACGGCGTGCAGGTCGTCATTGATTTTATCCGCGAGCAAGGTCTGCTCGACCAACCAGGCAAGGAGCTGCAATGAGCGCAAGACGGATGATAAAAACGGCTACTGTGGCCGCATTGTATTTGCTCGCTTTGCCTGCCATGGCCCATTCCGGCCACGGCGACAGTGCCGGCTTGCTGGCTGGTTTCGCCCATCCATTGACGGGCATCGACCATTTGCTGGCCATGCTGGGCTTGGGTATATGGGGCGGCCAGCAGCGTCGCAGCCTGGCCCAGCCCGCCATCTTTCTCGGCATGATGCTGTTCGGTGCGCTGGCCGGCATGGCGGGCTGGCGTATTGCCGGCCTGGAAACGGGCATCGCCGCCACGGTGGCGCTGCTGGGATTGGCCATCGCGTTGGCGCTGGCCTTGCCGAACTGGCTGGGTATGTTGTTAGTGGGCATGTTCGCTCTGGCGCATGGGAATGCGCATGGCCAGGAATTACCCGCAGCCTCGGCCGCGTGCGGCTTTATGCTCGCTTCGGCCATGCTGCTGTGTGCGGGGCGTTTTGTCGGCCAGGTGCTGGCCGAGCGCGTGCTGCGTGTCGCCGGCGTGGCTTTGACGGCCGCCGGCCTGGTGTTGATGGGGCTTGCTTAAGCGCCGGGGCGCTTGTCGGACAGCACGATGGGTGCCGCTTTTTCAGGGTGCAAGCCCTGGTGGCCCGCATACACGGCCGCGATGGCGGCCATGTCGGCGTCCTTGTCGCCGGTCAAGTATAAATGGTCGACGACGCCCAGCACTTTGTTCGGGTAGTCGATGTAGACCAGCAGTAGCGGCACCTTGGCAGCCAGGGCCAGGTGATAAAAGCCACTTTTCCAATTCGGACGGTAGCTGCGCGTCGCTTCCGGCGTGATGGCCAGCCAGTACCAGTCGGCGGCCAGCATGCGCTCGGCTTGGCGTTGAATCGTGCCGCTGGTGGTGCTGCGGTCGACGGCTTCGCCGCCCAGGTAGCGCAGCACCTTGCCCATCGGGCCGCGAAACAGGGAATCCTTGGCCAGCCAGCGGAACGGCAGCGATAGCGCCCATTTACCGAACAAGCCCACCATGAAATCCCAGTTCGAGGTGTGCGGGTAGACAACGGCGATGCCGCGCGGCCCCGGCAGGGGGCGGGCGCGCATGCGCCAGCCAAACAGGTGCAGCACGCGCAAGGCGCAGCGCTGGTGCCAGGTCGGCAAGTCGCCCGCTTGTACAAATAAATCGTCCATTGATACCCTTCAGTGACACTGTTCTTAATCGGATGGCGCTGGTGGCCATTTTCCTTGAAGTAAAAATTCTGCGCAGGCATTTTATACGCGGCTGGCGGTGGCGACAAGCAGCCGAGGCCGCTATTCATGCGGCGTCGGGGCGATAGTTGCGACTATTTTAACGACGCTTAGCCACTCTGGCGGGCACTCAATGCGCATAATGTGGTCAAAACTTGATGCGGTGTTGATCTGCCCGAGAGGCAGCCGCAGTATGAGAAGCGATATCGACGATGTCGCAGGGGAGCATGCGCGGATGGCTAAAGTGATGGCCGAGCTCTTTGAAACGGGGAGCGTGTCATCGCGCGCCAGCCGGCACGATGCTGCTGCTGCTGCTGCCGATGGCGTCGAAGGTCCGACGGCAGCGCCGTCGTGGCGCTGCCGTCTGCTGGAGTGCTGTTTAAGCCTGTGCTGCCAGCGCCGGGTAATCCGTGTAGCCGGCCGCATCGGGGGCATACAGGGTGTCTGGGTTCAGCTGATTCAATGGCGCGTCGCTGTGCAGGCGGATGGGCAGGTCGGGGTTGGCGATGAACCACAGGCCAAAGGCCACGGCATCGGCTTCGCCCTTGGCCAACAAGGCTAGCGCTGCCGGTTTGTCCATTTTTTCGTTGGCAATGTAGACGCCGCCAAATTCCTGCTTCAGGTAGGGGCCTAGGCGATCTTCACCGAGCGCTTCGCGCGCGCAGATGAAGGCGATGCCGCGCTTGCCCAGCTCGCGCGCCGCATAGCCGAAGGTGGCCTTTGGGTCGGAGTCGCCCATGTCGTGCGCGTCGCGGCGCGGCGCCAGGTGCATGCCCACCTTGTCGGCGCCCCATACCGCGATGCACGCATCGGTCACTTCCAGCATCAGACGGGCGCGGTTTTCAATCGAGCCGCCGTAGTTGTCGGTGCGCAAGTTCGTACTGTCTTGCAAAAACTGGTCGAGCAGGTAACCATTCGCACCATGGATTTCCACGCCGTCGAAGCCGGCCTTTTTCGCATTCTCGGCGCCCAGGCGATAGGCTGCCACGATGCCGGGAATCTCTTGCGCATCAAGCGCGCGCGGTGTGACGAATTCCTGTTTCGGGCGCAGCAGGCTGACATGGCCGGCCGGCTTGACGGCGCTGGGCGCCACGGGCAAGTCGCCATCGAGGAAGGCGGGCGCGGAAATGCGGCCCACATGCCACAGTTGCAGCACGATCAGGCCGCCTGCGTCATGCACCGCCTTGGTGATGTGTTTCCAGCCTTCCACCTGCTCTTCGGACCAGATGCCTGGCGTGGCGGCATAGCCCACGCCCTGCGGCGTGACGGCCGTCGCTTCGGAGATGATCATGCCGGCCGAAGCGCGCTGCGTGTAGTACTCAGCCATCAGGGCGTTCGGCACGCGGCCCGGATTGTCGGCGCGCGAACGCGTCAACGGCGCCATGATGATACGGTTTTTCAGTTGCAGGCTGCCAATAGTGATGGGGTCGAATAAGGTTGTCATGATTGCTATCTTTCCTGTCGAAAGTGCCGCGGACGGCGATATGAATGGGACTGCGCTTATAAACCTTGCTGCATCTGCTGCAGAAATGCCTCGATAGTGTCTTCATTGCGCTTGAAGAAACTCCACTGCCCGACTTTTCTGGCGCAAATCAAGCCAGCCTTTTGCAAGGTGGCCAGGTGGGCCGAGACCGTCGATTGCGACAGGCCCAGCTTCCGGTCGATCAGTCCGGCACAGACGCCGAAATCGAGCGGATGGTCTTGCTGGGCGAAATGCTGTTCTGGCTCCTTCAGCCATTGCAGTATCTGTCGGCGTACGGGATTGGCCAGCGCCTTGTGGATGGCGTCGATGTCCATGGTGTGTTCCCCCATCGATGTTCGTCTGTCGACGATGTGTGTATCGTCTTTTGTGGATTTTAATATCGGTATATTACGATATAAGTGCAAAGCGTGCTGAAGGCAAGAGGTTTTAGCCAATGCTATACTTTGAGCTTTGCTCCTGGGGACGGCCCCGCTCGATGTGGGGCTGCATGGCGGGGACGACCCTGCCACCTTGGGAGAATATGTATGGCGTGGATCATCCTGGTCTTGGCAGGTTTGCTGGAAATTGGCTGGGCCATCGGCCTCAAATACAGTGCCGGTTTTAGCCGTCTATTGCCATCGGTGCTGACGGCCGTATCCATGCTGGGCAGCGTGGTGCTGCTGGGTCTGGCCTTGCGCACCTTGCCGCTGGGCACGGCGTACGCCATCTGGACCGGCATCGGCACCGTGGGTACGGCTATCTTTGGCATCATGGTGCTGGGCGAACCGGCCAGCGCCGCGCGCATTGCCTGCATCGCCCTGATCGTGTGCGGCATCCTGGGCTTGAAGTTGCTCAGCCCGCAGTAAGCTCCTTGTCCCCGATGCGCCCGCGCCGTCGTGCCAGCCGGATCGACCAGGCGGCGCGCGGGCAGGGCGTTGTTATTCCCATGTACCTTGAAAGGACTGCCGCATGAGCCTCGCCATGACGTATTGCTACTTGGCCATCGCCATCATCGCTGAAGTCATCGCCACCAGCGCCTTGAAGGCATCCGACGGCTTCAGCCGCTTGTGGCCCAGCATCATTACGATGGTCGGTTACGGCATTGCCTTCTGGTGTTTGTCCCTGACCTTGAAGGTTATTCCTACCGGCATCGTGTATGCCATCTGGTCGGGCGTGGGCATTGTGCTCATTTCCGCCGTGGGCTGGTTCTGGTTCAAGCAAAGCCTCGATACGCCAGCCTTGATCGGCCTGGGGCTGATCATTGCCGGCGTGCTGGTGATTAACCTGTTCTCCAAGTCCGTCGGCCATTAGTCATCAGTTAAAAGCTGTTGGCTACCCGCGCCAGGTAATACCACTCGGCATTGGCTTGCGCGTTGACGTCCGGGAAGAGGATGTAAGCATCGAATTCGGCCGTCACCGGCGTGCCGTCCGCGCGCACGCCGATCTGCTCACCCTGTTTGAGCTTGTCAAAGCTGCACCAGGTCTTGATGAAGCGGTCATCCGCGTGCAGTTTGTCATGCACGACGACCATGTTCAGCGCTTCCATGTCGGCGTCGGCGATGGCTGGCGGTGGCGGTGCATCAATGAAGCCGAGGAAGGCCAAGGTATTCATGATGGCACGGTAGGCGACATCTGGCGCAGCCGGGTCGGCATGCTGGCCGCATTCCAGCGTCAAGGCATAGCCACCTGTCGAGCGCATGTATTCGGTGGTGCCTACGCCGTAGCGCAAGACCAGTCCCACCTGCTCGCTATTGCCCAGGCGGCGTTGCACGCCCTGGCCATACGCATGCAGCCAGCCATCGACGAAGCGGCGCACGCCCAGGCGGCGCGCCAGCGCGCGTTCCTGGTCTTCGTGCTGGAATGGTTGCAGCGGGCCATCGTTGTTGCGCGGCCCCACCATGACGAAGGGCTGGCTGTCGGCATTGAAGGAGTGCAAGTCCAGCAGTACGTCGTGCTGGCCCAGCAATGGGCACAGCCAGTTGGCGATGCGGTCTTCGAAATCCTGTGCATTATCGTTTGGAAACAAATTGCGGTTCAGGTTGCGCTCGCCACTGCGCACGCCTTTGGCATAGGCCAGTGGGTTGGTGATGGGCACGAAGGTGACGCTGCCGGCCACGATGGAGAGGGCGCCGCTGTCGAGTTCAGCCATCACGCGCTCAATGCCCTTGGTGCCGCAAGTTTCATTGCCGTGCACGGCGCCGGTGACGATCAGGCGCGGGCCGTTGCCTTGGCCCGTGTAGTTGATGGATTTGAAGTGGAGTGTGCTGCTCATGCTGGACATATCCTATGCTGTTGCTGGAAGGGAAAACGGGGTCGGCTTATTTTAGCGGGATTCGCCGCTGGCTCCCTTAAAAATGTGATGACGAAGTTAACCATGCCCGGCCTGGTCATGGCATGATCGGCGCCACCGTTGTTTTTCTTTGTTGATCTCCATGTCGTCTTCCTCTTCTCCACGCCTGTACGGTCTCGATACCTTGCGCGCGCTGGCCATCGTGCTCGTCTTCATGCACCATTATGTGCTGTTCGTCAGTGAGGGCGCAGCGTTTGGTTTTTTGGGGGAAATCGGCTGGATGGGCGTGGACCTGTTCTTTGCCCTCAGCGGTTATCTGATCGGCAACCAGATCTTTGCGGCCTTGCGCAGCGAGCACGGTTTTTCCCTGCCGCGTTTCTATGCGCGGCGTTTGCTGCGCACTTTGCCCAGTTTCTATGCCGTGCTGGCGCTGTATTATTTGTGGCCCACGTTTCGCGGCGATAGCGCGCTGCTTCCCCTGTGGAAATTGCTGACATTTACGCAAAACATCAATTTGACGCCGGGCACGGCGTTTTCGCATGCGTGGTCGCTGTGCGTGGAAGAGCAATTCTATGTGCTGTTGCCGGCCGTGGCCTTGCTTGTCGCCGCCTGCCGCAAGTCGCTGCTATGGGCCTGGTTGGCCGTGACAGCGAGCTGTATTGTCGGCATGCTGCTGCGCGCCTATGCATGGGATGAGTATGTGCAAGTGCCGCGCGGCGGTCTCGGCTATTACAAATATATTTATTACGCGTCGTGGTGCCGCTGCGACGAACTGGTAGCGGGCGTGGCGCTGGCGCTGCTAAAAAATTACCACCCTCGCGCCTGGACGCGCCTCACGGCGCACGGCAACCGCACCTTGCTGGCGGGAATCGTTGCGACGGCGCTCGTAATGTATGTATTTCTCACCGATCATTATGGCTATGGTGTGACGGTGTTCGGCTATCCGGCCCTGGCTGCCAGTTTCACTGTGCTGCTGCTCGCCGCGCTCAGTCCCGCCAGTACGCTCTATCAACTGCGCGTGCCGGGCGCGGCCAGCCTGGCGTTGTGGTCGTATGCGATTTATTTGTTGCACAAGCAACTGTGCATCTTGCTGCGCCCGATCTTGCACGATATGGGCTATGCACCGGACAGCCTGCCAGCCATGCTGGTGATGATACTGCTCAGTATCGCCACAGGCTGGCTCTTGTATAGCTTGGTGGAGGCGCCGTTCATGCGCTTGCGGGCGCGCTATGTGCCGGCCAACCACGCTTGAGCTAATAGTCGATCATTGCATGTTGTCCAGCATTACATGTCGATCACGTCCAGCCCGCGCGGCGTGCCCGCCAGCAATTCCAGGATGGCATGCACGCGCAGATTCGTGTCTTCCTGTGCCGTGTCGCAGATCAGGGTGCGCAAGCCAGGCACCGCTTCCATTGTATGGGCGCTGGCGTAGGCATCGATCAATAACAAGACCAGGTCCGTGGCACCCGCGCCGGGCTGGCGCCGCAGCCGTTCGTGGATCACGTTCAGCAGCGCGCGCTGCATGCGCGGCGTGGGATGGGTGATATAGGCAAAGACGCTGGGCGTGTTGACGATGGCTGCGCAGAGGCGCCGTTCCATCTCGTCCGGTTTGACATCGGACGCGATATCGAAGTACGCGCCATTCCAGCGCGTGCGCGCATAGACGTGGCCGGGCGGGAAGGAATCGGCCGTTTCGAAACCGCAGACGCGGCTCAGGGTTTTCAGCCAGTTCAATAGAGTGGAGTTCATGCCGCGATTCTAGCGGCATTTCGCGCCTGCCGGGCCGACGCTGTATTAAGCAGGCTGACGCCCGGGAAGCGGGTGAAAAACAGATTAAAGTTTCCTGCAAAACAGCCCTTGTCATTCTGGGAAAGCCTCTCTATAATGCTGGTCTTCGGGGCGGTTAGTTCAGCTGGTTAGAATACTTGGTCGACATCCAAGGGGTCGGGGATTCGAATTCCTCACCGCCCACCAGAATTTTGCAGTACGCAGTTTCAAGCTGGCGCAAGCGGCGAGCGGTCATTTGAAATACAGTGATCAACAAAAGTTTTACGGGCGGTTAGTTCAGCTGGTTAGAATACTTGGTCGACATCCAAGGGGTCGGGGATTCGAATTCCTCACCGCCCACCAGAATGCAGTGAAAGAGAAAGGGTAATCGGTTATGACACCGCGAACTACTACCAAGCTTTGGGAGTGACGCTAGTCGAACGGGTTTCCTTTGTCTCAAGAAAGTGAAAAACGCGGCTAGCCCGCGTTTTTTTGCGTCTGCGTTTTCCTTTCAGTTATTTTACCCATTACACACCGCAGTTTTACCTGGCGCCAGCGCCGACATGGAGATCAATATGCTTACAATCCGACTTCCCGATGGTTCCGCCCGTCAATTCGACGGCCCGGTCACCGTGGCCCAGGTTGCGGCCAATATTGGTACCGGCCTGGCCAAGGCTGCCCTGGCCGGCAAGGTCGACGGCAAGCTGGTCGACACCTCTTACCTGATCGAGCAAGACGCGGAACTGGCGATTGTGACGGACAAGGACGCCGATGGCCTGGAGGTGATCCGCCACTCGACGGCCCACTTGCTGGCGTATGCCGTCAAGGAGTTATTCCCGGACGCGCAAGTGACCATCGGTCCCGTGATCGACAACGGCTTTTACTATGACTTCGCCTACAAGCGTGCGTTCACGCCGGAAGATTTGACGGCGATCGAAAAGAAAATGACGGAGCTGGCCAAGAAGGATGAGCAAGTCACGCGCAAAGTGCTGGCGCGCGACGAAGCCATAGACTACTTCAAGAGTATCGGTGAAGCGTACAAGGCAGAGCTGATCGCTTCGATCCCGGCCGACCAGGAAGTGTCGCTGTATTCCGAAGGCAAGTTTACGGACTTATGCCGTGGCCCTCACGTGCCATCGACGGGCAAGCTGAAAGTATTCAAGCTGATGAAGCTCGCTGGTGCCTACTGGCGCGGCGACTCGAAAAACGAGATGCTGCAGCGTATCTACGGCACGGCTTGGGCCAAGAAGGAAGACCAGGAACTGTATTTGCACAATCTGGAAGAGGCGGAAAAGCGCGACCACCGCAAGCTGGGCAAGCAGCTCGACTTCTTCCATTTCCAGGAAGAAGCGCCGGGCCTGATCTTCTGGCACCCGAAAGGCTGGTCGATCTGGCAGCAGGTCGAGCAATACATGCGTAATGTGTACCAGGTCAACGGCTACCAGGAAGTCAAGGCGCCGCAAATTCTCGACCGTGGTCTGTGGGAAAAAACCGGCCACTGGGATAATTACCGTGAAAACATGTTTATCACGGAATCGGAAAACCGCGCCTATGCGTTGAAGCCGATGAATTGCCCCGGTCATATCCAGATTTTTAACAATGGCATGCGCAGCTACCGCGATTTGCCGTTGCGCTACGGCGAATTCGGTCAATGCCACCGCAATGAGCCATCGGGTGCCTTGCACGGCATGATGCGCGTGCGCGGCTTTACGCAAGATGATGGCCACATCTTCTGCCTGGAAGAGCAGATTGCCGGCGAAGTGACGGCCTTCCACCAGCAGGCGATGGATGTGTACACGGCTTTCGGCTTTACGAATATCGACGTGAAACTGGCCTTGCGTCCCGATAATCGCATCGGCACGGAAGAGTCGTGGGATTTCGCCGAGGAATCGTTGCGTTCGGCCTTGCGCGCCTGTGGCGTGGAATGGACAGAATTGCCGGGCGAGGGTGCGTTTTATGGTCCGAAGATCGAATATCACCTGAAAGACAGCCTGGGCCGCGCATGGCAAGTGGGCACCGTGCAGATCGATCCGTCGATGCCGGGTCGTCTGGGTGCTGAATATGTGGCCGTCGACAACACGCGCCAGGTACCGATCATGCTGCACCGCGCGATCGTGGGTTCCTTGGAGCGTTTCATCGGCATCCTGATCGAGCACTATGCGGGCGCCATGCCCTTGTGGTTGGCGCCGGTGCAAGTGTCGGTGTTGAATATTTCCGACGCTCAAGCCGACTATGTACAGGAAGTTACAACAAAACTGCGCAAAGCGGGGCTGCGCGTACAGGCCGATTTGCGTAACGAGAAGATTACCTATAAAATACGTGAACATTCCGTACAAAAATTGCCTTACATCTTAGTAATTGGCGACAAAGAACGGGATGCGAATACAGTGGCCGTGCGGGCGCGGGGCAATGTCGATCTGGGCGTCATGTCCGTCGATGCCCTGATTGAGCGACTCAAACATGAAGTCGACACCAAGGCCTGACGAGGAAACTCGCTGCACGACCGTCTTACAAGATTTTTAAAGGAAACTACAATAGCTACTGACAAGTCACATCGCATCAATGGCGAAATCACTGCCCCTGAAATGCGTTTAAGCGGGGTCGATAACGAGCCACTCGGTATCGTAAGTTTGGCTGAAGCCTTCCGCCTGGCGGAAGAGGCAAACGTCGACCTGGTGGAAATTGCGCCTACAGCGCAGCCACCGGTGTGCCGTTTGATGGACTACGGCAAATTTAAGTATTCGGAGCAGAAAAAAGCTCACGAAGCCAAATTGAAGCAAAAGATCATCCTCGTGAAGGAAGTTAAATTCCGTCCGGGGACTGATGATGGTGACTACAATATCAAGTTGCGTAATCTCATCAAGTTCCTTGAGGATGGCGATAAAACCAAAATCACGCTGCGTTTCCGCGGTCGTGAGATGGCGCATCAGGATATTGGCTTCCGCATGCTGGAACGTCTGAAAGCCGATCTGGAGCCGCATGGCCAGGTCGAGCAGTTCCCGAAGATGGAAGGCCGCCAAATGATCATGGTTCTTTCGCCTAAGAAGAAGAAGTAAGCTACAATAGTGTTTTACTGTGGATCGACGCAGTCTGTGCCTGCATTGGTGCAATGCTAGATCCCAGGCAGAATTTGTGCGGCCCGCTTAGCAATGTGTGGGCCGCGCGAACTGTAGCGGACTCGCATCCGCTGCACAACATGTGAAAGCAGGCATCTAAGCGCAGCGTCGTGTTGCCACCTGCAATCCTGTTATAAATGGAGCTGTCCGTAAGAGGACAGATTGCTATGCCTAAAATGAAGACCAAAAGCTCTGCGAAAAAACGTTTTCGCGTGCGCCCGGGTGGTACTGTTAAATGTGGTCATGCGTTCAAACGCCACATCTTGACCAAGAAAACCACCAAGCTGAAACGCGCTCTGCGCGGTACCACCAATGTCGCTGCGTCTGACGTGAAATCCGTCTACCGCATGATGCCGACTGCTTAATCTCACACTCAATTTAAGGAGTTACTATGCCTAGAGTAAAACGTGGGGTTACAGCTCGTGCCCGTCATAAAAAGATTCTTGTTCAAGCTAAAGGCTACCGTGGTCGCCGCAGCCGTGTATACCGTGTTGCCAAGCAAGCAGTTATGCGCGCTGGCCAATACGCTTACCGCGATCGCCGCAACAAGAAGCGTGTTTTCCGCCGCCTGTGGATCGCCCGTATCAACGCCGCTTCCCGTGAGCATGGCGTAACGTACAGCGTATTCATGAACGGCTTGAAAAAAGCAAATATCGAACTGGACCGTAAAGTCCTGGCCGATATGGCTGTGATGGACAAGCCAGCATTCGCTGCGATTGTCAACGCAGTTAAAGCAAAAATCGCTGCGTAAGCAACGGTGATTGCGCAACGTCATCCGTAGGGTGGCGTTAGAACGGCAACTGACAAAATCGTCGCGAGCGGAAGGGAGTTGCGGTCGAGAAGCGCAACCGTACGAAAGTACGGTGAGCATCGCAAACCGTAAATCACGACGCGCAGCAGATTAGGTCGGTTGTCACAAAGAGCGGGGCAGGGGTGTAAACCTTATGCCCCGTTTCCGTTTTTGATTGTTGGACTTTTGATAAGCAAGTCCAGAATTGATGTCCAAAACAGGAAATGCCGCATGAACTCCCTAGAAGAACTCGTCGTCTCGGCCCAGGCTGACTTTATCGCCGCCGCAGACGCTGCCGCACTTGAAAACGCCAAAGCCCGCTACTTGGGCAAGACTGGCCAGATTACCGAAATGATGAAGGGTCTGGGCAAGCTCGACCCGGACGCGCGCAAGGCGCAAGGCGCCTTGATCAATGCCGTCAAAGTGCAGATCGAAGACGCGCTGACGGCGCGCCGTGATGCGCTGGCCGATGCCCAAATGCAAGGCCGCCTGAACGCTGAAGCGATCGACGTGACCCTGCCAGGCCGTGGCCGCATGCCCGGCGGCATCCATCCCGTGATGCGCACGTGGGAACGCGTCGAAGAGATTTTCCGCTCGATCGGCTTCGACGTGGCTGACGGCCCTGAAATCGAAAACGACTGGACCAACTTCACGGCGCTCAATAGCCCGGAAAATCATCCCGCCCGTTCCATGCAGGACACTTTCTATATCGATGGCAATGACACCGATGGCAAGCCCTTGCTGCTGCGCACGCATACCAGCCCGATGCAGGTGCGCTATGCGCGCACGCACACGCCGCCGATCAAGGTCATCGCGCCGGGTCGCACTTACCGCGTCGACAGCGATGCGACCCATTCGCCGATGTTCCACCAGGTCGAAGGCCTGTGGATCGCCGAAGACATCAGCTTTGCCGACTTGAAGGGCGTATACCTGAATTTCGTCAAGGCTTTCTTCGAAACGGATGACTTGCAAGTGCGTTTCCGTCCGTCGTACTTTCCGTTCACGGAACCATCGGCCGAGATCGACATCGCCTTTGGCTCTGGTCCTTTGAAGGGCCGCTGGCTGGAAGTGTCGGGCGCCGGCCAGGTGCACCCGAGCGTGGTGAAGAACTTCGGCCTCGATCCCGAGAAATTCATCGGTTTTGCTTTCGGCTCCGGCCTGGAACGCTTGACGATGCTGCGCTACGGCATCAACGACCTGCGTCTGTTCTATGAAGGCGACTTGCGTTTCCTGAAGCAATTCAACTAAGCGTTGTTCCGTTTGATTCATGGCGCTTGAGCGCCTGTGCGCTCGCGCTGTGAGCTTTGACCCTTTGAAGGCTTGATTATGCAATTTTCCGAAAACTGGCTCCGTACCATGGTCGATCCGAAGATAACTTCGGACGAACTGGCCCATCTGCTGACCATGTCCGGTCTCGAAGTCGAGGACGTTGATCCTGTTGCCCCGCCATTCTCGAACGTGGTGGTAGGCTTGGTCCTGGAGATGGAAAAACACCCGAACGCGGACCGCCTGAATGTGTGCCAGGTCGACGTCGGCACGGGCACCATGCTCAACATCGTTTGCGGCGCGCCGAACGTGCGCCCAGGCTTGAAAGTCGTCTGCGCGATGGCCGGCGCCGTGCTGCCGCCGGGCGCCGACGGCAAGCCGTTTGAAATCAAGGTGGGCCAGCTGCGCGGCGTCGAGTCGCAAGGCATGCTGTGCTCCGCGCGCGAATTGAAATTGTCGGAAGAAAACGCCGGCTTGCTGGAATTGCCGGACGACGCGCCGATCGGCCAGAATTTTCGCGATTACTTTGCGCTCAACGATTTGAAATTCACCATCAAGTTGACGCCGAACAAGGCGGACTGCCTGTCCGTGCTTGGCGTGGCACGCGAAGTGTCGGCCCTCACGGGCGTGGCCTTGAATGTGCCGCAGTTCCGCACCGTGCCCGTTTCCAGTGACGAAGTCTTGCCAGTGACCGTGAGCGCACCGGACCTGTGCGGCCGTTTCACGGGCCGTGTCATCCGCGGCTTGAACGCCCGTGCCGCCACGCCGGACTGGATGAAGCAGCGCCTCGAGCGCAGCGGCCAGCGTCCACTGTCGGCCCTGATCGACATTTCCAACTATGTCATGCTGGAACTGGGCCGTCCTAGCCATGTGTTTGACCTGGCGAAGATCCACGGTAGCCTCGACGTACGTTGGGGCAAGGCGGGCGAATCCGTCAAGCTGTTGAATGGCAACACCATCGCCGTCGACGAGTGGCTAGGCGTCATTGCCGACGAGCAGGAAATCGAATCGCTGGCCGGCATCATGGGCGGTGACGCCAGTTCCGTATCGGACGATACGGACAGCATCTACCTGGAAGCGGCATTCTGGTGGCCGAACGCGATTCAAGGCCGCGCGCGCCGCTTGAATTTCTCTACCGATGCGGCGCACCGCTTCGAACGCGGTGTCGATTTCGCCACCAACGTCGAGCACATCGAACGCATCACCGCCCTGATCGTGGAAATTTGCGGCACGCCGGCAACCACCGTCGGCCCCGTCGACGACCATGTGGTGAACTTGCCGCAGCGCCAGCCGGTGTCGATGCGCACGGCGCGCGCGCAAAAGGTCATCGGCGTGCCGCTCAACGACGCGCTGATCGCCGATATCTTCACGCGCCTGGCCCTGCCATTCACCCTGGCCGACGGCGTGTTTTGCGTGACGTCGCCCAGCTACCGTTTCGACATCGAGATCGAGGAAGACTTGATCGAGGAAGTGGCGCGCGTGTACGGTTTTGAAAACATCCCGACCTTGCCGCCCGTAGCGGCGAACGTGATGCAGATTGCACCTGAAAATACCCGCTCCCTGTTTGCGGTACGCCATGCGCTGGCCGACCTGGGCTTCCAGGAAGTGGTGAACATGAGCTTTGTCGACACGGCATGGGAGCGCGATTTCTCGGCCAACACGCACCCCATCAAGTTGCAGAACCCGATCGCCAGCCAGATGAGCGTGATGCGTTCTTCGCTGATCGGCAGCCTGATCGCCAACGTGCGCTACAACCTGAACCGCAAGACCAACCGCGTGCGCATTTTCGAAGTGGGCGCCATCTACCAGCGCGACGACAGCGTGGAAAACGGTCCCTTGTCGGTGGCCGGCTACGCCCAGCCTAAGCGTGTGGCGGCCATGGCCTACGGCGCGGTCGCCGACGAGCAGTGGGGCCAGACTGCGCGCACGGTCGACTTCTTCGACGTGAAGGCGGACCTGGAGGCACTGTTTGCGCCGCTGGTGTTGCGTTTCACCAAGGCGCAACACCCGGCCCTGCATCCTGGCCGTTCGGCCAACGTGGAACTCGATGGCAAGGTGATCGGTTTCATCGGTGAATTGCACCCGCGGTGGATGCAAAAGTACGATTTGCCGCTGGCGCCCGTGCTGTTCGAAGTCGACGCCGCTGCCCTGACGCAACGCGTCGTGCCCGTGTACCAGGAAATCTCGAAATTCCCAGGCGCCAGTCGCGATCTGGCCGTCGTCGTCAAGCAATCGGTGGCGGTGCAAGATTTGCTCGACAGCTTCCAGGCTGCCGCCAAGGCAAGCGCAGCAGTGCGTATCGTGCAAGCCATTGTTTTATTTGATGAATATCGCGGAAAAGGATTGGAAGCGGATGAAAAAAGCCTTGCTTTCCGGATTAGCTTGCAAGATACTCAAAATACCCTGCAAGACGATGTCGTCGATGGCCTGATGGCTGTTCTGATCGATGCGGCCAAGCAGGGCCACGACGCGAAACTGCGTTCGTAATTACCGGACTGGCCGTCGCCTAGCGTGACGGCCAGTGCGTCGTCAACCGTAGACGAGCTTGCCGAAAGGCGGGTTCGGGCGTACAGAAAAGGCAGGGCAGGAAAATTAATAATAGCGACGTTGATTCCGCCGTACTGCAATCCGCACTGGCCGCCGATCTGCATCGGGCCATGCTGGTTGCCAAAGTGCGCCAGGAAGCGGAAAAAGATTTACCCACCTTGACCAAGGCGGAACTGGCTGAACTGTTGTTCGAGCAAGTGGGCCTGAACAAGCGCGAAGCGAAAGATATGGTCGAGACCTTTTTCGATGAAATCCGCAATGCGCTCGAGCGTGGCGAGGCCGTCAAGCTGTCCGGTTTCGGCAATTTCCAGTTGCGCGACAAGCCGCAGCGGCCGGGCCGCAATCCGAAGACGGGCGAAGAGATTCCCATCACGGCACGCCGTGTCGTGACCTTTCATGCGAGCCAGAAGCTGAAAAGCATGGTCGAAGAGACCAGTCCGCTGGCGCGTGCTGCCTGAGTGAGTGGCGATGAACGAGCGCATCAGTAAAACCGAGTTGATCGCCTTGCCGCCCATTCCGGCGAAACGTTATTTCACGATCGGTGAGGTGAGCGAGTTGTGCGGCGTCAAACCGCATGTACTACGCTACTGGGAGCAGGAGTTTTCTCAGCTAAAACCGGTCAAACGACGTGGCAATCGTCGTTATTATCAGCACCATGAGGTGCTGCTGATACGCCGTATCCGCGAATTGTTGTATGAGCAAGGCTTTACGATCAGTGGCGCGCGCAACAAACTCGATAGCCGTGGGGCATCGCATGGCATCGTCAATGAGCTGCCTTTGCCGCTGGCCATGGCTGTTGTATCGCAGGAAGAACCACTGGACCGCGCGTGGATACGCAATGAATTAATGGCGATTTTAAACTTGCTAAAATAAGATTTGTACCAATATAGGTGGAGTTGTCCGATACCGGCTGACTGTATTGCATGGGCTAGCTGCCCGGTTGCTCCCGGTATCCTGGGGTGCGCCATATTTTGAATATAATGCGAATGTTGCGTTTTTGTTAGTGACGCTAAGCCGGAGCAGCATCCAGGTTCCGGTAGTCTTTCCCATGCCAGGAAAATTTAAGGGGAAACAATGATACGCGTTGCCATTTGTGATGATCACCAAATAGTACGAGCTGGATTCAAACAGATTTTTTCGTCGTCTGACGATTTCAGTGTGGTGGCGGAAGCCGGTACCGGGCGGGAAGCGCTCGATATCGCCCGCCGCGAAATTTGCGATGTATTGCTGCTCGATATAGCCATGCCCGATCAAAGCGGCATCGATACCTTGCGCACCATCCGCCAGGGCCAGCCTGAATTGCCGGTGCTGATCCTCAGCGGCTATCCGGCGCAACAATACGCCTTGAACCTGTTCAAGATGGGCGCCAATGGCTATCTGAACAAGGAATGCGAAGCCGATGAGCTGATGACGGCCGTGCGTACCGTGTTCCAGGGACGGCGCTACGTCAGTTCCACGGTGGGCGAGTTGCTGGCGCAGTCGTTTGACCGCGATACGAATGCCGCCCTGCATACAGAACTGTCGGACCGTGAATTCCAGGTCTTCCTGCGCCTGGCGCGCGGCGCCACCGTGTCCGATATCGGTGTCGCTTTGTCACTGAGCATCAAGACGGTGAGTACTTACCGTACGCGCATCATGGAAAAAATGGGCTTGCAATCGAACAGCGATTTGACCTATTACGCAATGAAAAACAATTTGCTTGACTAGTCCGGCAGTGTGATCATGGCAGCATGATCGCTCAGCGAGCTAGCCGGGTACGACTTGTGCAGTGCAGCAGTCTGTGGCGAGGATTATAATCGGTCGGCTTCGGTGTTTTCTCCCGTGTCGAACCTTGCTAAGGATGCCCATCAGGATGTATTTTACCGTTGAACCGGCCCCACATCACCGCCTGCCCCTCTACAAGACCATCCTGTGCGTGGCTTGTGCCTTCTTGCTTGTACTCAATGGTTTTAGTCTCTTCCATAATCTGCAATCGCTGAAGGGCACGAATGCCTTGCTGAGCCAGAGCGCTCGCGTGGCAGACCGCCTGCAGTATCTGAACGTGCTCGTGCTCGATGCGGAAAGCAGCTTGCGCGGCTATTTCATTTCTGGCTCCGAAACGTATCTGGGGCCGTCGAAGACCGCGATCACCGAAATAGAAAACGAATTTAATGAGCTGCAAACTTTGCTTGCTGGCAGTCCTACGCAGCTGAAAAACTTGGGCCAATTGAAAAGCTTGATCCGTCGTAAGATGTTAATGCTGCAAGAGTCAGTCGAGGTCTACAAGCAGGGTGGGCTGGCCGAAATCGTCAATATCTCGCGCGTGACCGATGACCGCGCCACGATGGATGAAATCCGCCTGCAGGTAGTGATCATGACGCGCGAACAGAATGAAGCGCTGGCGTCCGGCAGCGCCGCTTTTTACCATGAGTATCAGAAAGCCGTGCTGCTTGGTATCGGTATCAATGCACTGGCCATCCTCGTGCTGATCATGTTTTATCAGCTGGTGCGGCGCAGCTTCCAGAACCGCGCCGCCGTCGAGTATGCCTTGCAAAATGCCAATGACACCCTGGAGTCGACGGTCAGCAAACGTACGCAGCAGTTATCCGTGCTGTCGCGCCATTTGATCAGCGTCAATGAGGTGGAAAAGGCGCGCCTGGCGCGTGAGTTGCACGATGAATTGGGGGCCAATTTGACCTCGATCAGCATGGACCTGGGCGCCGTCACGCAGCAACTGGCGCACACGCAGCCGGAATTGGCCGCGCAACTGCGCCGCGCCAAGGCGACCCTGCTCGAAACGGTGGAACTGAAGCGGCGCATTGTCGAAGATTTGCGTCCCAGCCTGCTCGACAACCTGGGCCTATGCGCCGCCATCGAAAGCTACTGCGAGGATTTCATGCGCATGAGTTCTGTGCGTTGCGAAACGGACGTGGCCATCAATATCGACAATCGCGAAGCCACGCTGACGATCGCGCTGTTTCGCATCGTGCAGGAATCGTTGACCAATATCCTCAAATATGCGCGTGCCGGCATGGTCACAGTGAGCTTGAAACGCAATGAACACGGCCTGGTGCTGCGCGTAATCGATGACGGCATCGGCATCAGCGAAGATGCCCTGCAAAAACCGATGTCGCACGGCTTGCTGGGCATGCGCGAGCGGGCCTTGCTGCTCGGTGGCACCCTCACCGTGCGCCAGGGGCCGGACGGCAAGGGCACGTGTGTGGAAGCGTTGATACCGCTGCCGCTGACGGCGGAACCGGAAGAAATCGACGAAGATGGCGGCGCCTGACGCTACATGGACGTAATGAACGTAATGAACGTAAAAATGGCCGGGCATATAGCCCGGCCATTTTTCTATCTAGTCTGCCTATTCAGATCAGCCGCGCATTAGCAGCGCGAAACGTCGCGCAGCAAGCGGTCGTATTCCGTCTTGGCGACCTTGTAGCACTCGCCCGCATAGCATTCGAGGCCAGCGCGGTCCAGCACCGTGATATTGCCGCGGCGATAGTGGATCAAGCCTTCTTCTTGCAGCTTGCCGGCAGCGGCCGTGATGCTTTCGCGGCGCACGCCCAGCATGATGGAAATGAGTTCTTGCGTCACTTTCAATTCGTTCGATGGCGAGCGATCCAGGCGGTCAAGCAGCCAGCGGCAGAGTTTTTGCTCGATCGAGCTATGGCGCCCGCCGACCGCATTTTGCGCCATTTGCGCAAACAGGGCGTTGGTATAGCGCATTAGCAACTGCGGCAGGGCGCCGCCTTGATTGAAGGCGTCGCGCAAGCTTTGCGTTTTGAGGCGGTAACCGTAGCCGGCACTTTGCACGACGGCCGTGCACATGGCGCGCTCGCCGGCCAGCAGCGAGGCACCAGCCACGCCTTCATGACCGACGACGGCGATTTCCGTCGTGGCGCCGTCTTCCATCACATACAGCAGCGAAATGATGGCGGTGGTGGGGAAATAGCTGTACTCGAGATGATGACCGTAGGCGTACAGTTCCTTGCCGAAAGGCAGTTCCACCAGTTCCAGGCCTTCGAACAGCGATTCGAGCGCGGCGCGCGGCAGGGCGGCCAGTAACTCATTCTGTTGAGCACTGCTGAGGCTAACCCGCGACGCAAGCTTGATTTCCCGTCCGGCCGCCGGCATGCTGCGCGGCAGCAACTGGTTCTTTTGGATCGGGGCGATAAGTTGAGTATGGCTCATAGTATTCCTCACAGGCTTTTTACATCGGAGTGCGACTGCCGCGTTGCTGATCAAAAAAAAGCTGCCGTACCCATGTGGTGACGGCGATTTTATCGAGCGCGCGCTGCAGATCGCGATGTAGCTACTTTAAAAGCTTATGTAAGTGGCGAACATAAGATTAGCAGTCGCCACTTTGTAGTCTCATTTGAGGTAAAAATGTAGTCCTTGTCCTACGTGCGCACGTTTGACTGTTGATCCTCGCGCCGTCCTGTACGATTTTGTGATAACACGCGAGGCTTGTTGGCGCTGCGCAGGCCGGCCGGGCGTACGCTGGGCAAGCCGCCGCGCAGGCTTGCCTGGCGCGCGTCAGGCACATTGTGTTCGCTCAAGCGGAAACGGCTGACGGCCTGCGTCAGCGCCTCGCCTTCCTGGTGCAGGCGCTGGGAACCAGTGCGCGCCTCGTCGACCAGGCCGGCGTTCTGGCGTGTCATGTCATCGATTTGCGCCAGCGCCTGGTTGATGCGGGCGATTTCGCTATTCTGCTCGGCGCCGGCGCTGCTGATGCGCCCGATCACCAGCGCTACTTGTTGTACGGCATCGACGACTTGCCGCATGGTGCTGCCGGCGGCATTGACGAGATCACCGCCCGCATCGACGGTGGCCACGGAATCGCCGATCAGGCGCTTGATTTCCAGCGCCGCCTCGTTTGAGCGCTGCGCCAGGCTGCGCACCTCAGAGGCGACGACGGCAAAGCCGCGTCCTTGTTCGCCAGCGCGTGCCGCTTCCACGGCTGCGTTCAGGGCCAGGATATTGGTCTGGAAGGCGATGCCGTTGATGACGCCAATGATATCGACGATCTTGTGCGAACTTGCCTTGATCGAGGCCATCGTCTCGACCACGGCGCCCACCGTTTTGCCGCCGCGCAGGGCCACCTCGGCAGCCGTCGCCACCAGTGTGCGTCCCTGTCCTACGTGCGCTTCGTTGCGCCCGACGGTGGCCGTCAGTTCGCGCATCGAGTCCACGGTGGCGCCCAGCGCATCGGCTTGCGTGGCCGTATGGCCGGATAGGGCGGCGTTGCCCTGGGCGATATCGGCGCCAGCGGCGGCGATGATGGCCGCGCCGCCGCGGATTTCCTGCACCAGGGTGGCCAGGCCGTGCGTCATGGCGCCAAAGTCGCGTACCAAGTCGCCGATTTCGTCCTGCGCCTGCGAGGTGATGCGTTGCGACAGGTCGCCCGCCGCCGCCGCGCCGACGGCCAGGCGCAATTGTGCTACGTCGCGCGCGAAGGCAGCATAAAAGCCAGCGCACAGGTAAGCGGCGGCCAGCAGCACCAGCAGCATGGCGGCCAGGATCAGGCCTCGGCGCGCCTCATCGCGGGCAATGCGCTGCGCCAGCAGGCTGTCCAGGCCGGTGGCGGCGGTGCCGGAGAGCGTCTGCAAGGCGTCGATGGCTTGCATGCCGGCCGCGTGGAATTGCGCGCCCGAGCTCTGGTTGTAGGAATTCATCACTTCATTCTTGTTGCGTTCGAGGAAGGCCAGCGCCACCGGCACGGCTTTCAGTGCGCCTTGCAAGCTGGCCTGCAAGGCTGGCTCGGCGGCGATGATTTCGTCGAAGCGCGCTGGCAGGCGCTCCAGTTCGTGGCGCGCGATCAGGGCGTTGGCGTTGACGAGTTGGTCTTCGTTTGCTTCGAACAGGCCCGTGTCGATGTAGGCGGCGCCGCGCCCGGCGATGTCGGACAGGCTCTCGGCCAAGTCGGGCAGGGTGGCCGTGAAGACGGCGCTCAGGTGGTTGGCACCCGCATCCGGGTCCAGGCTCAGGTGCGAGCGGTCGGCCACCAACTGGCCCAGTTTGGCCGCCTGGCGCAGCAGCGCCGTGTGCGCCGCGTAGCTGTCGCGTGCCGCCAGGCCCGCCTGGCGGCCCAGCAGGGCTTGCCACTGCTGTGTCAGCTCGGCCGCCTGGGGCAGGCCTGCGCCTGCGGGCAAGCGTCCCAAGTCGACCAGCGTCGTCGTGATGCGCGCATTCAATGCCGTATTGTTCATGCTCGCCTTGCCGCTCAGGCGCAAGTGTTCGAGCCCGCGCCGCTGCTGCAGCAAGCGTGTAACGTCCTGCAGTTGGCGCACATAGGCCACGCCCCGTTGCGCATCCTGCGCCTGGGCCAGCGACTTGCCTAGCTCCGAGATCAGCAGGGTCGTCGCGAGTGCCAGCGGCAGCAGGAAGACCAGGCAGACAAGCATGAATTTGGGTAGCAAGCGCAGGCGCTGCATGAGTCGGATGGCGGGCGTGAGGAGGATTTTCATCGATTTTCCAGGATGGGTGACAGCATTGGTGCAGTGCAATGTTGCCTGTAGATTGTGACCCCTTGATGAAATGCACGACCCTGTGGCCTGGGCGTGTCATTAATTTTGCCGTGCGCCAGAGTGAAGCAGTTCACACGGAAGGGCGATCCTTCTGTAAAATCGAGGGTTTTTTGCGAGGGCCATATTATGGTCACCAATATGGCCAACGAGAACGACATTACTACCCCCGATTCCAGCGATAATGCGGGCAACGCTGCGGCGTCAGTCAGCAGCAAAGCTCCTGCCATGATCGCGCGCGAAGTGCAGCGCCGCCGCACCTTCGGCATCATTTCCCACCCGGATGCGGGTAAGACTACCCTGACGGAAAAACTGCTGCTGTTCTCGGGCGCGATCCAGATGGCCGGTACTGTCAAGGCGCGTAAATCGGGCCGCCATGCGACGTCGGACTGGATGGAGATCGAGAAGCAGCGCGGCATTTCCGTCGCTTCTTCGGTGATGCAGTTCGAATTTCGCGACCACGTCGTCAACCTGCTCGACACCCCGGGCCACCAGGACTTCTCGGAAGACACCTACCGCGTGCTGACGGCCGTCGACTCGGCGCTGATGGTGATCGATGCGGCCAAGGGCGTGGAAGCGCAGACGATCAAGCTGCTGGCCGTGTGCCGCATGCGCAATACGCCCATCGTCACGTTCATGAACAAGATGGACCGCGAGACGCGCGATCCGCTGGACCTGCTCGACGAACTCGAATCGGTGCTGAAGATTCAGTGCGCGCCCGTCACCTGGCCCATCGGCATGGGCAAGAACTTCCGCGGCGTGTATCACCTGCTGAACGACGAGATCATGCTGTTCAAGGCCGGCGAAGAAAAAGCTGACGGCGCCTTCGAGATCATCAAAGGCATCGACAATCCGCGCCTGCAAGAGATGTTCCCGCTGGAGATGGACCAGTTGCGCATGGAAGTGGAGCTGGTGCACGGCGCCTCGAACCCGTTCAACCTGGAGCAATTTCTCTCCGGCGTGCAGACCCCCGTGTTCTTCGGTTCGGCCATCAACAACTTCGGCGTGCGCGAGATTCTATCCGCGCTGGTCGACTGGGCACCGGCGCCGCGCGAGCGCGATGCGACCGTGCGCTCGATAGCGCCGTCCGAACAGCCGTTTACCGGTTTCGTCTTCAAGATCCAGGCCAATATGGACCCGGCGCACCGCGACCGCATCGCCTTCTTGCGTGTGTGCTCGGGACGTTTCGAGCGCGGCATGAAGGTCAAGCACTTGCGCCTGGGGCGCGAGATCAAGGTGTCGAACGTGGTGACCTTCATGGCATCCTCGCGCGAACAGGTGGAAGAGGCGTATGCGGGCGATATCATCGGCTTGCCAAACCACGGCAACATGCAGATCGGCGACAGTTTTTCCGAAGGCGAGATGCTGACCTTCACCGGCATCCCCTACTTTGCGCCAGATTTCTTCCGCTCCGTGCGCATCCGTAATCCCCTGAAAATCAAGCAGTTGCACAAGGGCTTGCAGCAGTTGGGCGAAGAGGGTGCAGTACAGGTCTTCAAGCCGGTGCAGGGCGGCGAACTGGTACTGGGCGCCGTCGGCGTGCTGCAGTTTGAAGTCGTGGCCAGTCGTTTGCTGAACGAATATGGCGTCGATGCCGTGTTCGAGGGCACCAGCATCAGCAGCGCGCGCTGGGTCAGCTGCGACGATAAGCGCGTCTTGCAGGATTTCGAGGATGCCTTGGGTCACAACGTGGCCTATGATGCGGCTGGCAACATGGCTTACCTGGCCACGTCGGGCGTGAACTTGCGTTTGACGCAAGAGCGTTGGCCGAAGCTGACGTTCCACGCGACGCGCGAGCATTCGGCCAAGCTGGCTTAAGTACCGGGTCAGACCCATCGACAGCCGGGGTCGTACCCTGAGGGTACGACCCCAGTCCTTGCACTTGGGTTCAGGCCCTACGCCGGCACGATCGTGCGCGTGCTCCAATCGCGCCGCTCCAGCAGCAATGCCGTCAACTGCGCCGCCGTCATCGGGCGTGCAAAGAAGTAGCCCTGCACGTTGTCGCAGCCAGCCTTTCTTAAAAACTCCACTTGCTGCAGCGTTTCCACGCCTTCGGCCACCACTTTCAGATGCAGGCTGTGCGCCATGGCGATGATGGCCGTGACGATAGCTTCACCTTCTCCTGGCAAGTCGTGCACGAAGCTGCGGTCGATTTTCAATTGATCGATGGGCAGGCGCTTCAGGTAGGACATCGAGGAATAGCCGGTGCCGAAATCGTCGACCGACAGATGGATGCCAGTTTCCTGCAGGCGCCGCATCAATTCCACGTTGGCGTGGATATTGTCCATCAATACCCCTTCCGTAATTTCCAGCTCCAGCAAGCCATGCGGCAGCTGCGTTTCGTGCAGGATGGCGCGGATATCATCCATCAATCCCGGGTCGCGCGCCTGGCAGGCCGACAGGTTGACGGCCACGTGTTCGAGCGAATCGAGCAGGCCGGCCTTGCACCAGAGAGCCGCCTGGCGGCAGGCGCTTTGCAGCACCCAGCGTCCGAGTTCGACGATGATGCCGCTTTCCTCTGCCACGGGAATGAATTCGCTGGGGCTGAGCTGCCCCATTTCGCGGCAATGCCAGCGTATCAGCGCTTCCACGCCGACAATACGTCCGCTGCGCAAGTCGATTTGCGGCTGGTAGTGCAGATACAGTTCCTCGTTTTGCAGCGCGCGGCGCAGGTTCGCCTCGATGCGCAGGCGGCGTTGGGCGCGCAATTCCATTTCTGACTGGAACACGGCGTAGCGGTTCTTGCCTTGGTGCTTGGCATGGTACATGGCCGTGTCGGCATTGCGCGTCAGGGTGGTGACGTCCTGCGCATCGAATGGATACAGACTCACGCCGATGCTGGCGCTGACATACAGCTGGTGGCCTTCGAGCGCAAACGGCGCAGCCAGCACGGCCAGGACCTTGCGCGCCACGCTGGCCAATTCCGAGGCGTCGTCTGCCGGTTCGACGATGACGACGAATTCGTCGCCGCCTATGCGGCAGATGATGTCGGCGCTGCGCAGGATCGACACCAGGCGCTCGGCAACGAGTTTCAGCAGTTGGTCGCCACAGTGGTGGCCCAGCGTATCGTTGACCACCTTGAAGTTGTCGAGGTCTAGCAGCAGCAGTCCCACGCTGCTGTCCTGGCGGTCAGCGCGCGTCAGCGCGTAGGCAAGGGCGCTGTTGAATTCATGGCGGTTCGGCAGTTGCGTGACAGGGTCGACGTGGGCCAGGTAGTGCAAATGGGTTTCTGCTTGCTGGGCGGCGGTGCGTGTGCGGCGCACCATCAGCAGCGTCAGGCCGAATGCACACAGGCAAACGAGCAGGGTGAAGGCGGAAAATTGCGCCAGGCTGCCGAACAGCGGCGTCAGGCTGGCGCGCAGATATAGTGCGCCGCCGCCGGGCAAGACCAGGAGCTGGGCCGCGCTGCCGTTCAGGTAGTCGATCTGCAGGCCGCTGCGCGGCGCTGTGGGCGCGGCATCGCTGGCGCTGCGTGCATAGCGGGCAAATGGCGTGCCATACGGACTATAGAGCAGCGCTTGTTCGATATGGGGGGCGGCGGCGAGGGGGGCGAGCAGCAGTTGCGCCGCAAGACGATCGTCCTGGCGCATGGCCCGGGTAGCCGCTGGCGCCAGCATCTCGGCCTGGATGAGCAGGTTGCGCTGCAAAGAGGTCTGGAGGGAAAATAACTGAAAGAAGATCAGCAGCAGGCTGGCCATGGCCAGCATGCCGGCTGCGGCGACCAGGTTCAGCCTGGCTATCCGGTCACCGGGCAAGGGCACCGAGGGCAGCATCAATGGCGTCATCATGACGCACTCTCCTGCCGGGCTCGCTTGCCGCCGGCCCATGTGATTCCGCCTTGCCCTGCCATACTTTACGTTCCAGTCTGATGAAAACCGAAGTGAGCCGGAACTCTCAACGTGTTGTTAAGACCGACATTTTGTCATTTTGTAGTGCGAAAGTACAGGGCGCGCGGCAATTTATTGGCCATGGTACAGGCCGCTTGTCGCTTGCAAGGCGATAAGTGAGGCGCAATAAGCGGCGCGTATTTTTCTAATAATTATGCAAGCTTGATTGGCAGCCTTTTTTTTGATGGCGTATTTTCTCCTGAAAATATGCTGCCGGAAAAAAGTGCAATGAAGAGTAATTGGATGGGTTTCAGCCGTCCTGGCATGGATGCATTCTTTGTTTGCATTCGTCATTGCAAGTCATTGATTTTAATAAATTTTAATGAGTAATGCGAGAACGCTATGGCCTTGCTCCGAGAGTTCGTCCATAATCTGCTGATGATGGACGTTCTAATGCTGTTTGTTTTGTCTGGCGCAGCCAAGCACGCTGCCGCCAGCAAAACCGGACGTCGCCCTAATGATGAATAGTGAGGATATCTTGGAAATAAAACCAAAAATTATTTTGTCGTCACAAGACCTGGAACGACTCGAAGCGTTGTTGTATGCCTTGGGAAATAATTTGTCGCCGGACAAGGTCGCCTTGCTCGATGAGCTGGGCCGTGCCGAGGTGCTCGAGCCGCAAGAAATACCGCCCACCGTGGTGACGATGAATTCTACCGTGCGCTTCACGGTAGAAAACAAGGATGAGTTCTGCCTGACGCTCGTATATCCGAAGGATGTGGAAGGCCAGGCCGACCGCATTTCCGTACTGGCACCGGTCGGCAGCGCACTGCTGGGCTTGTCCATAGGCGACAGCATCGCCTGGCCCATGCCCGGCGGCGTGGTGAAGGTGAAGATCGAGGAAATCGTGTATCAGCCTGAACGTGCCGGTGAGTATCACCGCTAAGCAGCGATGGCGGACGGCGCCTGCCGTTCGCCCGTCTGGCCGAGTTTTTAAGCATTAATTGTTGCGTTGCACGCGCACCACCAGCCATCCCGCCACGACGGTAAACGTGAGGATGATGGCCACGATAATCCAGAAACCCTGCGGGTGTTGCGCCAGCGGAATTCCCCCCACATTCATGCCCAGCATGCCGGCGATGATATTGATCGGCAAGGCCAGCACAGTGACGATGGTCAGCACGAACAGGCTGCGGCTGTTTTCCTCGTTGACGCTTGCGGCAATCTCTTCTTGCAGCAGCTTGATGCGCTCCTGCAAGGATGACATATCGCTGAGTACGACGGAAAATTCCTCCGTTGACTGGCGCAGTTCCAGGCTGTCCAGCTCGGAAACCCACGCGGGCGGGCGTTGCAGCAGACGGAACAGGGCCGCCGGTTCCGGCGCCAGCAGGCGCTGCAGGCGCACCAGCACGCGCCGCATGGCGCCCAGGTCTTCGCGCTTGGGCACCAGGCGTCCGGCCAGCAAGTGGTCTTCAATATCGTCGACCCGCGCCACGGCATCGCGCACGATGTTGACCAATACGTCGGCCTGGTCGCGCAGCAGATGGATCATCAGTTCCACCGACGAACGGATAGGCTCGTGGTTCTTGATGACCGCCTGGCGCAGGCGTTCTATCGACTGCAGCGGCGCGCGGCGCGCCGTGATGACGAGGTTTTGCTCCACGCTGGCCCACATGGTGGAAATGTCGGACGCTTCGAATGAAAAATTGTGTACCACATCGTTGACCACCGCGATCAGGGTGTTTTCCGCCTGTTCGATGCGCGTCGAGCGCGAACCCTGGTGCAGGGTTTCATAGAATTCGTCGGCCAGCTGCGTATGCGTCATCAGCCATTTTTCGCTGGCTGCATGCGACAAATTGAAGTGCAGCCAGACAAATTGCTGCACCGGCCTGGCCGCGCCATCGGCCAGCCAAGCGCCTGCGGCGGCCGAGTCCAGCGCCAGCGGCTGCGCTTCGCGGTCAAACAGGAAGCCCCAAACCAGGCCCGAGGTGTCCGAACCGTAGGTGAAACCGGCAGTTTCCTTTGCCATCGTGAATCTTTCTCGCGCAGTATGATTGATCGTCGCGCGATTCTAATACAGAGATGTGTCGGGACAATGACAAGGCCGGTTTGTCGTTCCTGCTATCGTGCGACGCCCGACAGCACCGTAGCGAGCGACTGCCGCGCAGTAGTTTTACTCAGGTGTTACTCACGGCGGGGCTGCACTTGCGCGGCGACCCAGTCACCACGCTCCAGGCGCCAGTGATTGTTCTCTTGTCTCCAGGCGGCGTGGCGATACTGCTGGCCGCCGCGTTCGCGCAGCCATTTGCCGCCGCTCCAGACATGGCGCTGCCCGTCCCAGTTCCAGTAGCCTGGCGCCCAGACATAGCCGGCGCGCGGCGCGGGCGCGCTTTCAAACCGTGGCGGAGGCGGGGCGTTGCCAACGACAATGCTCACGCCGAGCTGATTCTGTGCTGTCGCCTGCGCGGGCAAGAAGGCCGCGGTGCTGACGGCAAGCATGGCTGCTGCGTAGAGTGCGATGGGTGTCATGCGGTGCTCCATTTCGGTAATTGCGTGAAATGGACTATAGCCACTTGTCGGCGCGCTGATCGCCTTTGATGCAACTTCTTACAACTGACACAATACTGTGTCTGCGTGGCCGAGAGCAATGGCGCCCTGGCGTCAGCATGGACGGCTCACAAGGCGCTGGCGCTGGCATTGGCCAGCAAGGCTTGCCGTTCTTCGATCAGCGAGATTTTCTTTTCTTGTTCCGTCATGCGCTTGGCGCTGACCACCACCACGGGAATGGCGCCGGTTTGTACCGCAGCGCTCGTGACGGCAGCTGTTGGCTGGGTGAAACTGGCGTAGCTGGCATAGCTGGCACCGCAGGCGATGGCAACGGCGATGGTGAAGATGGCTTCCATGTTTTTCAAGGTGTTTTTTGGCGTGTTCATGATCGGTCCTGTCGGGTGGGCGGTTGGCGATGTCTGCACTGTAGCGTAGCGTGCGCCGGTGCGCCATGCGCATGCGACCAGGCGTAGTTTTGGCGGCATGGCTTGCAGAAAAACGGCGCTGAAATGCCGTCCCGGGACTGGTGGGCGAGCGCTTGAATTGAGGCCTAATTAGCCCTGTATCCTGGCATATGAATGCAATTGCCCTATGGCATTATTTGACACTATGCAGTGTTGTGCGCTTGCTGTGCGTCATGTCTTGCATCACATATTGCCGCATGGATTGCACGCTTGGCGCGCGCAAGGTGCAGCGCCAGCTGGCCTGCTAGAATCGGCATGGCAGCCGTGTTGCGCACACTTGCGCGCGCAATCATTTTCATCAGGAGTCACACATGTTCCAATTGTTTGGTTTTGGCGGCGCCCGCTGTCCGCGCTGCGAGCATAAGAACGGCGCGGCCGCCTGCTATTGCGCGCAATGCGGCTTGTCACTGGGCGCTCCCGACAGCGATGCGGTGCTGCATGCCAATCAATGGCATCTTGCTGATGGGCAACTGGCTCTATTTTTTGGCGTGCGCGAGTTGTCCTCGCTGTTCGGCAATGCAGCGCGCCGCTTGCAGGTGCCCGCCGAGTCGCGCGCCTGGATCGTGCAGTCGGACGCTTTCACCCTGGTACCGGTTGGCAGCTATGACAGCGCCGCCTTCTTTGCCCGACTGCCGGCGCTGTTGCCGGCGCGTCCGGCCGAAGTGCTGATCGCGCGCGCCGATGCTGTGAGCCTGGAATTCGACTTGCCTGGCCTGGCCAGCGCGGAGTTGCTGAACGTCACCGCGTCCCTGCGCGTCGATATCGGGCTGGGCCAGTCCGATGCGTTCGCGCGCCAGTTCATGCGTGCGCCAGGCGCCGTCACGCGCGCGCATCTGCACGCCTTGCTGCTGCCATCGGTGCGCCAGATTGTGCTCGAATTCATCGGCAGCCGGGTGCTGCGCGAGATGGACGCGAATGCCGATTTGCGGCCCGAATTGAACGAACGCCTGCAATCGTCCCTGACCCAGCGCCTGGCGCCTAGCGGCCTGGCCGTGGCGCACGTGGAGACCCTCAGCCTGCGCCACGACAAGCGCGAGAGCGAGGGCAAGGGCGACACTGGTGCCTGCATCGGCACGCTGTGGCTGGGCGGCTTGGCGTCGCAGCAATTGGAACAGCACAGCCTGGAACGCATGCAGCAGCTCGACCAGCTGTATGACGCAGAAGAAAGGCAGCGCATCGGCCGTGAAGAACTGGCGGCGCGCCATGCGCACCGGCGCGCCGAACTGCAACAGGATGCGACGCTGGAAAAGGCGGAGCTGGGGCACCAGGAAGCGGAGCGCCTGCAAGCGCTGCGCGGGCGCCAGATCGACCTGTATGGCCGCATCCTCGAAGCGAAGTCGCGGCGCCAGGCGCTTGAACATGGCGCCGCGCTGGCGCTGGGCGAACTGGAACAGGAGCTGGCACAAAAGGGCGCGCAGCGCGCCGATGAAGCAGCCAACTGGGAACACGTGCGCGCGCTGGCCGCCATCAAGATGCGCAGCGAGCTGGAACTGTCGCAGTTGCATGGGCGCGAACAGCTCCAGTTGGCGCAGCAGCGCTTTACCCATCAAGTGCACTTGCAGTCGATCGCGCAGCAGATCGAAAGCGCGCTGTTGATCGATGACGAGACGGGCCGCCGCACCCAACTGGCGCGCCTGCGCCGGGCGCAAGCGGATGCGGCCCAGCGCGAGGCGCAACTGGAGGCGGAGCAGCACCAAGCCGCCTGGCAGGGGCTGATGCTGGTCAATGCCGCGCGCAAGCGCGAGGCCGAGCGGGTGCAGGAGTGGGAAGACCAGATGCAGCTGGCGCGCCAGCGCGAACTGCTGCGCGCCGAGGCCCACAAGGATGAAGCGGCCCAAGTGCAGGCGGCAGAAATTGCGGAAAAAGTGGCGGCGCTTCGGCGTGGCGGCGCGCGCGAGGATGCCATCGCGCAGCAGGAAAAACTGCTGCGCACCATCGAGGCTGATGGCGTGCATGCGCGCCAACTGCAGCAGCAGTCGCAGCTGGCGCAGCGCGACGCATTGGCCATCGAGGAGCAGCGCCAGCAGCTGCGCCAGCTGGAACAGGAAGCGCAATGGCAGCGCGACTTGCAGGCCATGGCGCAGCAGCGCGAAAGCGATTACGCGCGCTGGAAGGGGGAATACGACGCCCTGCTGGCGCAGCAGGCGCATGCGGCCGAACTGGCGCGCATCGACATCGAGCGCATTGAGAAGATCGGTTCTTTGAGCGACACTGGCAAGGTAGCCATGGCCGCCGGGCAAAATGCGGCCGCGCTGGCGCAAGTGTTGAAGGCGCAGCTGCAGGCGGGCATGAGCGCCGAACAGATCCACGCGCTGGCGGCGCTGGCGGCAGCCGAGAACAGTATCGCGCCGCAGGATGCGATACGCATGGCGCACGATAGCGTGGCGCAGGAGCGCAGCTACCTGGACGGCCAGTTTGAGCGTGAACGGCGCCAGCAGCTCGACCTGATCACGCTGCACAATGCGGCGCATGCGCATGGCCTGTCGGCGCAGGTGCAGCTGGGCGTGGCCGTGGCGCAGGCGCTGCAGCCAGGCGCCGCCAGCGCGGCACCGCTGCGCTGCAAGAACGGGCATGCGCAGCGCGTGGGCCATCCTGAAGATCAATTTTGCGCCGCCTGCGGCGTTGCCCTGCAGCCTTGATGGAAGCGTATCACCCCTGATGATGCAAAAAGCACGAGATAAACTGCGCGAACTGCGCGCCCTGCATGACGATGGGCTGCTCAGCGAGCAAGAATTTGAACGCCGCAAGAACGCCATCCTCGATGCCGAGTACGCGCCGCCGGGCGCCATGCCCGTACCGCTGCCCGTGCGCCAGGGCACGGAACTGGGCTTCATGGCAGGCCAGGAAATCGGCCCGCAAAACCGCCGCTACCGGCTTGAACGCCTGCTTGGCACGGGCGGCATGGGGCAAGTCTGGCAAGCCACTGACCTGGCCACCCACGCGGAGCTGGGCAGCAGCGAAATGGTGGCGCTGAAGATTTTGCCGCCGCAACTGACGCAGAGCGCCACGCACGCCAAGCTGCTGATCGAGGAAGCCACGCAGGCGAGGAAGCTTGCGCATGAAAACATCGTGCGCGTCTACGAATGGGCGCAGGACCCTGCCACGGCCAGTTATTTCATCATCATGGAGTGCCTCGATGGCGAAGACCTCGAGCACTATCTGGGGCGCCAGGGTGCGCTGTCGTTGTCGACGGTGCAGCAATTGCTGCAGCCGGTGGCCGATGCCCTGTCGTATGCGTGGGAAAAGCACAAGCTGGTGCACCGCGACATCAAGCCAGGCAATGTCTTCCTGACCGCGAAAGGCGACATCAAGCTGCTCGATTACGGCATCGCTACACGCGTGCGCAATGCGGGCAGCAGCCTGGGGCTGGAAACGCCGAATGCGGGCACGCACGGGTATCGGGCACCGGAGGCGGGCGCACACCAGCGCCAGCCCAGTCCGCGCCAGGACGTGTATGCAGTGGCGGTGATGATTTACCAGATGCTCGAAGGGCGCATGCCCTTCGACGATGCGCGTGGCGCCAGCCATCTTCCCTCGAAGCCGCAAGCGCTCAACGCGCAACAGTGGCAAGTGCTGCAGAACGGCTTTTCCATGACAGCGCCATTGCGTCCACAATCGGTGCAAGCCTTGCTGGAAGCACTGGAGCGTGCCGTCGGACCATCGCCCGAGGAGCTGGCCGAGCAGGCGCGCCAGCAGCAGGCGCGCGCTGCGCAGCAGCAAAAGGAAGCGGCAGTGGCGGCCGAGCAGGCCCGCGAAGCGGCGCTGAGGGAAGCACGTGCGCGCCAGGAAGAACTGGACCTGCGGCGCAAGGCGGAAATCGAGGCCGCCGCGCTGGAAAAGCAGCGGCAGGATAAACTGCGCCGCGAGCAGGAAGCGCAGCGCCATGTCGAAGCGGAAGAGGCGCGCAAGCTGCGCAAGGAAGCGCTGCGCGGCCAGTTGCGCGCGCGCCGCGAAGCCGATGCCGCCAGCGCCTTGCAGCAGCATCAGCAATTGCAGCGCAAGGCTATCGTCGCCAAGGCGGAGGCGGCGTATCGCGCCGAGCAGGAACGCGCGCGCAGGCAAGAGGCCAGCCGCGCCGTTGCCGCGACTGCCCCGGCGCCGGTGCCGGCACCGGCGCCGGTGCCGGCACCGGCGCCGGCAGCAGAAGCGCAGCACGTGGGGCCGGTGGCCAATGCCGAAGGCATCTTGCGCGATGCTTTCCTCGATGGCGCGGGGCAGGGGCCGGAATTGGTGCTCATTCCCAGCGGTCGCTTTCAGATGGGCGCGCACGAGATGGAGCACAAGGTCGCCATCGAGGCCGGCTCGCAACAGGCTTGGCTGGGGCGCGAGACACCGCAGCACTGGGTTGGCATCGAACGACCGTTTGCGCTGGCGCGCCACCCTGTCAGTGTGGGCGAATGGCGCACCTTTGTGCAGGCGACGCAATGGGTGGGTGGTTCGGAAACGGACTGGGACAATCCCGGTTTCGTGCAGAACGACCAGCATCCGGTGGTCGGCGTAAGCTGGAATGACGCGCAGCTATACCTGGCCTGGCTGAGCGCGCGCACCGGGCGGCATTACCGCCTGCCCAGCGAAGCTGAGTGGGAATACGCTTGCCGCGCCGGCACGCGCACGGCCTTCAACGTGGGCGACACGATCAGCACCGAGCAAGCCAACTACGACGGCCTGTATGTCTATAACGGCGGCCCGCGCGGCGTGTACCGGGGCGGCACCAGCGCGCTGGGCACCTTCGCGCCCAATTCATGGGGCTTGTTCGACATGCATGGCAATGTGTGGGAATGGGTGCAGGACGTGGTGCATGATAATTACGCCGGCGCGCCCGCTGATGGCAGCGCATGGGAAAGCGGTAGCGACAGCAGCCGGCGCGTCCTGCGCGGCGGTTCCTGGCTGTACCATCCGCGCTATCTGCGCTCGGCCCTGCGCAACGGTTTTTCCACCGTGCTGTCGAACGACATCGTGGGCTTTCGCGTGGCGCGCACGCTCGATTAGGGGAGGCATGCCATCATGTTGGCAAGGAAGTGATACTGCTGCATGCTGCATGCTGCATGCATCTTGACGATGCTCGAGTGCGCGTGTTCAAACACCGCCCGCTGTCCATGCTGTCCGTCTGTCTGCCCCTGCGGGCCCCGAGTCGACTGCGCCAAGCGGGCAAACGGTGTACATTGTGGCTTTCCAAACGCCGCGAGGAACGCCATGACCATCACCGCCATCCGCGACCAGTCGCAAGCCATGCGCCACATCGTGCACGTGCGCGACCATATCATTTCCGCCGACGTCTCGGTGGCAGAGGGCGGCGGCGATGCCGGTCCGTCGCCGCACGACCTGTATGACGCGGCCCTGTCGGCCTGCAAGGCGCTCACCGTCGTCTGGTACGCCAAACACAAGGGTATTCCCCTGGAACACGTGGAAGTGTCGACCGAGCGCGATGCCAGCGAAGAGCGCAAGGGCGTGTATCGCCTGGCCGCCACCGTGCATCTGAGCGGTGACTTGAGCGACGCGCAGCGCCAGGAATTGCTGGCCGCAGCCGGCAAATGCCCGCTGCACAAGCTGATGACGGCCGTTACCACCGAAGTGACGACGGTGCTGGCATGAGCGTGGCCATCCTGAAGAGCCATGAAAAGGATCTCGGCGGCGGCTTCGTCGTGCGCCGTCTGCTGCCCTCGGCTGTCAAGCAGGCCGTCGGACCCTTCATTTTCTTTGACCATTTCGGTCCCATCGACGTCGCGCCCGACGCCAACCACGACGTGCGCCCGCATCCGCATATTGGCTTGGCCACCGTCACCTATTTGTTCGAGGGCGCGATCGACCACCGCGACAGCATCGGTTCCTACCAGCGCATCGAACCGGGCGCCATCAACTTGATGACGGCCGGGAGCGGCATCGTGCATTCCGAGCGCACGCCGCACGACCTTGCTGGCCAGCCGCATCGCACGCATGGCTTGCAGCTGTGGGCCGCGCTGCCAAAGGCGCATGAAGAGGATGAGCCGAGTTTCACGCACACGCCGCAGGCCGACATTCCCGTCGTGCCGCTCGATGGCGCTATCGTGAAAGTGTTGATTGGCACGGCCTTTGGTCAGAGCTCGCCCGTGCGCACTTACATGCAGACCTTGTACCTGGACGTGGCGCTGCAGGCGGGCAAGGCGCTGCTGCTGGAGGGCTTGCCGGCGGAAGCGGCGATCTACCCGATCAGCGGACAGATATTGATCGATGGCGTGGCGTTGCTGCCGCACAGCATGGCCTTGCTTGAGGGAGGCGCCGCACCGGTGGTGGTGGCAGGCAGCGGCCCAGTGCAGTTTGTTGTCATCGGCGGCGAGCCGCTCGATAGCCACCGCTTCCTGTTCTGGAACTTCGTCTCATCGAGCAAGGAGCGCTTGGCGCAGGCGGCCGATGACTGGAGCGCCCAGCGCATGGGGCGAGTGCCGGGCGAGACGGAGTTCATTGCGTTGCCGAAGGCGCCGTTGCGTCCTGCAAGCTAGCCCCCTGCAGGGGCGTCTGGCTTGATCACTGCCACCGGCTGGCGTCAACGGGCGTCAGTCGCCCAGGCGCCAGCGCTGCTGCCACTGTTGCAGATCCTCCCAGGCCGCTTGGAGTGCGCCGGCGGACCAGTGCAGCAGGCTGCTGAGCGCCAGCAGGGTGCGCCGCAGGTGGATGCCCTCAAAAAATACGTGATCGGCCACGACGCTGGCGGCCAGCCAGGCGGCCATGATGACGATGAGGTCGTGGCGACCGCTTTTCCACCAGCGCAGCGAGTGGCGGCGGAAAATCCAAGGCACGCCCAGCGGATTGGGCCAGTCGGCCAGCAGATGCATGATGCCGCCGGCGGCAAAGCCAAACAGGGGCGGTGCCCAGAAGTGATGCGGCAATTGCAGGTAGGTGTAGACGAGCAGGGCGATCCAGGCCAGGCCCCAGTGGGTCCAGGTGCGGTGCGTGATCCATAGCCGGTGCGTGCGTGCCCACCAGGCTACTTCCAGCCAGTCCGGCGCCGTGCCGCCGAGTGCTCCCATGACAAAGGCGAGCATGCTCAGCACTTGATAGGGGCCACCGGCGTCAGCGTGTGCGACGAGGGCTGCGGCGATCACGCCGGCCGCCCAACCGGTCGCATGATGCGCTTTGTTGGAAGCCATAGGAAATGTTAAACGTCACGCGGACGCTTTGTGAAATGCGAGGGATATTAACTGGATGAATATACAGTATCCACGGGCGTGAATGGGGAGTATTTGCAGAATATATGGCGATAATTTGTTAAATTATGTGTCGGAGGGTCTTGCCAGGCAGTCCGTCACGCCATGCTGGCCGCGCAAGTGCATTGTGTTCCTGATAAGGTAGTGGCGCAGAGCGCGCGATACTGGAAGCAGTCGGTTGATGGGCGCAGCTATTGCCTTGAAAAGCGTGTGCCTATGGCAGATAGCCGTCAGACGTTTTTTCAGGCGCTGGCGTATGGAGGGGGGGCTATGCGGTCAGTGCGCTGTTGCTATCGCACAGCGCCGCGCCTTCGGTGCGGATGATCCAGCATTCCGGATACGGTTCGCTGGCGAAGCGCTTGTGCCGCGCGAAGCCGCTGAGTTTATCCAGAGCGGTGGCCGGTGCCAGTGCTGTGTCCTTGCCAGTGGCGCTATCGCGGTGCCAGAAACCGCCATTGCGGTGGAATAGTAAGGGCAGGCAGCTCGCTTGCGGCGTGGCCAGGTGGGTGGCCGGCGAGGGCTGGGCTTCCGGCAGCAGCAGGTAAAAACATTCGGCGCGCGCGCCGTGGTCAATGCGGTGCAGGATCACGCCGTGCGCAAGGATGGCCGTCACGCAGAGCACGACGATGCCCTTGATGCTGGCGGACAATTCGATGCGCATGCCCAGGCGCAGGGCGACGGGCTTGTGCTTGCCCGGCCACACGCCGTCGAGCAGCATGCCATAGCGCGACACGTCCTCGATTTCAAAGCCTTGCCCGCTGCGCCGGATGATGGCATGGCGGCCCGACAGGCGGCGCGTCAGGCCATTGTTGTCCTGGCCGTCGGGACCGAAATGGCTGAGCAGTACGTCCGCTTCCGGGTCCACCAGCTCGAAGCGGCCCAACAGGCATTCTTCCAGTGCGAACAGGCGGATTTGGCGTTGTTCGCCCGCTTCCGGCGCCGCATTGACGAGACAGGCGGCCTGGCTCGGGTGAGGATGGCAGTGGCTGGCGGCGGGCAAGTCGACTTCGATCAATTCCTCGTCCCAGGCAATGGTGGTAAAACCCATGTCGATCTTGCCTTGCGGCGCCGACAAGTCGACGTGGGCGATGCCGGCATTGCGCGCCGTCACGTCGAGGTTGCAGCCGTCGCCACCGGTCACGCGGGCGATCGAGGCGTCGTCGGCCATCACGCGCACGTTCTTGTGCGTGCTGAGGAAGATTTGATGAATTTCCGTCAGGGTGGCGTCGCGGCGCGGCACCAGGATGACGAAGGTGCAGACCCATTTCTGCGCCACCGCGCCATCGACGTGGCTATGCACTTCGACTTCGATCTGGTATTGCCCATGTTCCTTGTTGCGCGAGGAGAACTCGACAAACACGGGGCGCCAGTCGCCGCGCGTGGTGCGCACGAAATCATGCTGTACATGGCCGCGCGGGATCAGCTCCGAGCGCAGGCGCAGCGTCAGTTGTGGTGCGCAGGCCGTGCTCATGCCGCGCAATGCCATTTTCAGCGTTTGCCGTCCGCCTGCCGCGCGGGGATCAAAGCCGCTGATGTGCAGATGGGCTTGCGCTGGCTGGTAGGCCGGGAGCGCCGCTGCGGCGGCGGGGGCAGGAGCGGGAGCGGGCCTGAGCGTCGGCGGCGCGGCCGGGGGCGACACGACGCACTTCACGCCTTGCAAGGCAGCGTCATGTGCCCGGGCGTGCGCTAACGCCGTTGCCGATGGTTCGGAACGGGCGTTGCGCAGTGCGGACAACAGGTCATAGCTGCTGGGAGTAGTCGTTGCTTGCGGGTGGTTGCCCGCGCATACTGTATCCCCAGGCAAGACCCAGAACGTACAGTGCGGGTGCTCCGGGTTGCTGCATTTTTTCATGACATTTTGACTCGAATCGAGCGGGGACATATTGCCCTCAGTGTTAGCCAAGAGCTTACGCGCTTTTGCTCCGGCTTGGCAACTTTCGCAGCGCGGAACACGCTCTTTTTAGCCAAATTGATGTCTTTGCTGACACCTCACAACACATGTTGCGGAAACTATTGCATAAAAGAATATTTCATGCATTTATTGACATGCTATTTTAACATGTCATGCATTTTTTCCCGTCACCACGCGCCTGCGACGGCTGCCCATTTCAGTGCCCGCCATCCGAACCTGATGGCGTTTGGTAGTATGCTGGCGCAGCGTTACCTGCGCAACCTTCACACGCCGCCTGACTCCGAAAGATGACCATGCCTGTCCAACGTCCGTTCCAGCTTGCCATAGCCTATGGTGCCACCTTGTGTGTATTCCTGGCCATCGATGCCCTGTGGCTGGGAGTGCTGATGCCCTCCGTGTACGCCGCAGCGTTGGGGCCGCTATTGGCGCAGTCGCCCCGCTGGGCGCCGGCCATCCTGTTTTATCTGCTGTACGTGGCGGGGTTGCTGGTCTTTGCCATCCTGCCTGGCCTGCGCGCGCGCCGTGCGCGCACGGCGGCAGCACTGGGCGCGCTGCTGGGACTGCTTGCTTACGGTACCTACGATTTGAGCAACTATGCCACTTTGCGCGGCTGGCCGCTGGGCTTGACGGTGCTCGACATGGCCTGGGGCAGCGTGTTGTCGGCCGTGTCGGCCACGGCCGGTTATCTGGCAGCTAGCCGCCTGGGCCGCTGAAAGCGGCACCGAAACGCAGCGCCAGCAAGGTGATGTTATCGCTATGCAAGCCTTTTGGTGGTCGCGACAGGAAGTCGTCAAACAAGGCACTGACGGCTTGGGCTGCAGTCTTGCCGGCGCACAAGGCTGGCCAGCGGGCAATGAGGGCCAGCGGATCGTCGCAGGCCCAGAAGCCGTCGCTGGCCAGCACATAGTGGGCGCCGGGGCGCACGCGTAGCACGCGGCGGTCGCCCAGGTGCGCCAGAAAGGATGGCAAGGTGGATGCATCGAGGCCGCGCAGGGGCTTGGCCAGTTGCCAGCTGTCACTGATGGCATTGCCTAAAATAAAAGCCTGCGATATTTGCGGATGGTGCTCGCCATGCACGGCAGCGCGCCAGCGCGCCTCGTCTAGCGCGCCGCGCATGGCGTACGCGGTGGCTGGCACGTGGTCGACGGTGAGGATGTTGGCTAGGCCGTCAACAAGTTCATACAGGCGTGAATCGCCCACGTGATACAGCAGTGGCGCTTCGCCGGGCGGTATTTCCAGCAAGGTCAGGGTGGTGCCTGGCGGACGCGCCTGGGCCGGTGCTGCCCTGGAAAAATTGTCTTGCAAGCGCGTATGCAATTGGTCCAGTCTGGCTGCCAGGCTGGCCGTATCGCCGCAGGCGGGCACGCCCAGCAAGCCTTGCACGGCCGCTTCCGCCGCCTCGCGACCCTGGCCGTGGCCGCCCATGCCATCGAGTACGGCGGCGCGCACATGGCCGCGCGGCCAGCCCGGCACCTGGCAGTGCAATGGCGCCTGCTGCGATAGGCAAACGGCGTGGCCGCTGGCATCGATCAGCAGGAAATTATCCTGGTTCTCGCGCCGTGGCGCCGGGCCGGCACCCACGCTGCTGCCGGCGGCAGCATCGAGCCAGGGACCGAAGTCGAGCGCGTCTTGGATTAAATGCATCGGTTGCTGCGGTCGAGACGGCCAGTAATGTTGATCATAGAACACAGCTTAGCCGAAATTGTGCGTCGGCGATACCTTGCTTATCTAACAAAAATAACAAAAAAACCTGCGGCAGCAGGCTGGCGCAGGTTTTTCATGGTGCAGGTGCGGGGCAGTCCTTAGCGGCGATGGTCCCAACCATGGTCACGCTCGCGTTCATGGTAGTCGCGGCGGCCATGGTCGCGGTAGTGGCCGCGACCCGGCTGTACATAGATGACAGCCGGCGGGCCGTAGTAGCGCGGTGGTGGCGCGTAGTACACTGGCTGCGGCGCCGGGGCGTAGTAGACCGGTCGCGGCCGCGGCTGCGGCGCATAATAGGTTTCGCGGTAGTTGCCGTGATAGCCGCCACGGCTGTCGTAGCGATCGTAGCGGTCGTAGCGGTCATGGCGGTCACGCGTGCTGATGCTGTTGCCGATGGCCGCGCCAAGCACGCCGCCGACGATCGCGCCGTTACCCCCGCCGGTGCTGTTGCCAATGGCTGCTCCGACGACGGCGCCTGCAACGGTATTGAAGTTGCGGTCACCGGCAACTGCGGCCGAAGACGCCACCACCGCCGCTACCATTGCCGCACCCAGCAGTTTTTTGTTTAACATGGCATTTCCTTCCATTGCGGCGAGATCACAATGATCTGCATGGAGTGGACTATAGCTGCTGTCACAAGCTTGTTCCACGTCTAATACAACTCCTTACATTCCCGCCGCGAGGGTAACAAGTCAGGGCATGCGCGCCTGCCATTCGGGCCGAAGCAGGCTGTACATTTTGACATCGCGCATCACGCCATTAATAAAGAATGCCTGGCGCAGCAAGCCTTCCTGGGTAAAACCGTTCTTTTGCGCGATGCGCTCGGAACCGATGTTCAGCGGGTCCATCAGCAGTTCCAGCCGGTGATAGGGATGAGCCTTGAACAGGTAGTCGACCAGCAGGCGCGTCGCTTCGCTGATGTAGCCGCGCCCGTCGCGCTGCCGCTCGAACAGGCGATAGCCGATCTCGCGCGCGGTTGGCGTGCGGCTCTTGAAATGCGTGATCGTGCCGATGATGTGCTGCGCCTTGTCTTCGATGAGGAATAATTCGCTATCCTCGGTGACAAAGCCCGATTGCAGGAAATCGCGCCGCATGGCTTCGGGCGACTTGAACTGCATGGAGAAAAACTCGCCGCGCGAGGGCAGGTCGTTGACGAGCGCAATATAGGTATTGAGGTCGGCGGCCTGCACATGCCGGACGGTGCAGAGGGTTCCCTTGAGCATGGCGGTATCCGGTAGCGATCATGCTCTGCATGGTAATCGACTGTGGCGGGAGGCGCCAATCGAATGCGCAAAAGTTGCTGCAATGACAGAACAAATACGCTATCGTAGAAAACCTTGCCTTGCTTTGCCCATGGCCACGCTGCACCCGCTTCGACCTTGTTGACTGGAATTGGAATTACATGCATACCAACCCCACTGGCGCGCCACTGCGCCGTCCCTCTTTATGCTTCGCCATTACCCTCGCCCTTGGCTGTATCGCCAGCGCCGGCGCCTTGGCTGGCGCGCCAGGCAATGCGCCGCAAGCGCTGGCGCAGGTGCGCGATACGGCGCTGCAAAGCGACTGGGCGTATGCGCGCCTGGCCGACATGACCGATTTGATCGGCCCACGCCTGTCCGGCTCGGCCGGCGCCGCCGCCGCCGTGCAGCAGGTGGCCGAGGCCATGCGCCAACTGGGCGCCAGCGTCACCTTGCAGCCCGTGAAAGTGCCGCACTGGGTGCGCGGCGTGGAGACGGCGGAAATCGTCGATTACGCCGGCCGTCCGCAGGGCGTCTCGCAGCGCGTGGTGCTCACCGCCCTGGGCGGCTCGGGTGCCACCCCGGCTGCCGGCCTGACGGCGCCCCTTATCATCGTCAAAAGCTTCGAGGAACTCAAGGCGCGCGCAGCGCAAGTGAAGGGCGCTATCGTGCTGATCGATACGCCGTTCGACCAGGAGATGGCCGAGCGCGGCCTGGCTGGCGTCACTTACGGCCAGGGCTCGCGCTTTCGTTTCAATGGACCGAAGGCGGCGGCCGAACTGGGCGCGGCTGCCGCGCTGGTACGCTCGATCGGCGGCGCCAACTTCCGCATCCCGCACGCGGGCGCTACGGGGCTCGATGACAACAAACGCATTCCTGCCGCCGCCGTCACGGTGGAAGACGCCTTGCTGATCGCCCGTCTGGCTGCGCGCGGGCCTCTGAAAATGCACCTGACACTGACGCCGCAAAACCTGCCCGACGCGGACAGCTACAACGTGATCGCCGACTGGCCGGGTACGGACAAAGCCGACGAAGTGGTGGTGGTCTCGGGTCACCTTGATTCCTGGGATCTGGCCACGGGCGCGCACGACGACGGCGCGGGTGTGGTGGCGGCCATGGGCGTGGTGGAAACCCTGAAAAAGCTCGACTACCGTCCGCGCCGCACCATCCGCGTGATCGCCTGGATGAACGAGGAAAACGGCGGGCGTGGCGGGCAGGCGTATTTCGAGGCCCACAAGCAGGCGCTCGGCAAACAATATGCGGCCATCGAGATGGACAGCGGCGCCGGGCGCCCGTTCGGCATCCTCGCCAGCGTGGAAGCGAAGTCGGAAAAACTCTTCGCGCCCCTGCGCGCCGCCCTGCAAGCGATGGGCGCGCACGCCTTCACGCGCCGCGATGCGCTGGGCACGGGCGACTTGCACCGCCTGGAAACGGGCGGCGTGCCCAGTTTCGAGCCACTGGTCGATACTCACAGCTATTTCCACTACCACCATACGCCGGCCGACACCCTGGATAAGGTCGACCCGGAGAACCTGAAGCGCAACGTGGCGCTGATGTCGTCGCTAGCCTGGTTCCTGGCCAATATCGACGGCGAGATTGGGCGCGCGCCGCAGCAGGACTAAATGAAGTCGCCTTGCTGCGAATGGCCCTGCATGGGGCCAGCCGCATCATGGACTAAGCTCAACCATAGCAGGACGGCAATGTTTTCGCCCAAGCAAGCTCAGGCGATCTGCACTGCATGCGCCTTGCCTGAGGTGGAACTTGCGTGGTGACAATAAAGGAGGTGCGTCTACAGAAGTGCGGGCGGAGTCAGATCGCGTCCAGCGGTATCTTGAGGTAGCGCACGCCATTGTCTTCCGGCTCGGGCAGCTTGCCCGCGTTGATATTGACCTGGATGGCGGGCAAGATCAATGTCGGCATGTCCAGCGTGGCGTCACGGCCCGTGCGCATGGCCACGAATTGTTCTTCCGTGATGCCGTCGCGCAAATGGATGTTACTGGCACGCTGTTCGGCCACCGTCACTTCCCAGCGCGGCGCGCGGCCGTTGGGCGGGTAGTCGTGGCACATGAACAGCCGCGTTTGCGGCGGCAGCGATAGCAGGCGCCGCACGGAGCGGTACAGCAGGGATGCCGAGCCGCCGGGAAAGTCGCAGCGGGCCGAGCCCACGTCCGGCATGAACAAGGTGTCGCCCACAAACACCGCATCGCCGATCTGGTAAGCCAGGTCGGCCGGCGTATGGCCGGGCACGTGCAGGGCGCGCACTTCCAACTGGCCAATATGAAATACCTGGTCGGGTGCAAATAACTGGTCGAACTGCGAACCGTCGGCCTTGGCCGCATCCTGGTGGTAGACGGCGGCGAAGGCGCGTTGCACCGTCTGGATGGCGGCGCCGATGGCCACGTCGCCGCCCAGTTGCTGCTGCAGGTAGGGCGCGGCCGATAGGTGGTCGGCATGCGCATGCGTTTCCAGCAGCCAGCGGCATTGCAAGCCGTGTTCGCGCACGAAGGCGATCACCTTGTCGGCCGAGGTGGTCGAGGTGCGGCCGGCCTTCGGATCGTAGTCGAGCACGGAGTCGATGATGGCGCAGTCGCGGCCATCGGCTTCATACACGACATAGGTGACGGTGGCGGTGGCGGGGTCGAAGAAGGCTTGGATTTGTGGGGTCATCGCGGCGGCAAGGGACGGACAGGGAAGAACATTATATCGTCAGTGTAGGCTAAAAAATGTTGGAAACTGACATTTTCCATGCGGAAAACAGATAAGCGTGCGCGTCAACGTCTGTCCCAGTCGTGCGCACCCTCGCGCTTGCCGCGTGCTAAGCTCTTTTTGACAAGGAGAGCTCATGGACGATACCACTGCACGCAGCGAAGAGTACCGCGGTTTTACGATGTCGGTCACCGCGCAAAAAGATCATGACGATTTGTGGGATTTTACTTACCGCCTGCAGCGCGAAGGCGAGACGGCGGCGCAAGCGATTACGCGTAGCCGCACCTTGGGCGGCTACGCGGCGCCCGAGACGGCTTGCACGGCCGGCTTGGAAGTGGCGAGGACGGAAGTGGATAATCTGTTGCGTCCTTGAGCCAGCGCAAATCGTTTCGTCCGAAAGTGAGCCTGAGCACGTGCTGCTGCCTGAAACACGTCGCTACCAGCTGCGCTTCATGCTACGATTTCCATTATTGAGTCAGTCACGAAGGAGGCACCGTATGGGTAGCAGTTCTAAAATTCACTACAAAGGCTGGGAAATCGTTCCCTTGGCCGTGCCCGCCAGCGACGGCAAATGGTCGGCCAGTTGCGACATCGAACGCGCCACTGCGGAAGGCCTGGAAGTGTTCGAAGGCTCGACCATGCAGTTCGTGCGCGACGACGAGGAGGGCGCCATTGCCGCCGCCTGCGAAGAGGCGGTGCGCCAGATCGACAACATCATCGCCAACCCGCTGGTACGCCTGGCCTGAGCCCCGAGTCTTGATTCCTGGTTTTCCAGTACTGCTGCAGCCGGCGCCCGCCGGCTGTTTTTCATTCAATTACTGCTGCGCACCGCAGCGTCTTTCGCCCCCCCTGATTGCCGGCTGATCGAGCGCCTGCTTTGGCTTCGGCAATGATTGCGTGTTGCGTGTTGCATGTTTCAAACATTTGTTTCAACTGAAATAGTTGAAACAAAAATGAAACACCGCTTACACTTAACGCGGCAGCGCTGTCCTGCTGCGTGAGCGTGCGCAGCCGCCGATACAGGCCATTTCCCCTCGTATCTCACCATGCTGTGGCACCCTTCCCGGGCACGCGCAAGGTGCTGGCACGGCATTTGCAATACTGATGCTCATAGCAAGTCCATGAAACATTCGGGACGACCCGAATCCCATAAGGTGAAGACATGACTCAATACTCCGCAGGTGCCGCATTTCGCAAGGCCGTCCAGGAAGAATCCCCCTTGCAAGTCGTTGGCGCCATTAACGCCAACCACGCCTTGCTGGCCAAGCGTGCCGGCTATAAAGCTATTTATTTGTCTGGCGGCGGCGTCGCGGCCGGCTCGCTGGGCTTGCCCGACCTGGGCATTTCCAGCCTGGACGACGTCCTGACCGATATCCGTCGCATCACCGACGTATGCGACCTGCCGCTGCTGGTCGATGCCGACACGGGCTTCGGTTCTTCCGCCTTCAACGTGGCGCGCACCGTGAAATCGATGATCAAGTTCGGCGCTGCCGGCTTGCACATCGAAGACCAGGTGGGCGCCAAGCGCTGCGGTCATCGTCCGGGCAAGGAAATCGTCAGCAAGGAGGAAATGGTCGACCGTATCAAGGCCGCCGTCGATGCGCGCACCGACCCGAACTTCGTCATCATGGCGCGCACCGATGCGTTGGCCGTCGATGGCCTGGAAGCGGCATTGGAACGCGCCGTCGCCTGTGTCGAGGCGGGCGCCGACATGATCTTCCCGGAAGCGATCACGGACCTGGACATGTACGCCACGTTCGCCAAGGCCGTCAACGTGCCTATCCTGGCCAACATCACGGAATTTGGTTCTACACCGCTGTTCACGCTGGACGAATTGCGCAGCGCCCACGTGGGCTTGGCGCTATACCCGCTGTCGGCCTTCCGCGCCATGAACAAGGCGGCCGACAACGTCTACCGCGCCCTGCGCCGCGACGGCACGCAAAAAAATGTCGTCGATACCATGCAGACGCGCATGGAACTGTATGAATCGATCAATTACCACGACTTCGAGCAAAAGCTCGATGCGCTGTTCGCCGCGCAAAAGAAGTAAGCACCAATAAAAGAGCGGGCCGTGGGAATCCCGGGCCCGCCGCACTGGACTGACAATCATTTTCTGGAGAACACAATGACCGCACCGCAAGCCGCCACTTTCAAGCCTAAAAAATCCGTCGCCCTGTCCGGCGTCACCGCCGGCAATACGGCGCTGTGCTCGGTCGGCAAGACCGGCAACGATTTGCACTACCGTGGCTATGACATCCTGGACGTGGCCGACAGCTGCGAATTCGAGGAAATCGCTTATCTGCTGGTGCACGGAAAATTGCCGACTAGCGCCGAACTGAAAGGCTACAAAGCCAAATTGCGCTCCTTGCGCGGCTTGCCATCAGCAGTGAAAGCGGCGCTGGAAGCGCTGCCGGCCGCTGCCCACCCGATGGATGTGATGCGCACCGGCGTGTCTGTCCTGGGCTGCACGCTGCCGGAAAAAGACGACCATAACGCGCCGGGCGCGCGCGACATCGCCGACCGCCTGATGGCGTCGTTCGGCTCCATGCTGCTGTACTGGTACCACTACAGCCATAACGGCAAGCGCATCGAAGTGGAAACGGACGACGACTCGATCGGCGGCCACTTCCTGCACCTGCTGCACGGCGAAAAACCATCGGCGTCGTGGGAAAAGGCCATGCACACGTCGCTGATCCTGTACGCGGAACATGAATTCAATGCCTCGACCTTCACCAGCCGCGTCATTGCCGGCACGGGTTCGGACATTCACTCGGCCATCACGGGCGCCATCGGTGCGCTGCGCGGCCCGAAACACGGCGGCGCAAACGAAGTGGCGCTGGACATCCAGAAACGCTACGACAATGCCGATGAAGCGGAAGCCGATATCCGTGAACGCGTGGCCAACAAGGAAGTGGTGATCGGCTTCGGCCACCCCGTCTACACGATTTCCGACCCGCGCAACGTGGTCATCAAGGAAGTGGCCCGTTCGCTGTCGCAGGAAGCCGGTTCCACGAAAATGTTCGACATCGCCGAGCGCCTGGAATCGGTCATGTGGGAAATCAAGAACATGTTCCCCAACCTGGACTGGTTCTCGGCCGTGTCGTACCACATGATGGGCGTGCCGACGGCAATGTTTACGCCGCTGTTCGTCATCTCGCGCACTTCGGGCTGGGCCGCCCACATCATCGAACAGCGCATCGACAACAAGATCATCCGCCCGAGCGCCAACTACGTGGGCCCGGAAGACCTGGAATTCGTGCCGATCAAGGACCGCAAATAATGACCTCTAATATGAACACCCTGCATCGCAAGCCCTTGCCGGGGACAGGGCTAGACTACTTCGACACGCGCGCCGCCGTCGATGCGATCGAGCCAGGCGCCTACGCCACCTTGCCCTATACCTCGCGCGTGCTGGCCGAAAACCTGGTGCGCCGCTGCGACCCGGCGACCTTGAACGCATCGCTTAGCCAGTTCATCGAGCGCCGTCGCGACCTCGATTTTCCTTGGTTTCCGGCGCGCGTCGTCTGCCATGACATCCTGGGCCAGACGGCCCTGGTCGACTTGGCTGGCCTGCGCGACGCCATCGCGGCCCAGGGCGGCGACCCGGCCCTGGTCAATCCCGTCGTGCCGACGCAGCTGGTAGTGGACCATTCGCTGGCCGTCGAGTGCGGCGGTTTCGACCCCGACGCCTTCGCCAAGAACCGCGCCGTCGAAGACCGCCGCAATGAAGATCGTTTCGACTTCATCGACTGGACCAAGAAGGCGTTTAAAAACGTCGACGTGATCCCGCCAGGCAATGGCATCTTGCACCAGATCAATCTGGAGCGCATGTCGCCCGTGATCCAGGTGCAAGATGGCGTAGCCTATCCGGACACCTTGGTGGGCACGGATTCGCACACGCCCATGGTCGACGCGCTGGGCGTGATCGCCATCGGCGTGGGCGGCCTGGAAGCGGAAAGCGTGATGCTGGGCCGCGCCTCGTGGATGCGTTTGCCCGACATCATCGGCGTCAAGCTGACAGGCAAGCCACAGCCGGGCATCACGGCTACCGACACGGTGCTGGCGCTGACGGAATTCTTGCGCAAGCAAAAGGTCGTCTCGTCTTACCTGGAATTCTTTGGCGAGGGCGCTGCGCACCTGACCTTGGGCGACCGCGCCACGATTTCCAATATGGCGCCGGAATTTGGCGCCACCGCTGCCATGTTCTACATCGACGCGCAAACCATCAAGTATTTGAAATTGACGGGCCGCGACGATGAGTTGGTAAAACTGGTGGAGTTGTACGCCAAAGAGACTGGCCTGTGGGCCGACAGCCTGGTCGACGCGCAATATGAGCGCGTGCTGACGTTCGATCTGTCGTCCGTCGTGCGCAATATCGCCGGGCCTTCGAATCCGCACAACCGCGTGCCGACGTCGGAACTGGCTGCGCGCGGGATTTCCGGCGTAGTGGAAAACGAGCCGGGCAAGATGCCGGACGGCGCCGTCATCATCGCGGCCATTACCAGCTGCACCAACACGAACAACCCGCGCAACATGATCGCCGCCGGCCTGATCGCGCGTAATGCGAACCGCCTGGGACTGACACGCAAACCGTGGGTCAAGTCCTCGCTGGCGCCAGGGTCGAAAACCGTGGAACTGTATTTGCAGGAAGCGGGCCTGATGCCGGAGCTCGAAACATTAGGCTTTGGCGTGGTGGCGTTTGCCTGCACTTCGTGCAACGGCATGTCGGGCGCGCTCGATCCTGTCATCCAGGAAGAAGTGGTGTCGCGCGACCTGTACGCCACGGCCGTTTTGTCGGGCAACCGCAACTTCGATGGGCGCATCCACCCGTACGCGAAACAGGCGTTCCTCGCCTCGCCGCCGCTGGTGGTGGCGTATGCGATTGCCGGCACCATCCGCTTTGATATCGAGAAGGATGTGCTGGGCATCGCCCCGGATGGCAAGCCTATCCAGTTGAAGGATATCTGGCCATCGGACGAAGAAATCGACGCCATCGTCGCTTCCAGTGTCAAGCCGGAGCAGTTCCGCAAGGTGTACATTCCCATGTTTGCCGCGCAGGTCGACGACGGCATCAAGGTCAGCCCGCTGTACGACTGGCGTCCGAATACCACGTATATCCGCCGTCCGCCGTACTGGGAAGGTGCGCTCGCTGGCGCCCGTCCATTGAAAGGCATGCGTCCGCTGGCGGTCCTCGGCGACAACATCACGACCGATCATTTGTCGCCATCAAATGCCATCATGCTCGATAGCGCAGCTGGCGAGTATCTGGCGAAGATGGGCTTGCCCGAGGAAGACTTCAATTCCTACGCCACGCACCGGGGCGACCATTTGACGGCGCAGCGCGCGACCTTTGCCAACCCGACCCTGAAAAACGAGATGGTGATCGAGGATGGCAAGGTGAAGGCCGGTTCGCTCACGCGCATCGAGCCGGAAGGCACCATCTCGCGCATGTGGGAAGCCATCGAGGTGTACATGGAGCGCAAGCAGCCCTTGATCATCATCGCCGGCGCCGATTATGGCCAGGGTTCTTCGCGCGACTGGGCTGCCAAGGGCGTGCGCCTGGCCGGCGTGGAAGCCATCGTTGCCGAAGGCTTCGAGCGCATCCACCGCACCAATTTGGTGGGCATGGGCGTGCTGCCACTGGAGTTTTTGCCCGGCGTGAACCGCAAGACACTGGGCCTCGATGGCAGCGAAACCTACGACGTCGTTGGCGAGCGCACGCCGCGCTCCACGTTGACCTTGCTGGTCCACCGCAAGAACGGTGAAACGCTCGAAGTGCCGGTCACCTGTCGCCTCGATACGGCCGAAGAGGTCTCGATTTACGAGGCGGGCGGCGTTCTTCAACGCTTCGCCCAGGATTTCCTCGAGTCGTCGAAGGCGGCGTAGTGGTGATGTGATCGCGTAATTCGTCCCAAAGGCAAGTTCTGGGGTCGGACCCTCAGGGTCTGACCCCGGCGCTTCGCCGTTGGGTTTAAGGACACATTCAACGCAGGAACTCCAATGACCCATCAACCCCAAATCAAGATCCCCGCCACCTATATGCGTGGCGGCACCAGCAAAGGCGTGTTTTTCCGCCTGCACGATTTGCCCGCCAGCGCACAAGTGCCTGGCGCGGCGCGCGATGCCTTGCTGCTGCGCGTGATCGGCAGCCCCGACCCGTACGGCAAGCAGATCGACGGCATGGGCGGCGCCACGTCGAGCACCAGCAAGACAGTGATCGTGGCGGCAAGCGATAAGCCGGATCACGACGTCGATTATCTGTTCGGCCAGGTTTCCATCGACAAGCCTTTTGTCGACTGGAGCGGCAATTGCGGCAACCTGTCGGCGGCCGTCGGCTCGTTCGCCATCGCCAGCGCGCTGGTGGACCCCGCGCGCCTGCCACACAACGGCGTGGCCACGGTACGCATCTGGCAAGCCAATATCGGCAAGACCATCATCGCCCACGTTCCCATGGCGCATGGCGAAGTGCAGGAAACGGGCGCCTTCGAGCTCGATGGCGTGACCTTCCCGGCCGCCGAAGTAAAACTCGAATTTCTCGACCCGGCAGCGGAAGAAGAGGGTGGCGATGGTGGCAGCTCGGCCATGTTCCCTACCGGTAACTTGGTCGATGAGCTCGACGTGCCCGGCATCGGTCGCCTGACAGTCACCATGATCAACGCCGGCATTCCGACGATTTTTGTCGATGCGCACGCCATCGGCTACACGGGCACGGAACTGCAGGACGCCATCAATGGCGATCCCGCCGCGCTGGCCCGTTTCGAAACTATCCGTGCGCACGGCGCCCTGCGCATGGGCTTGATTTCCCACTTGGACGAAGCGGCGAAGCGCCAGCACACGCCGAAGGTGGCTTTTGTCGCCAAGCCGGCCAGCTATGTTTCGTCGAGCGGAAAAAAAGTGGAAGCCGCCGAGATCGACCTGCTGGTGCGCGCCATGTCGATGGGTAAATTGCATCACGCCATGATGGGCACGGCGGCCGTGGCCATCGGCACGGCGGCGGCCATTCCCGGCACCCTGGTCAATCTGGCGGCGGGCGGCGGCCTTCGCAACGCCGTGCGCTTCGGCCACCCGTCCGGCACCCTGATGGTGGGGGCGGAGGCGGCGCAGGTCGATGGCGCGTGGAGCGTCACCAAAGCCATCATGAGCCGCAGCGCGCGCGTGCTGATGGAAGGGACTGTGCGCGTTCCCGGCGACGCGTTTTAGGCAGAAATACGCAGGCAGATGGTAGGCAGATGGCACGCAGGTATCAGATAGGTAGCACTCATAAAGTGCTGGCCAGGGCAGTTCGCCCAGGCCAGACACAGATTACACGCATACCGGAGGAGACATGAATTTCGCTGCATTTTATCAACGCTCGATCGACACGCCGGAGGCTTTTTGGCGCGAGGAAGCGGACAAGATCGATTGGCATACCCCGTTTTCGCAAGTGCTTGATTATTCCCGTCCGCCGTTCGCCAAATGGTTCGTCGGCGGCACCACCAATTTGTGCCACAACGCCGTTGACCGCTGGGTCGATAGCCACGGTGACGCGGCCGCGCTGATCGCCATTTCCACCGAAACCAATACCGAGCGCACCTACAGCTTTCGCGAACTGCAGCGCGAAGTGGAGCGTTGCGCCGCCATCTTGCAGTCGCTGGGCGTGGTCAAGGGCGACCGCGTCTTGATCTACATGCCGATGATCGCCGAAGCGGCGTTCGCCATGCTCGCTTGCGCCCGCATCGGCGCCGTGCATTCCGTGGTGTTCGGCGGTTTTGCCGCCAACAGCCTGGCCAGCCGCATCGATGATGCGCAGCCCAAGCTGGTGTTTTCTGCCGATGCCGGTTCGCGCAATGGCAAGGCAATCGCCTACAAGCCGCTACTCGATGAAGCCATCCGCATCGCTGCGCACAAGCCGCAGCAAGTGCTGCTGGTCGATCGCCATCTGGTGCCGATGCAACTGACGCCGGGGCGCGACGTCGATTACGCGACCCTGCGCGAGCAGCACCTGGACGCGCAGGTGCCTGTCACCTGGCTGGAATCGAACGCGCCGTCGTACGTGCTGTACACCTCTGGTACGACGGGCAAGCCCAAGGGCGTGCAGCGCGACGTGGGCGGCTATGCGGTGGCGCTGGCATCGTCGATGCAGTACAACTTCTGTGGCAAGCCCGGCGAAACCTTTTTTGCCACCTCCGATATCGGCTGGGTGGTGGGCCATTCCTACATTGTGTATGGTCCGCTGATCGCCGGCATGGCCACCATCTTGTACGAAGGCTTGCCGATCTGTCCCGATGCAGGCATCTGGTGGAGCATCGTTGAAAAATACAAGGTCACGCGCATGTTCTCGGCGCCGACTGCCATCCGCGTGCTGCGCAAGCATCCGGTGGAACTGATGCGCAAGCACGACCTGTCCTCCCTGAAAGCGCTGTACCTGGCCGGTGAGCCGCTCGATGAAACCACCTCGCAATGGATCGCCGACGAACTGAAAGTGGACATCATCGACAACTACTGGCAGACGGAGACGGGCTGGCCGATTTTGTCGGTGGCGAAAGGCGTGTCCGATACGCCGACGCGCCTGGGCAGCCCGGGCCTGGCCATGTACGGCTATCAGGTCAAGCTGCTCAACGAAGTGACGGGCGAGGAGTGCGGCACCAATGAGAAGGGCGTGCTGGTGCTGGAAGGCCCGCTGCCGCCCGGCTGCATGCAGACCGTCTACGGCGACGACGCGCGTTTCGTCGACACTTACTGGTCCACCTTCAGCGGCCGCCAAGTGTATTCCACCTTCGACTGGGGCATGCGCGACGCGGACGGCTATTACTTCATCCTGGGCCGCACCGATGACGTGATCAACGTGGCCGGCCACCGCCTGGGCACGCGCGAAATCGAGGAAAGCATCAGCAGCCATCCGAATGTATCGGAAGTGGCGGTGGTGGGCGTGGAAGACAAGCTCAAAGGCCAAGTGGCGATGGCTTTCGTGATCCTGAAAGACCCGCAGGGTTTCGACAGCCTGGACGCGAAAGCGGCGCTGGAACGCGAAGTGATGGCCGTGGTCGACCGCCAGTTGGGCGCCGTGGCGCGGCCGGCGCGCGTGCTGTTCGTGGCACAGTTGCCGAAGACGCGGTCGGGCAAGCTGCTGCGCCGCTCCATCCAGGCTATCTGCGAAGGGCGCAGCCCGGGCGACCTGACGTCAATGGATGATCCGGCATCGCTGCAGCAGATCCAGGCAGCATTGGCTTAAGCGCCATGATGAGAACAGAGTTTATCAAATGATATACTTTGTTCTCAAATTCGGTCGCTTTCCTTGCGCACGACCCTGCCCACGATCAGGCATTCATTGCCGCGGCACAGCTTGCGGTGATATTTGCGCTGGTCCGGGTTGTCCGAGGTCAGCCACCATTCGCCGATATCGCGCGCCATGCGCTTGACCACCGCTTCGCCTTCGTAATTGATGGCAAACACAATGCCGTCGGCCGGCCGCTTGTCGGCTGTATTGATGATCACCACGTCGTCCTCGTACAGGGCCGGCTCCATGCTCTCGCCCTTGACCTTGATACCCACCAGTTTTTCAGGGTGGTAGCCATTGCGCTCGACCCAGCTGCGCGGCACGCTGATAGTGCTGCCATCGTGTGTTTCCGCTTCGATGGCAAAGCCGGTAATGCCTGCCGATAGGCGCAATTTGACCTTGCGGATCGGGTAGAAGCGCGCATCGTCGCCATCGACTACCGCCACCGGCTGCACCTCACCTAAGGCGCTCAAGGCACGCGCCGCCAGCGTCGCCTGGTCGGGCGCCGCTCCCTGGTCAAAGTACATGCTGTCCAACTGCAGGTCCGCTTCCAGCTTGCGCGCGATTTTTTCGCTGAAGGCGCGTCCCTCGCGGTACGTGGGGGAGAGGATTTGCGAGATGCGCGCCTCGCTCCAGCCACTGATGTCGGAAACTTTCTTGCGCGTGTTGTCGTAGTGCTCGCTGATCAGGGCCAGCAGGCGGTCGCGTCTGTATTGATACATATTCATGTTCCCATTAAACCTGAAATTTACCGTTTGATAAATTACCAAATGCTTGACTTTAACATTAGCGATTGATAAAGTCTATTCATTGCCTGTCGCAAACGCACTACAGCGTCTGCCGGCGGGCAGCACCATGGGAGATCAGGCAGATGTTGAACAGTAGTCAGTTGGTGGAAAGCCGGGCGCGGCCAGGGCAGGGGCGCCAGTTACAGGGACGCAGCAAGAAGTCGCAGCTGCATATCGCCCGTATCGCGCAGTTCATTCGCGAGCAGGGTCAGGCCAGTGCGGCGCAACTGTCTGCCTTGCTGGGCCTCGATGCGGGCACCATGAGCCGCTATTTGCGGCATATGTGCGCCATGGGACAGATACACCTGGCGCAGCGCCATTGCACTGAGCCGTGGCGCCAGCGGCCTGCCTTATACGCGCTGGGCGAACTGGACGAGGAGCTCGAGGGCTGGGCCGAGCTGCCGCCGCAGGTATGTCGCACGGCCTGCTGGGCGCGCGGTGCGGCGCGCCGCGATCCGCTGGTGGCGGCCTTGTTTGGACCGGCGCAAGGGGAGGGCGGCAAGCGGCCTTCTCAAATGAATGACAGCGAACTGCCAAGCGCAGTTCTTTTTTGCCGCAACTGAAAGCACATCATGCATATCGATATCACCGCCGCAGGGGCTGCCTGGATCAAGCTGCTGGGCGTGCCCTTGCTGGCCGCCTTCTTTGCCGCCTTGCTCAGCTTCATGGTCATGTGGCCACGCAGCTACAAAGAGGCGCTCATGCGTATTTGCTCCAGCATTATCATTGCCACCTTTGCCGGTCCCGTCTTGGTGTCGGCGGTGCTGGCGTGGTGGCCCGGCTTGTTTGACAGCGCGCAAACGGTGGCGGCGCTGTATGGCTGTGATCCGGCCATGGGCTTCCTGTTCATTGCCGCACCGCTGATGGCACTTGTCGGTTTGCCCGCGTGGTGGCTGGTGCGTGCCAGCGTGCGCTGGTTCGAGCGGCGCCGCGACAAGGATATCGGTGAACTGGCGGCCGATGCGGCCGCTGCGCTCAAGGCGGTGCGCGCGCGACGTTGACTACGCTGGCGTCCTGTTTTAGTGCGTGGACCAAGCGGCACGCCTGAAATCGGTGCGAAGGGAGGGGGCACCATGCACAGTCATGCTGGTTTGTCGCCACAAACTGTATACAATTCTACCTGGCATGAAGCATGCATTGCTTGCTGGAGTCGTCCCATCCAAGGAGCTTCGCATGCATCATCGACCATCGTCGTGTTTCTGTCGTCCCGTTTCTCTCTTGCTTTTCCCTTTCATCTGCGCCCATCCGGGCTGCAGTAACCCAGGAAATGGAGCGTAAATGGCCTCTCCCCGCTTGAAATCCATCCACCGCGACGTGCCCCGCGCACTGCCTGCTGCGCCATCGCCCGTGGATGAAATCCTGCCCGCTGGCAAACTGTTCACTTTGGGCTTGCAGCACGTGCTCGTCATGTATGCGGGCGCCATCGCCGTGCCGCTGATCGTCGGCCGCGCCCTCAAGCTGCCACCCGAGCAGGTGGCCGCGCTGATCAGTGCCGACCTGTTTTGCTGTGGCCTGGTGACCCTGATCCAATCCTTGGGCTTAGGCAAGTACTTCGGCATTCGCCTGCCCGTGATGATGGGCGTGACCTTTGCCGCCGTCAGTCCCATGCTGGCCATGGCGAACAATCCGGCCCTCGGGATCAGCGGCATCTTTGGCGCCGTGATCGGCGCCGGCATCGTCTCCATGTTGATTGCGCCCTTCATCAGCCGCTTGCTGGCCCTGTTTCCGCCCGTGGTTACCGGCAGCATCATCGCCGTGATCGGCGTGTCGTTGATGCGCGTGGGCGTCAACTGGGCCATGGGCGGGCCGCCCTCCATGGCGCAAATTGCCGATCCTGCCTTCCTCAAGATGGCCGCTGCCGCCGCTGCGGCCGGCTTGCCTGCGCCGCCGGGTCCCGTGCCCCTGATTGCCAATCCCGGCTACGGCGCGCTCGATAACATGGGCATTGCCTTCTTCGTGCTGGCCGTTATCTTGCTGGTGGCCAAGTATGGTCGTGGTTTCCTGTCTAATATCGCGGTATTGATCGGCATCATTGCCGGTACGGCTTTGTCGTTTGCCTTGGGCAAGGCCGATTTTTCCAAGGTGGCCAGCGCCAAGGCCTTCGCCATCGTCACGCCGTTCCAGTTCGGCATGCCGACCTTTGACGTGGTCGCTATCGTCACCATGAGCCTGGTGATGATCGTCGTCATGATTGAGTCCTTGGGCATGTTCCTGGCGCTGGGCGAAATGACGGACCAGTGTATCAGGCAGGACGATATCAGCCGCGGCTTGCGCGTCGATGGCCTGGGTACCCTGATCGGCGGCATCTTCAATACCTTTCCCTACACCTCGTTCTCGCAGAACGTCGGCCTGGTGGGCGTCACGGGCGTGCGCAGCCGCTGGGTGTGCGTGTCGGCCGGCGTCATCTTGCTGGTCATGGGCGTGATTCCGAAGATCGCGCAAACGGCCGAGTCCGTACCGGCGTTCGTGCTGGGCGGGGCAGGGCTGGTGATGTTCGGCATGGTCGCCGCCACGGGCATACGCATCCTGGCCGGCGTCGATTACAAGAGCAAGCGCAACAACCTGTTCATCGTCGCCCTGTCGATCGGCTTTGGCATGCTGCCGCTGGTGGCGGAGCAGTACGCGCAGCACATGCCCAAGGTCCTGTCGCCGCTGCTGCACAGTGGCATCTTGCTGGCCGCCATCGTTGCCGTGCTGCTCAATCTGTTCTTCAATGGACTGGCATCAACGGAAGTGGCGAAGGAGCAGGCGCGCGAAAATAGCCACGGCAGTGAGTGAGGCGTAGCGCGCCGCCGTGAACGCGGCGCGCGGGGCATGTGGGTCAGCAAGGTGGCAGTAGCTTGAGGGCGAGGCAATGGTGCCTCGCAGCCTTGGCGTGGCCTACCGCAGTACATAACAAGGTCAGCGAAAGCAGCTGATGCATGGTGGAAGACCTCGCATTGTTGGGCAATGGACGGTAGAGCTCAATGTAGGAGCCATCCTTGCAGAAGTTCAGGCGAAGGTTAAATAGTTGGTGATTTGCCCGAAGAAACTGACTGCCCAGCACAAGTGAAGAGAGGGGGCTACAAGTGCGTCGGAGAGTTTTTGCGGAACAAAGCTAGTTTTGCGGAACTGGCAGGAGCGAGATAAATAGTCGTCACTATCTCTGTATATTGCATGTGCGCTGGTGCCCGGAGCCGGAATCGAACCGGCACGCCCTTACAGGCGGGAGATTTTAAGTCTCCAGTGTCTACCAGTTTCACCATCCGGGCAGCGCGGCGATATTTTAGCACAGGTGATGCCGGTAATGCCATCTTGTGCCTGAGTGATGGTCTCGCATCCACGGCCAGGTATCAGCCGTGGTGGGATAAAAAGGCTGTCCGGTTGGGCCGAACAGCCTGGTTTTATCTAAGCGCCATTAAAACGTCGCCTTGAACTGCACGCCATACGTGCGTGGCTCGTTGACGATGCCGGTCAGGTTGTTGAATTCGATCGCGCCCAGCGCCTGGATTTGGTTGGTGATGTTGCGGCCGTACGCGGAGAGTTCGTAGCGGTCCCATTTGTAGCCGACGCGCAAGCCGCCTTCCAGCAATTCCTTGGCCTTGTATTCCTTCGCTTCGTACAGGAAGAAGTTATAGCTGGTACGGTAGGACCAGTCGGTGTAGGCGTAGAACTCGCCGTTGGCGACGGGGATGCTGTATTTCAAGGTAACGTTGGCTTGCCATTCCGGCGCGCGTGGCAGCGGGTTGCCGTTGATGTAAGCGGTGCCCACGAATGGGCCGACCGGGTCGGTGACGGTGCAGCCGCTGGACGGGGTGTTTTGCGCGTTGCCGCAGCTTTGCACATACAGTTTTTTGTCCTGGATCTCGGTGTGGTTATAGCTGCCACCCAGGGTCATGCTGAGCGAGTCGCTGAGGTTGGCCTGGAAATCGAGTTCCACGCCCTGGCCGATGGCCTTCTCGGCATTGAGCAGTCGGTTCATGTTGACCACGCCGCTGCCGGCCGTCAATTGCTTGTCCTTCACGCGGTACTGGAATACGGCCAGGCTGAGGCGGGCGCGCTTGTCGAACAGGTCTTGCTTGATGCCGGCCTCCACCGACAGCACTTTTTCGGCGCCGGCCTGCGACGGGCGGTCGCCCAGGCCGTTCAGGCGCCCTTGCATCGATGGCGCACGATAGCCGGTAGCGATGCGCGCAAAGGCGTTCGTTTCAGGGCTCAGTATATAAGTGCCACTCACGTCCCAGCTGACGTTGTGCGAGGTGTCATTCAGGTTGAATGGGCCGGCCGTGGTCGCTTCTACGCGCTTGGCCGAGAAATCCTTCTTGTCGCTCGTGTAGCGCAAGCCGGCGCGCAGTTTCAGTGCATCCGAGACCGTGTAATTGAGCGAGCCGAACGCCGCGTACGATTTCGAGCTCTGGTTTTGCGTGGCGTAGGCGCTGTTTTGCGGATTGCCGGGTGCCAGACTGTCGAAGCTGATGCTGTCGATCTGGATATCTTCCTTGAAGTAGAACAGGCCGCCTATCCACTGCAGCGGGCCCTTGCTGCTCGATTCTGCGCGAAATTCCTGTGAAATCTGCTTGTGGTTGGGGATCACATCAGCCGTTTCCACGACGAAGGGGATGAAGCCGGGGCCCATCGGTGGGGCATATACGGCACCATAGCCGCCGTCGACGTCGGCGCGGCTGAAGAAATCAAGCTTTTCGTAGCCGGTGATCGAATGCAGGGTGATGCCGGGCAAGTCCCATTTCAGGCGCATGCTGCCGCCCTTGGTTTTCAGGTGCTGGCGGTTGACGCCGTCGCTAGGGTAAGAGCCGTAATCGAAGTTGTCGACCAGCTCATTCGTGCCTTGTTTCAGGATGTTGGCGCGGAACAGCGTGGCCGTGCCGTCGAGGTTGCGCGCGTGCACATTAAACAGGGCCGTCAAATCGCGCGTGGGCTTGACGAGCACCTGCAGGCGGGCGGCGCTGTCTTCATAGCCTTCGAAGTCGCGCGTGCCGGTGGGGCGCGGGTTGTGCACGCGGTCGCCGCGGCGCTGCGTCTGGCCGGAAAAGCGCAGCGCCACCGTGTCGCTGACGGGAACGTTGAAGGCGCCTTCCAGGTTCTTCATGCCATCCTTGCCAAAGCCGCCGCTCAGGTAGCCTTCCGTATTGAAGACGGGCTTGGCGGAATCGAACTTGATCACGCCGGCCGGCGAGTTGCGCCCGAACAGCGTGCCTTGCGGGCCGCGCAGCACCTCGACCTGGTCCACGTCAAACACGGGGAAACCCTTGAGCATGGCGTTTTCCTGCACCACATCATCCATCACCAGGCCCACCGGTTGCGAGGCATTCAGGTCGAAGTCGGTATTGCCCAGGCCGCGAATATAGAAGCGGGGAAAGGTGCGGCCGTAATCGGATTCGACCGAGACGCTGGGCGAGCGGCTGTTGAGGAAGCGGATGTCGGCGCCGCCGGCGGTCAGGGTGTCGAGCTTGTCGCCTTTCAGGGTGGCGATGGACATGGGTACGTCCTTGATGTTTTCCGCGCGGCGCTGCGCCGTGACGATCACCGTTTCCAGCTGGCCAGGGCCGGCTTGTGCTGCCGGCGCAGCTTGTGCCTCGCCAGTTGGCGCCGGGATGCTGTCCTGTGCCATCGCTTGCAGGGGAAAGGCGGCAGCGATTGCCAGGGTAATCAGGGTACGGCGTATCGCGCTGGCGTGGTGGCTGGCATGCGGTGTCATGATGAACTGCTCCTGGTGGTCAAGTTTGTTAGTAAGGTCCAGGCAGTCGTAAGTGCGCTAGACGAAAGATCATGCTAGCACGGAAAGTTTTGACCTTCATGCCATTTCTAGGCAAGATTATTTATATGTCTTTCGAATCAATACGCGAATAAAATCGTATTTGTCGTCAATATCGGGCGGGTGCATAGTCGAGGGGCCGACAGGCTTTTAGCAGCGTTACGGGGCACTTTGTCACCCAAGCTTTTCCTTACGCCAACGCAAACATGCCGATACCCTGGCCTCCACATGGGCATGGCGCGGTGGGGAAAATACGACAGTTTCCCCTTTTTCTTTCTGTAAAATGATGTTGTTGTAACGCAACATCATGCAAGGAATGCTGCATGCCAGCGTATGCGGCGCGGCGCGTGCACGGTCGGCCATGTTGCCACAAGGCATAGATAGAGCAGATTTCGCGTAAAATGTAATTTATTGCCAATTAGAAACTTGTATTTCTACCATGTTAATTTCACCCGCAAGTTTGCCGATCGTTGACGGCATACGGCTCTCCGAACTGATCGCCGCCCTCAGCCAGGCCCTGGACATCACGGAGGGGCAGCCAGAAGGTCATTGCATCCGTTGTTGCTGGATTGGCATGCACGTGGGACGCGAACTGGGCATGGCGGATGAAGACTTGTGGAATCTGTATTACACCCTGCTGCTCAAGGACCTGGGCTGCAGCAGCAATGCCGCGCGCATCTGCGAGCTTTACCTGACGGATGATCTGTCTTTCAAGCAAGGCTTCAAGACGGTGGGCGAGAGCCTGCCGCAAGTGCTTAAATTCGTTCTCAAGCACACGGGCCTGAAGGTGGGCCTGGCCGAGCGCTTTCGCGCCGTGATGACGATCTTACGCGACGGTCCGCGCATCGCGCACGAACTGATCGCCACGCGCTGTCAGCGCGGCGCCGAGATCGCGCGCCTGCTGCGCTTTCCGGAATCCGTGGCACAGGGCATCTACAGTCTCGATGAACACTACAACGGCCAGGGCAAGCCGGACAAACTGGCAGGCCAGGCGATTCCCCTGTTCTCGCGCATTGCGCTGCTGGCGCAGGTGATCGACGTGTTTCATACGGCTGATGGCGCGCGCGCCGCCCAGGCCGAGGTGCGCCAGCGCGCGGGCAACTGGTTTGATCCGCAACTGGTGCAGGCATTCGAGCGGGTGGCGCAGTCGGGTGCCTTCTGGTCCATGTTGCGGTCGCAGGAAATCACCTCTGCGGTGGCGGCGCTGGAACCGGCGAATCGTTGCGTGCCGGTCGATGAGGACTATCTCGACGATATCGCCGCCGCGTTTGGCCAAGTGGTCGATTCGAAAAGCCCTTACACCAGCGGGCACAGCGCCCGTGTCGCTTTGTATACGGACATGATCGCCGAAACCTTGGGCCTGACGCCCGAGCGGCGTCGCTGGCTCAAGCGCGGTGCCTTGCTGCATGATGTGGGGAAGCTTGGCGTCAGCAACAGCGTGCTCGACAAGGCTGGCAAGCTCGACGCCGATGAGTGGCGGGCCGTGCAGCAGCACGCACACTATACGGAAATGATTCTGTCACGCATTGACGCGTTTGCCGAACTGGCTGTCGTGGCAGCTGCGCACCATGAACGGCTCGACGGCAACGGTTATCCACGAGGCTTGACGGCCGACGACATCAGCCTGGAAACGCGCATTATCACCACGGCCGATATTTTCGACGCCATCACGGCCGACCGGCCGTATCGGGGACCAATTCCCATTCCGAAAGCGCTCGAGATCATGGCCGAGACGGTGGGCACAGCCATCGACGCGCAATGTTTTGCCGCCTTGAAAGCGGCGTTGGCGTGCTTGCCCGACCTCGCGCAACTGGACGGCGTCAGTGAATAAATGACTGAGTGACTGAATGGCTGACTCAGTGAGCGAGTACTGGCGCCTGCTTGCTTAGATGGGAAACGCGCCCGCGCCCGACACATTCAGGCAGGCGACCTTGTCGCTGGAAAAATACTTGATTTGCCCCAGGCCGATGGCGTAGCAGCCGTCGCTGAGCGGGGAAATGGGACCGGTGAGTTTTTCACCGCTGATCAAGGTCACCACCCAGGGCGTAGTGGCCGGTTTGCCCGCATGGGCCAGGGCGTGTTGTACCAAGTCTGACATGCTGCCTCCGATGGATATCAAAAGCCGATAATAGCATTGCAGAACAGGCAGGCGGCGATAACTTCATGGCATGCTCTGCCATCGTCGAGACATTGCCGGCGCCTCAGGCGTCGGCCAGCAGACTCTTGGGTAGCGCCACCGACACCAGTTTCCAGTGCCACAGGCCATCGCGCGTCAGGGTCAGCTCGCCGATGTGGCTCTTGCTGTGGGCGCGCTGCACCACCACGCTGTCCCAGGAGGTGTAGCGCAGCTTGTAGTCAGGTTTGGCGCTGCGCTGGCGGCCGCTGACGTCGCTCACTTTGGCGATCGGTTTTTCGTAGCGGTCATTGAGCTTCATCAAGGCGACGATGCCTTCGGGCATCAGCATGGTATCGAGCAAGGGGGCGATAACGTCGGGGCTGATGTCGTCGGCGACTTCCGGCGCCGAGAACAAGGCATGCAGTTGCTGGCCCAGGCTGCCGCGCAGCTGGTTCAGGTCGATTTGCGCCGCCAGCGCCTGGGCATCCTCGTCCAAGGTCGCCGTGTGGATCTTGTTCATGACGAGATACGGGCTGCCGTAAAAGACGCCGGCCAGCGCGACGAGGACCATGACAGCGAAAAGCAGCATTCTTTTCATCGTGTACTTTCTCGGATGCCTGGCGACTCAGTGCGCCTGAAGTGTTGATATTCTACATAATATTTCTCAAAATCAATATGGCGGTTTAAGTAAGTATTGTTTTGAATCAAGTTTCTTTAGAGTAATTCTGGTGGCAAGCGTATGTCTGTCAATTTCCAGTCCCAGATGCCATGCCGGCGCAGCAAAAATTGGCTGCTGGCGGGAACAGTGCCGCGGCGCTGCAGCGTCACTTCGCTCCACGAGCGGTAAGCCATGCCGAAGTCGTGGCGCTTGCCATCGGCCCCCTGCTTGCCGTGCAGGATCAAGGCCGTAATGCCGGGCGGCGAGACGATGGTGTCGAGCATTTCCTTGAAGTCGTCTTCGCTGGCCGTGTCGCCGGCGGCCCGCAACTGGCGCGCTACGCTGGCGCGCACGGCGGGCAGGTCCGCCTGCTGCGCCAGGTTTTCCAGGCGTACGGCCTTCGCCGCGATGCTGATGCGGTACATGGCGATGTAGGGGCTGACCCAGGTGAAACCTAGGGCGGCGACGCTAAAAATCACCGCAGTGGCGTACTTTCTTTTCATGGTCTCGGTGGTGTGGTGATCTATGGGGGCGATGGGGACGATCGGTGTCGCCGTGATTTTACCCGGCCAGCGGCGGCCGATGGTGTAGCATGCGTGCCGGTGCGGACCATCGCGCCGCATTACTAAGGACAACCATGAATATCACTATCAATCAGGTGCTGCAGTCGTATATCGACCCGCTCACCGCCAGCGAATACGCGGCGCTCGAGCGCAGCCTGCTGGCCGAGGGCTGCCGCGACGCGCTGGTGCTGTGGAACGACGTGCTGATCGACGGCCACAACCGCTACGCCATCTGCCGCCAGCACGGCATCGAATTCAAGACCATCCAGAACACCAGCTTTATCTCGCTCGACGATGTCATGCTGTGGATGATCGACAATCACCTGGCGCGCCGCAGTGTATCGGACTTCCAGCGCGGCGTGCTGGCCCTGCGCAAGAAGGAGATCGTTGCCGCGCGCAGCCCGGCGCCTGTCAGCGCGCAGGATGCGCCCGAAGGCGAAAACGCGCCCAAGCCATCCATGAGCACGCGCGAAGAGGTGGCCAAGGTGGCCAGATTGAGCAGCAACCAGATCAGCCAGATCGAAAAGATCCAGAAGGCGGCCGCGCCGGAACTGGTGGCCGCGGTCCGCTCGGGCACCATTTCCATCAATGCCGCAGCGACCGTGGCATCGCTGCCGCCGGAAGAGCAGGTGGCGGCCGTCGCCGGCGGCAAGAAACTGCTGCGCCAGGCGGCCAAGGAAGTCCGCGAACAGCGCGCCGCCACGCGCATCGCGCGCACGCCCAAGGTGCATGTATCTGGGGATACGCCCGAGACGGGCAATGAGCCGTGGGCGGAAAACGCTGCCCAGCAGCCGTCCGAAGTGGCGCGCCTGCGCGGCGAGATCGCCAGCTTGCAGCAGCGCAATGCGCAACTGCAGGCGGAAAACGTGGCGCTCAACGAGCGTATTGCCGCGTTGATCGACGCCTCCTGATCTTGCCGTAGTGCAGGCTAAGCCAGCATCAGGACGGCCGTGGAAGTCGGCCCTGCCTTATGCGCGGCGTGTGATGCAGTGGGGCTGATCAAATTGCATCGAGCGCGGTGCGCAAGTCATGGCGCAAGTCTTCCAGGTCTTCAATTCCCACCGACAGCCGTATCAAGCCGTCGCCTATGCCCAGCTTGGCCCGCTGTGCGGCGGGAATGCTGGCATGCGTCATCAGGGCCGGGTGTTCGATCAGGCTTTCCACGCCGCCCAGGCTTTCGGCCAGGGCGAACACTTCGCAGCGTTCCAGGAAGCGGCGCGCGCCCGCCAAGTCGGTGTCGAGATCGATCGAGATGATGCCGCCGAAGCCATCCATCTGGCGCTGCGCCAGCGCGTGTTGCGGGTGCGACGCCAGGCCCGGATAAAACACGGTTTTCACTTCCTTTTGCTGTTCCAGCCACTGCGCCAGCGCCAGCGCGCTGGCGCAGTGGCGCTGCATGCGGATGGCCAGGGTTTTGACGCCGCGCAAGGCGAGGAAGCTGTCGAACGGCCCGGCAATCGCGCCCACCGAGTTTTGCAAAAAGCCCAGCTGCTCGCGCCATTGCGCCTGGTGCTCTTCTGCGCCCACAATGGCGATGCCGCCGATGATGTCGGAGTGGCCGTTCAAATACTTGGTCGTCGAGTGCACGACGATGTCAAAACCGTGTTCCAGGGGGCGTTGCACCAGCGGGCTGGCGAAGGTGTTGTCGGCCACGGCGATGATGTCGCGCGCGCGGCAGATCTCGGCAATCGCGCGTAAATCCGCCAGTTTCAGCATCGGGTTGGTGGGCGTTTCGACCCACACCATCTTCGTTTCCGGGCGCAGCGCGGCGAGCAGGTTTTGCCGATTCGTCAGGTCGACATAGGTGAACGCATGGCCGGCCGAGCGCCGCCGCACGCGTTCAAACAAACGGTAGGTGCCGCCGTACATATCGTCACCGGCGACAATATGGCTGCCTGCGTCGAGCAATTCCAGCACGGATGAAATGGCGGCCAGGCCGGAGGCGAACGCGAAGGCAGCGCTGCCACCTTCCAGGTCGGCCACGCAACGTTCGAGCGCCCAGCGCGTGGGATTATGCGAGCGGCCATAATCGAGGCCCTTGTGCACGCCGGGGCTGTCCTGCACGAAGGTAGAGGTGGCGTAAATGGGCGCCATGATGGCGCCCGTCGACGGGTCGGGCGACTGGCCAGCATGGATGACGCGCGTGGCGAGATGGCTTTTGCGAATGGTGTGCTGGCTCAAGGTAGCGTCCTGCGTAAGTGGTTGAGAAGGTCGAAGCGGGTAATCAGGCCATAGAAGACGTCAGTATCGGCGACGACGGCCGTCAAGCCTCGCTCCAGGGTGGCGCGCAGGGCCGGCAAGCCGCTGGACGGCGCCAGTGTTTCGATCTGCGTTGTCATGGTGCTGCCCACCAGCGATGCAAAATGGGCGGCGTTGCCGGACACGTGCAGCAGCAAGTCCGATTCGTCGACGATGCCGACCAGCTGGCCGCTATCGATGACCGGCAGCTGCGCCAGGTCGCTGGCGCGCATGCGGTTGAATGCGGTGAGCACGGTGTCGCCCGGCGCCACGCTGACGACATCGCCCTCGTCATAGCGGCGCCCGATCAGGTCGCGCAAATCGCCCGACACGGCCCGCTGCAATAAGCCCTGGTCGCGCATCCAGCCATCGTTGTAGACTTTTGACAGGTAGCGCGTGCCCGTGTCGCATACAAAAGTCACCACGCGTTTGGGGGTGCTCTGTTCGCGGCAGTACTTGAGGGCGGCGGCCAGCAGGGTGCCGGTGGACGAACCACCGAGGATGCCTTCGGCGCGCAGGAGGGCGCGCGCGCTGTCGAAGCTTTCCTGGTCGGTGATGGTGTACGCGTGGCGCACGCTGTGCATGTCGGCGATCGCGGGGATGAAATCTTCGCCGATGCCTTCGACGGCCCACGAGCCGCTGGTGTCGCTCACTGTTCCCGATTCGATGTATTCGGTGAGGATGGAGCCTTGCGGGTCGGCCAGCACGAATTCGAGCTTGGGCTGCACCTTGCGGAAGTAGTGCGTGAGGCCCGTCAGGGTGCCGGACGAACCGACGCCGACGACGATGGCATCGACGTCATGCCCGCTCTGTTGCCAAATTTCCGGTCCGGTGCCCGTTTCGTGCGCCAGCGGGTTGGCGGGATTGTTGAACTGGTCGGCGAAGAAGGCGCCCGGCAGTTCGCGCGCCAGGCGCGCCGCGTAATCCTGATAGTACTCGGGATGGCCCTTGCCCACGTCCGAGCGCGTGGTGTGCACTTCTGCGCCCAGCGCTTTCAGGTGCAGCACTTTCTCTGTCGACATCTTGTCGGGTACCACTAAAATCACGCGGTAGCCTTTGATGCGGCCCACCAGCGCCAGGCCGATGCCGGTGTTGCCGGCGGTGGCCTCGATGATGCTGCCGCCTGGCTGCAAGCGGCCGTCGGCTTCAGCCGCTTCGATGATGGACAGGCCGATGCGGTCCTTGATGGACCCGCCAGGATTTTGCGATTCCAGCTTCAGGAACAGCTGGCATAGGCCCGTGTCCAGCCTGGTCACTTCGACCAGTGGCGTATTGCCGATCAGCTTGTATAGCGCTGGCGGCTGGAGTGGAGATGGGGATGGGGATGGCATTCGATCATTCATGTTCGCTCCTGTCAGGGAAACAGCGGCCAGCGATTGTGTCCCGGGCCGCCTTCCATGCCGCGCAGTGTAGGCCGCTGGACGGGCGCGGCGAACGAATGTTTGTATGCTTGCATATACATCCTGCGCATATCGGTGGCGGCGTGCGCTTGGCGAGTATGCGCCGTTTTTGGCCCGCTTGCCGCGCCAATGACACGCGTATTAAGCTGCCGCAAGCGTCGCGTTGCGATTTATAATCACGCCTCGAAAAGATACTAAATAGTATTGAAAATCAAACAGACAGGGCAGGCTGCGGTGGCAAAACTTTATTTCCGGTATTCCGCGATGAACGCGGGCAAGTCGACGGCCTTGTTGCAAGTCGCGCACAACTATGAAGAGCAGGGCCAGCAGGTGCGCCTGTACACGGCGGCCATCGACAGCCGCTATGGCGTGGGCCGGGTCACTTCGCGCCTGGGGCCGCAGCGCCAGGTCGATATCTTCGATGCTGACACGAATTTCCTCAACGATATTGCCCAGGTGGCTTGTTTGCTGGTCGATGAGGCGCAATTTCTCAGCACGGCACAAGTACAGCAATTGCACCAGCTGGCGCAAGTGAAGGGCGTGCCCGTCATCTGCTATGGCTTGCGCACGGATTTCAAGGGCGAGCCGTTTCCTGGCTCGGCCTATTTGCTGGCGCTGGCCGACGATATCGAGGAATTGAAGAATATTTGTACTTGCGGCAAGAAGGCCACGATGAACATCCGCGTGGACGAACAGGGGCGCCGCATCAAGGAAGGCGAGCAGATCAGTATTGGCGGCAACGAACGTTACCGCCAGGCGTGCGGACGCTGTTTCTACTCTTAGGCTTACTCGGCCGCCGGCGCACCGACGTCGGCATCATCTGCCAGCGCCAAATCGCCGCGCTCGAAGGCGGCCAGGATGTCATGGGCGCGCTGCAAGTCTTGTTCTCGCACCAGCACGCGCGCGCCGCCGATGGCGGGCGCCAGCAGCAAATTGGCCTGCATGTGCTGGTCGTCCGTGAGGATGACGTCGATGCCGGCCGCTGCCAAGCAGCCGCGGATGACGTGCGCATCCGTGGGTATCATGAGCCGGGCTATCAAAACGTAGTCGTTGTGCATCGCGTCTCCGGGTTTGAATGGTGTGCGCCATCATAGCACCGGGCCGTCTTTTACAGCTTGAACACACCTACCACCTGGTTCAGCTCCTGTGCCTGCTCCTGCAGCGCGTCGGCGGCCGCAGCCGCTTCTTCCACCAGGGCCGCGTTCTGCTGGGTTACCTGGTCCATCTGGGCGATGGCTTGGTTGACTTGCTCGATGCCGCTACGCTGTTCTTCGCTCGCCTGCGCGATCTCGGCCATGATGGTGCTCACTTGCTGCACGCTGGCCACTACGGTATCCATGGTGGCGCTGGCCTGGCTCACTTGCGCGTGGCCCAGGTCCACCGTGCCGGCGGATGCCTGGATCAAATCCTTGATGTCTTTCGCGGCAGCCGTCGAGCGCTGCGCCAGGGTGCGCACCTCGGTGGCGACGACGGCAAAGCCGCGTCCCTGCTCGCCGGCGCGCGCCGCTTCCACGGCCGCGTTCAAGGCAAGGATGTTGGTCTGGAAGGCGATGCCGTCGATGACGCCGATGATGTCGGCGATCTTGCCCGATGAACTGCGGATGGCGTCCATGGTGGCGGCCACCTGCGCCACGGCCGCGCCGCCTTCGGCTGCCAGACTGGAGGAGTCGTGCGCCAGCCGGCTTGCTTGTTTTGCGTGATCAACGTTCTGGCGCACGGTCGAGCTAAGTTCCTCCATCGAGGCGGCGGTCTCTTCCAGCGAACTGGCTTGCTGTTCCGTACGGCTCGATAAATCCAGGTTGCCACTGGCGATTTCACCAGACGCCGTGGCGATTTGCCCGGCGCTGCCGCGCACATTGCCGACCACTTGCGACAGGTTGTTGCTGATGCTGTTCATGGCGCGCAGCAGGCGGCCGATTTCGTCGTGGCTGCTCGTTTCCAGGCGCACCGTCAGGTCGCCGGCGGCGATTTGCGCGGCAGCCTTTTCGGCGGTGGCCAGCGGGTGCGCCACGAGGGTGCGCACCAGCCAGTACAGCAGCATGGCAAAAATGAGCAGGGCGAGGAAGCCGTAAATGGCCAGCTGGTTGCGCAACTGGCGTGCCTCTTGTGTGATCTCGTCGGTGAACGTGCCGCCAGCGATGACCCATTGCCAATCCTTGAATTGACGATAATACAGATGCTTTTCGCGCGCGCTGGCAAGCGTTTCGCCCGGTGCCGTCCAGGTGTAGCGCATGTCGCCGTTCTTCTGCGCCAGCATTTCCTGGATGAAGAGGCGGCCATCGCTGTCCTTGAACTCGAGCGCGCTCTTGCCTTCAAGATTCGGGTGCAGCACCAGGTGGCCATAATTGGCACCGGGCGCCGTGTCGACGATATAGATATAGCCGGTCTGGCCGATCTTGATCTGGCGAATCTTATCTCTCAACATGGCCAGATTCTTGCTGATATCGAGGCCGATGAACAGCACGCCCACCACCTTGCCGCTTGCATCGCGCACGGGGTCGTACTGGGTGATGAATTGCTTGCCAAACAAAGTGGCCATGCCGACGAAGCTTTTGCCTGCGCGCAAGGGGGCGTAGCTGGGGTGGTTGTGGTCGAGCTGGGTGCCGATGGCGCGTTCGCCATTCTGTTTTTTCAGCGAGGTGCTGATGCGCACGAATTCATCGCCGTTGGCGGCAAAGATGGTCGCGATGACGCCCGTCTGTGTCGTGTAGCGGTCAACGATGGCCGTGTCGAGGTTGAGCACCTTGCCGCCATTGGCCAGGGCCGGCGTGGCCTTGCCAGCCACGGCCACCATGGCGCCCGTATCGACCGCGAACGGGCCGGGAAATTCGGCCGCGAACAGGCGCGCGAAGCTGGCCGCCTCGTTGACCATGGCAGTATGGAATACTTCCGTCGTCGTCATGACGCTATCGAGCTCGCTAATGATAGCCGCTTCGGCGCGCTGTTCGAGCACGCGCGAGGTATAGCTACTCATCAGGGCAGTCAGGCTGGCCAGGATCAGGCTGACCAGGAAAAATGTGAAGACGGTAATTTTTCCCCCGACACTCCAGTGGCGGGGTGAGAACAAAATTGTAGGCATAGTTTGAGTCTGGCAAAGGGTAATCAGCTCGGCCATTCCTGGTCATGACATGACATGCAGGGAGGGGATCTGGTGGGAAATGCGCTTGCAGTAGAGGTGCTTTTGCTTGGTGCTGTACACATGCAAGCCGAATTTAAGGGTGTGATGATAGCATGTTGCTTACCTTTTGTTACTAAGTATTTCCCGTAAGAATCATTTATTTGCGAAAAATATCGACTAAATCAAGGATGAACAGTCAATTTAATTGACTTGTTAGGGTTGGTGTGATTCATTTTTTTAGTCCTCGCTTGCGGTGCACGCCCATCCTGACGAATATTTCACTTCGGAATGTTTCACTTTGTAATGAATGAGACGCCGCCTTTAATCCGCGGTTAAGCTTGCAGGAAGAAACTACGACTCCACGGAAGACTGGCAGGGCGTATCCTGTAGAATAATGTGCAGACCAGTCGTGTACTCCCCTTACTGTCTTGCTCGCTGGCGCATGTAGAGTTGCGCCGCCTGGAGTGATTTAACTAATTTTCGGAGACGCCGATGAAGAAGCAAATGATGCTGGTCACCCTGGTGCTTGCCCTGTCAGCCCACGCTGGCGCAGCCCAGACGGACAAGGGCGCCGCCCCTGCGACCCCCATGAAGCCACTGGCCCAGCAAACGCAGGCCGCGCTGTGGGCATCGCGCGTATTGACACGCGTCCATTACAAGCCGACGCCGCTCGACGACGCCATGTCCGAGAAAATCTTCGACCGCTATTTCAAGTCCCTGGACGCGGAGAAACTGTTCTTCGTGCAAGCCGACATCGACCGTTTCGCGCCGCTGCGCAGCAAGCTCGACGACGCCATCATCAATGAAGACTTGACGCCGCCGTTTGCCATCTACAACCTGTACCAGCAGCGTTTCGACGAGCGCATGGCGTATGCGCGTGAATTGCTGAAAACCAAGTTCGACTTTACTGCCGACGAGAGCTATCAGCTCGACCGTGAAAAGGCCGCCTGGCCGAAGAACGATGAAGAAGTGCGCGACCTGTGGCGCAAGCGTGTCAAGAATGACTGGCTGCGTCTGAAACTGGCGGGCAAGGAAGACAAGGCTATCCGTGAGACGCTGGACAAGCGCTATGAAGGTTACACCGCCCGTTCGCGCAAGCTCAACAGCGAAGACGTGTTCCAGATCTTCATGAACGCCTACGCCATGTCGATTGAACCGCACACCAATTACCTGGGGCCGCGCGCTTCGGATAACTTCGACATCGCCATGCGCCTGTCGCTCGAAGGCATCGGTGCCGTGCTGCAGACGCGCGATGAATACACGGTGGTGCGCGAAGTCGTGCCGGGCAGCCCGGCCGGCTTGTCGGGCAAGCTGAAAGTGGGCGACCGCATCGTCGGCGTGGGGCAGGGCGAAAGCGGTCCCATCGTCGAGGTGCTGGGCATGCGCATCGACGATGTGGTGCAGCTGATCCGTGGCGCCAAGGATTCCACCGTGCGCCTCGACATCTTGCCGGCCGATGCCGGCCCGGACGCCAAGCACGTGGTCTTGCCGCTGGTGCGCAAGAAAATCAGCATGGAAGAGCAGGCGGCGAAGAAATCGATCATCGAAGTGCGAGAAAATGGTGCCAAGCGGCGCATCGGCGTCATTTCCTTGCCGACGTTCTACCAGGACTTCGAAGCGCGCCGCCGTGGCGACAAGGATTTCAAGAGCGCCACGCGCGACGTCACCCGTTTGCTGGGCGAGTTGAAGAAGGAGAAGGTCGACAACGTGCTGATCGACTTGCGCAACAACGGTGGTGGCTCGCTCAATGAAGCGGTCGAACTGACGGGCCTGTTCATCGGCAAGGGGCCTGTGGTGATGCAGCGCAATGCCGAAGGCAAGGTCGATGTGGAAAGCGATACCAATGCGGGCCTGGCCTGGGATGGACCGATGGGCGTGCTGATCAACCGTGGCTCCGCCTCGGCTTCCGAGATTTTCGCCGCCGCAGTGCAGGACTATGGTCGTGGCGTCATCATCGGCGAAGGCAGCTTCGGCAAGGGCACGGTGCAGACCCTGTTTAACCTCGACCGCTTTGGCGGCAGCGAAAAAGCCCGCTTTGGCGAGCTGAAAATGACCATCGCGCAATTCTTCCGCATCAATGGCGGCACCACGCAGTTGCGCGGCGTCACCCCTGACATCAAGCTGCCAGCCATGTCGGACACGGAAAACTTCGGCGAATCGAGCTACGAGAATGCCCTGCCATGGGTGGCCATCAAGCCGGCGCAATACATGCCGACGGGCGACCTGAAGGAAATCGTGTCGCTGCTCGACAAGAAACATGAAGCGCGCGTGGCCAAGGACAAGGATTTCCAGTACTTGCTCGATGACATCGCTCTGGTCGTCAAGCAGCGCAAGGAAAATCAAATTTCGCTCAATGAAACCGTGCGGCGCAAGGAGCGCGATGTCCAGGAAGCGCGTGCCAAGGCGCGTGAAAAACGCATGATCGCGCAGATTGCCAATCCTGCCGATGACTTGGTGGTGATTCCTGATCCGAAAGATGTACTGAAGGGTGCGAAAGCGGCCAGCAAGACGGCCAAGCAGATCGCCGCCGTGAAGGGCTCCTTGCGTACCGATGACGGCTTGCAAGGCGATGAGCGGGCCCTGAGCGCCGAACTGGACGCTGAAACGGCCGCGAAGAGCGCCAAGGACGTGCTGCTGAACGAAGCGGCGCGCATCCTGGCCGACGAAGTGACGCTGATCAAAGCCGATACCCGCATGGCGTCCAAGGTCTTGCCACATGGCGCGGACATCAAGGCGACGCCGGTGACGGCAGCGAAGTAAGGAACTTGGGTCAGACCCTCCGGGGGAATGTGCTTCAATGGAGCACATTCCGATCAGGAAGTGACTGACCCCAGCTTTGGCGAGAAGGAGAGTTATCCGTCTGGTGTATTTCTATCATTCCAACAATCAATTGGATTGATATGTCGCGGTGCAGCATAATTGACTCGTCTCCTCTATTCTCCTCCAAGAAAATAGATTCAGCCCGCTCTCGCAGCGGGCTTTTTTTTGTGGTGCGCCCGGCAGGGGCGCACCTTCAGCGCGCCCCTATGCTGACGCCCGGGATGGCGCGCGCGCCCTGCACATCGGCATTTGCCGCCAGCAACGTAGTTATCCAGGCCGAAAACACGTGTACCTTGGGCACTGTCAAGCGCCCCTGCGGCGTCAGTAGCGACACGGGCATGGGCGTTGGCGGATGCTCGGGCAGCACGGCGACCAGCGCGCCGCTGTCGAGGTGCTCGCGCACCTGGTACATGGCTGCCTGCGCCAGGCCCAGCCCTTGCAGCGCGCAGGCCACGCTGGCGTCGGCATCGTTGACGGCGATGGGGCCGGTCATGGGCACGCGCAGCACTTCCTTGCCTTGCATGAAATCCCAGTCGAAAGCGCGTCCCGTGCGGCCCGAGTAATGCATGATGCCCATGTGCGTGGCCAAGTCGGCCAGTGTCTGCGGCGTGCCGTGCCGCGCCAGGTAGGCCGGTGCCGCGCACGTGACGAAGCGCATCAGGCCGACTTGCTTGCCGATGAAGGCGGAATCTTGCAAGGTGCCCACGCGCAAGGCGCAATCGATGCCTTCCTGGGTCAGGTCGATCAGGCGGTCTGTCAGGCTCAGCTGCAATTGCACGTCCGGATAGGCGGCGTGGAATTGCGCGATATGCGGCATGACGAGGCGCCGGCCCACCGTATTGGGCAAGTTTATACGCAGCAAGCCGCGCGGTTTTGTTGCCTCGGGGCCGCGGAACGCCAGTTCCGCCGTGTCGACAGCCTTCAAGATATCGATGCAGTGGCGAAAGTAATCGGCGCCTTCTGGCGTCAGCGACAGGCGGCGCGTGGTTCGCTGCAGCAATTGCGTGCCCAGATAGGCTTCCAGCTTTTGCAGGGTGGCCGTCAGTGCCGCGCGCGGCAAATTGAGCGTCTCGGCCGCCTTGGAAAAGCTGTTGGCCTCAACGATGCGCACGAAGGTCTGCATGGCCTTGATCTTGTCCATGGCAATTGTTCATCTTATGTGAAAAGTGTAAGTCGATTATGCATCAATTTTCTGAGGCCTGTTTTTGCCGACCCAGCCCCTTCGGTCCACCTTTTCCAGAGATTCGCCTTCATTGACTGCGCCCTTCCAAGCATGCTTACCTGGGCCAAGATGTAAGAGCGCAGAAACTACGAGCGCAGAAACTCTCGAACCGCAGGCTTGCTTCTGCCCGCGAACGCATATCGATGAATATGCGACCGATTGATCAGTCGAGTTTGGTGTTGGTGCCAATACAGGCCAACACAGGCCAGCGCAAGCCGGCCCATGATTTGTCGCGCGGCTGCAACGCCGACGATGTGTTCAATGTGACTGCCGTGACCGTAGTGCAGGTGCAGAATGGGGCTCTTTGCCCCCGCACGCCATACTGTGCCACCGATTCGCGCGCGCCGCGCCCGTTGCGGGCCGCCAAATAATTGCACCTCGCACAAGTTAATTTGCGATAATTGATTAATAGAAATAATTCCATACGGTAATCTTCAAATACGGACGGCACAGTGCATTCGATCCCACGTTCTACGCTCCCCCTCATCGTGTTCTCTGCGCTGTCTGCAGTAGCATTGCCAGGCACGGCGCAAACTCCCACACCGACCAACGCCGGACAGATTTTGCAGCAGATCGAAAAGGAGCGCGGCGTCGGCCTCCCGCAAAGCCCGCCACCGAAAATCGCCCCGGCGCCACAAGCCATGAAGCCGATATCGGGCGCCACTGTTACGCTGACGCGGTTCCAATTTTCCGGCAATGTCTTGCTCAGCGATGCAGAACTGGCAGATGTCGTCGCGCAATATCTGAACCGGCCCATTGGCTACGCCGAAATGCAACAAGCCGCCGCCGCCGTCGCTGAACTTTACCGCAAGCGAGGATGGATCGTTCGCGCCTACCTGCCCGAGCAGGATATTCACGATGGCAGCGTGACTATCGAGATCGTCGAGGCTATATTCGGCAACGTCAAACTCGAAGGTCCGGCTGCCAAGCGATTGACTTTGGAACAGCTGCAACGCGGTTTCGAAGCGCGGCAAGCGAAGGGTACTGTCATCGATAAGACCGCGCTCGACCGCGCCCTGTTGCTGGCCGACGATTTGCCTGGCGTCGCCGTTTCCGGCCGCTTGCAAGAGGGCAGCAATGCGCGCGAAACCGACCTGATCATTAAGCTAGCCGACGAGGCGTTCGTGCTCGGCGAAGTCAGTCTGGACAACTTCGGCGCCCGCTCCACCGGCAGCAATCGCCTGACCGCGAACCTCAATCTCACGAGTCCCCTGGGTGTCGGCGATCTGCTCGGCGGCAACCTCATCCATACACGCGGCACGGACTATTTGCGGCTGGCGTATACGTTGCCGGTCGGCGCCGATGGCTGGCGTTTGGGCGCGAGTGCATCCGCGCTCGCTTATCGATTGACCGCCGCCGAATTTGCCGCCCTGAACGGCAAGGGCAGTTCCGCCACGGCCGGAATCGATGCCTACTACCCACTCGTCCGTTCCCGTTTCAAGAATCTGTTCCTGGGCATCAACTACGACATCAGGCGCTTCGACAACGAGTCTTCGTTCGCGACGCAATCGCGTTACCGCAGCAATGCCCTCGCGCTCAATTTGAATGGCAACCTGTTCGACGGCTTCGGCGGAGGCGGCGCCAGCAGTGCCACCTTGACGCTGCTGGCCGGTCGTGTCGCTATGGGGAAACTTGATCCGGGTGAAGACGCGGCGCTCGACGGCGGCTTCAGCAAACTGCGCTACAACTTTTCCCGTCAGCAAGCCCTGGGCGGCGACCTGTCCTTGTATGTTGCGCTTTCCGGCCAGGAAACGAACGGGAAAAATCTCGATTCCTCGGAGAAGTTCTATCTGGGCGGCGCCGATGGCGTGCGCGCCTACCCGACCAGCGAGGGCGGTGGCGCCAGCGGCAATCTCGCCAACGTCGAAATACGCTGGCGCTTGCAGCGCGGCGTTGTCCTGACCGGATTCTACGACCATGGCGGCATACGCAACTACAACGGCGGCGGAAACTACAGCCTCAAGGGCGCCGGCGCGATGCTTGCATGGCAAGCTGAGTTCGGCTTGAGCCTGAAGGCCACTTGGGCGCGTCGTCTCGGCAGCAACCCTAACCCGACGCTTGCCGGTACCGACCAAGACGGATCGTTCAGCAAAAACCGCTTCTGGTTGGCTGCCAGTCAGCCATTCTAAATTTCTCCGGACCACGCAATGAATAAATCCTACCGTTTAATTTGGAACGAAACGACCAACACCTGGACGGCCGTCTCGGAGCTGGCCAAGGGCCGCGGCAAGCGCGCCTCGGGCGCCGTTATCGTGGCCGCCGCTAGCAGCCTGCTCGTTCCCTTCGCCCTGGCATTTGCCGCTCCGCCGCCGGCCCCGAATGCGTTACCCGGCAAGGGGCAAGTTGTCGCCGGTTCGGCCAGCATCGCGCAAGCGGGGGCGACGATGACCATCAAGCAAAGTACGAATAGCGCGGTAATCGACTGGCAGAGTTTCAATCTCGGCAGCGCGGCGCAGCTCAATTTCATACAGCCATCGAGTAGCAGCGCCACGCTCAATCGCGTGCTTGGCTCCGATGTCAGCCAGATATTCGGGCGCATCAACGCCAATGGACAAGTATTTCTCAGCAATGCCAACGGCGTGTATTTCGGCCGCTCCGCGAGCGTCAACGTCGGCGCGCTCACCGCCACTACACACGGTATCGGTAACGACGATTTCATGGCGGGACGTTACCGTTTCACGCAAGGCGGCGCCAGTGGATCTGTCATTAACGAAGGCAGCCTGAGCGCCGGGCTGAATGGCTATGTCGCCCTGCTGGCGCCGGAAGTACGCAACAATGGCGTCGTCGTGGCGCAGATGGGAACGGTCGTCCTGGCCGCCGGCGACGGCTTTGAGCTCCAATTCGGCGGCCACGGTGATCTGGCGAACGTGCGCGTAACGCCGGCGGCGCTCTCCGCGCTGGTGGACAACGGCAATGCCGTGCGAGCGCCCGGTGGACTCATCATTCTTTCGGCGCAGGCGGCCAACCGTTTGCAGGGCGGCGTCGTCAACAACAGCGGCACGCTGGAAGCCAGCGGCCTGGTCGACAACGGCGGCGTGATCCGTCTCGAAGCGAGCGACCACATCAGCCACACCGGCAGCATTCGGGTCGATGCCGCGTCGCATGGCCGCGGCAACGGCGGCACGGCAACGCTGATCGCTGACCTGTCCAACCACGCCAGCGGGGCCGACATTGACGGCAGCATCGACGCGCGCGGCGGCGGGCTCGGGGGCAACGGCGGCTTTATCGAAACGTCGGCCGGTCGCGTGCAGATCGGTGACAAGACGCTCGTCAGCACCGCCGCGCCGCAAGGCCGGGCCGGAACGTGGCTGATCGACCCGACCAACTTCACCATCGCCGCCGGAACGGCGGCGCGTACCGCCAGCGGTATCGGCGCGAGCACACTGCAAACTGCGCTCGCCGCCGGTAGCGTCAGCATCGCGACCTCCGCAACGAGCAACGGCACGGACCTGGGCGACATCAACGTCAATGCCAACCTCGCCTGGAGCGCCAACACCCTTACCCTCATCGCACACCACGACATCAATATCAACGCGACGATGACCGCCGGTGGTACGTCGGCGCTTTCCTTGCTCCCAGGCAGCGGCAATGTGAACGTCGGCATCGACGCCAGCGGCGCGTTCAAAGGGCGGGTCGATTTCGCCGGGCGATCCGGTACGGGCATGCTTTCCATCAACAACGCCGCTTACACGGTGATCAACAGCCTGGGTGCGGCGGGAAGCGTGACCGCCGCCGATTTACAAGGGATGAGCGGCGGTTTGGCGCTTAATTATGCCCTTGGCGGCAATATTGACGCCACCGCAAGCTCTGGCTGGAACGCCTGTACGACATGCAATAGCGGTGGCGCCGGTTCCTATGGCTTCCAGCCGATTGGCGCGCTCACCGGTCAATTCAATGGACTGGGCCATACCATCAGCAACCTCACGATCAACCGGCCGGCCAGCAATGCCGTCGGCCTGTTTGCAAGCGGCACGATCAGCAACGTCGGCTTGCTCGGCGTCAGCGTGAAGGGGGCGAACAACGTCGGTGGATTGACGGGGGGCGATGGCGCGATACGCAATAGCTACGTCAGCGGAACGGTGAGTGGCGCAACGCGAGTCGGCGGCATGGTGGGCGGATACGGAAATATCGCGAACAGTTATAGCAGCGCCACGGTGAGCGGGGTGAGCTACGTGGGCGGGCTGGTGTCATTTGCCCGGACCATTACCAACAGCTATGCCACGGGCAATGTGACGGGAACGAGCATTGTTGGCGGATTGGTCGGGTATGGTAATTACGCTACTATTACCAACAGCTATGCCACTGGAAATGTCAGCGGCACGAGCAGTGTTGGCGGCTTGCTGGGATCAGGTCGCACGACCGTAACGTACGGGTCTATGCGCAACAGCTACGCCACAGGTTTGGTGAGCGGCTCAGGTGGCGGCCTGGCTGGCAGCGGCTATTTTGCTGCCGGCAGCGCCACAAACAACTTTTGGGACACCACAACGTCAGGAAAGTCGACCGGGATGGGCGCAAGCAACGTGAGCGGCATGACCGGCATGAGCACCGCCGACATGAAGACGCGGGCAAATTTTGACACTGCAACGAGCGCCAACGGCAGCGTGAACCCCGCATGGGATTTCACGACGGCGGCCAAGCTATGGAGTGTCAGTCCTGGTGTCAATGGAGGCTATCCCGCACTGTGTGTATTCAACTGCCTGACGCCGGTTTATCTGCGCTTGACAGTCACTGGTAATAGTGTGTACGGCACTGCGCCAAGCACGTTCAGCTATGACTACTACACCGACCCCGCTGGCGGTGTACTTGTCACCGACGCCGCGCCAACAGGAACCGTGGTCTGGACCGGGGCGCCAGCATCGACTTCCGGTGCTGGCAGTTACAGTCCTACCTATACCCGCGGTGTTACCCTTGGAAACGCCAACTATGCACTTGTGGCAGGCAATGCGGTGAACTGGGAGGTAAGCAAAGCGCACCTGACGGTGACTGCCGACGACAAGAGCCGCGTGTACGGCCAGGCTAATCCGACGTTCTCTCAAAGCATCAGCGGCTTCGTCAATGGCGAGGGCATTGGCGTGCTGAGCGGTACGGCGAGCGGCAGCAGCGCCGCCACGGCGAGCACTGGTGTTGGCACGGCGAGCATCGTCGCCGGCCTCGGCAGCCTTGCCTCCAATAACTACGATTTCACCACCGTGAACGGCACGTTGACGATCAACAAAGCGCACCTGACGGTGACTGCCGATGACAAGAGCCGCCTGTACGGCCAGGCCAACCCGATGTTATCGCAAAGCATCAGCGGCTTCGTCAATGGCGAAGGCAGCGAAGTGTTGAGCGGCACGGCGAGCGCCAGCAGCGCCGCCACGGCGAGCACCGGTGTTGGCACGGCGAGCATCGTCGCCAGCCTCGGCAGCCTTGCCTCCAATAACTACGATTTCACCACCGCGAACGGCACGTTGACGATCAACAAAGCGCACCTGACGGTGACTGCCGACGACAAAAGCCGCCTGTACGGCCAGGCCAACCCAACGTTCTCGCAAAGCATCAGCGGCTTCGTCAATGGCGAAGGCAGCGAAGTACTGCGCGGCACGGCGAGCGCCAGCAGCGCCGCCACGGCGAGCACCGGCGCCGGCACGGCGAGCATCGTCGCCAGCCTTGGCAGCCTTGCCGCCAGCAATTACGACTTCACCACCGCGAACGGCACGCTGACGATCAACAAAGCGCACCTGACGGTGACTGCCGACGACAAGAGCCGCCTGTACGGCCAGGCCAACCCGACGTTCTCGCAAAGCATCAGCGGCTTCGTCAATGGCGAAGGCAGCGAAGTGTTGAGCGGCACGGCGAGCGCCAGCAGCGCCGCCACGGCGAGCACCGGTGTCGGCACGGCGAGCATCGTCGCCAGCCGTGGCAGCCTTGCTGCCAGCAACTACGACTTCACCACCGCGAACGGCACGCTGACCATCAACAAGGCCCACCTGACGGTGACTGCCGATGACAAGAGCCGCGTGTACGGCCAGGCCAACCCAACGTTCTCGCAAAGCATCAGCGGCTTCGTCAATGGCGAGGGCATTGGCGTGTTGAGCGGTACGGCGAGTGGCAGCAGCGCCGCTACGGCGAGCACCGGTGTCGGCACGGCGAGCATTGTCGCCGGCCTCGGCAGCCTTGCCTCCAATAACTACGATTTCACCACCGCGAACGGCACGCTGACCATCAACCCGCTTCCCCCAGTGCCACCTGTGATAGCGCCGCCGACTTTGCCCAGCCCTACAGCCAACACACCGGCTCCGTTGGCTCCGCCTGCAAGCGAAACGCCGACCGTGCCCACGACGGTCACCCCGAGTGCCCCAGAGCCGGCCGCTCCAAGTACCCCAGAGCCGGCCGCCCCGAGTGTTCCAGTGCCGGTCACTCCAAGTGCCCCAGTGCCGGCCGCTCCAAGTACCCCAGCGCCGGTTGCCGCAGCCAGTAAAGCTTCCGCTGGGCCGTCTGGCGAAGCTGGTATTTCGATTTCTGTGCAGCGGGTGGCGAGCCTGAATGAAGGCGGCATCATTACGGTCTCCGTGCCGAAAGAAATGGCGACAGCAGGTAGTGGTTTCAGCTTCCCGTTGCCACAACAAGTGAACAGCACAGGGACCGATGTGAACGTCACTGTCCAGGTAACGACAGTCGCTGGCGAGGCACTACCGGCCTGGTTATCGTTCAATCCTAAAACCAGGATCTTTGCAGCGACAGCCGTGCCCGATGGCGCATTCCCGATGCAGGTAATGGTAACGGTGGGTGGGCAAAGCACGACAATCGTCATTTCAGCGCGAGCCGGGCAGTAGCGCATGTGTCAGATTAATTTCGGCTTGATGCATCGGCCCTGCCTGTCTCATCTCGCGGACAATATTGAGCAACAGAAACCTAAATCATGACATCACGTTTTGTTGGCGTTGCCGGTCTGCCTAGGGCGGGGTCCACCCTGCTGTGCCAGTTGTTGGCAGAGCATCCGGAAATGCATTCCGAGGGGCATAGCTCGCCGCTGTGCAATGCATTGCTGGCGACGCGGCGCAGCATCAGCGACGACCAGTTTTTTCTTTCCCAGCTTGATGCGCAAGCCGATATCACCTACGCGCACCTCAAGTCGGCGATGCAAGGGTTCTTGTCCGGTTGGCACGCGGGGCATGGCAAACCTGTGGTGGTCGATAAGAACCGCGCATGGTTGCACTGCATAGAGTTTTTGTTGCACCTCGACCCAAGTGCAAAATTGTTGGTGCCAATTCGTGAACTGGGGCAGATTTATGGCTCCATCGAAGCGCAGCACCAAAAGACCATCTTGATCGACTTCATCGACCACCTGGCCGACCTTGATCGTTTCGGTCGTGCTGATCAGTTGTTCGCCAAAGACAAGGCCATCGGCGCACCGTTGTCGTCGATCGAGGCCGTGCAGGATTTGCCGCAGGCGATAAAAAGCCGGCTTTACTTCGTGAAGTTTGAGGATTTGATGGCGCAGCCTGCGCAAACGATGGCTGCGGTCTACGCTTGGCTGGGGGTGGCACCTCACAGGATAGATCCGGCGAAGCTCGTCGTTCGCGCGCACGAAAGCGACAGCCATTACCGCAATAAATACTTGCATCGCCAACACGCCCAAGTCGTGCCGCCCGGGCCGCACACTATCCCCCCGCGTATCCAGGAACATATCGAGCACGCTTGTGCTTGGTACTACGCATGGTTCTATCCAAAGCGCTGACATGTGCTTGCCCTGCGGCGCTTAGCGGCGGGCGCCAAGTATGCTCGCGATGTCGGCGCACAGTCCTTTGTTGAGCGCATGCTGCACCTTCGTGGCCAGGCTGCGGCTGCAGACGGCGCTCAGGTGAGCGTTGGCGTGAGGGAACAACAAGGCCCTGAAATGAGCGAAAAATGTTGTCACATTAGCCGTCGCTTGGTCAAAGTAAGGCCTCGCTTTACGCGCAGTGGCAACTGCTGAAATTGTCGTCGATTGCGGCGCAGCAGGCCTTGCCAGAGCTTCCAAAGGGGCTTGATGATGTCCGTATTGCCGATGAAGGCGTTTTTTGTCTGACCTTGCAAATAAAAATACCGGATCAGCTTTTTAAGCTGCATGCAAGACGGGGCGGTTTCAAAGAGCAAGCGCTCACCATGCTCATCGAGATGATCTGCGTCATCTCGATGAGGGCAAAAAATGGGTGTGGAGAGCGATGGAAGCGTTATGGATTGCTCAGCTAACTCGGTTTGCCGGAGGTAATAGAGGAAGTTTGACGCGCAGTTGCAGCTGATCGAGTATCAGGCCTATGCAGTCGCTCACGGACAGCGTGCTCGTATCGAGGACCAGGTGCGCCGTCTCAGGCACTTCGTACGGTGCCGATATGCCGGTGAAGTCCAAAATCTCTCCGCACCGGGCTTTCCGGTACAAGCCCTTCACATCGCGTGTTTCACAGACTGTCAGTGGACATTTTACATAGACCTCGAACAGGTCGTGCGCGCCGATGATGTCGCGCACCATGGCACGGTCTGCATCGAGCGGCGATATGAAGGCAGCGAGCGTGATGACGCCTGCCTGTACCGTCAGCCTGGCCACTTCGGCGACGCGGCGCAGATTCTCATGCCGCTCCTGGGCGGAAAACCGCAGGTCTGCGCATAGGCCCTGCCGCATGTTGTCGCCGTCCAGCACCAGCGTGTGCCGGCCCTGGCAATGCAGCGCATGTTCCAGCGCCATGGCCAGCGTGGACTTACCGGCGCCGGACAAGCCGGTGAACCAGATCACCAGCGCACGATGGCCGTTAAGCTGTTCGCGCGCGTCGCGCGTCACACTAGAATGCTGCCAGAAAAGGTTGTTGTTCATGGAGTCGAGCCTATTTCATTGCACAGTCGCCATTGTCCACCATGGCGGGCAAGGGGCGCTAGCAAATGCCAAGTGCGACACTGGGTTGATGTACCGTATTCGTCGGATGTTGTAGCAGGGCTATGGGCTGAGCGTGGCCCTGGTCCTAGGTCATGGTTTTCGCATCGCCGCTGGCGCGCTGTTGAGCACTGCGGCGTAGCTGTCGACGACGCCCTTGATCTGGTCGTTTCCCGAATGGTCGTAGAAGAGGCGGTCCTCGATCTCCGAGCGCAGATATGGATGCCCTGCATGTCCGGCATCTGGCCACGAAGGTCTGCATGGCCTTGATCTTGTTCATGGCGATTGTTCATCTTATGTGAAAAGTGTAAGTCGATTATGCACTAATTATCTGAGGCCTGTTTTTGCCTAGAATAGCGCCATCTCTATTGAAGCGAGGAAACACCATGCACCAGGCCGCATCTTCTGCGCCACACGATATTTCGCCCGCCATGGTGCTGTTGCTAGCCATCTCGTCCGGCCTGATCGTGGCCAACCTGTATTACGCGCAAACGCTGGTCGGGCCCATTAGTGCATCGACTGGCCTGTCGGCCAAGGCGGCCGGACTGATCGTCACCCTGACCCAAGTGGGCTACACCTTGGGCTTGCTGTTTATTGTGCCGCTCGGTGACTTGCTGGAAAATCGCCGCCTGATTATCACGGCCCTGCTGGTGACGGCCATGGCCTTGATGGTGGCGGCCCTTTCCACGGGCACCATCGTGTTCCTGGCCGCCGCGCTGGCGATCGGCCTCGGTTCCGTGGCGGCGCAAGTGATCGTGCCGTTTGCCGCCCACCTGTCGCAGGAAGCGACGCGGGGGCAAACGGTGGGCAAGGTAGTCAGCGGCTTGTTGATGGGTATCATGCTGGCCCGTCCCGTGGCCTCGCTGGTGGCCGCGCACGCCAGCTGGCACGTGGTGTTTGGCGGCGCCGCCGTGCTGATGCTGGCGCTGGCGGCTGTCCTGCGTCGCGCCTTGCCCGCGCGCCAGCCTGTCGCCAATATGCGTTATCCGGCCTTGATGGCCTCGCTGTGGCATCTGCTGCTGGGCACCCCCGTGCTGCGCCGCCGCGCCGCTTATCATGCGGGCCTGTTTGGCGCCTTCAGCCTGTTCTGGACCGTCACCCCGCTGGTGCTGGCCAGTGCCGCGTTCGGCCTGTCGCAAACGGGCATCGCCATCTTTGCCCTGGTGGGCATGGCGGGCGCCTTTGCCTCGCCCATCGCCGGCCGCCTGGCCGATGCGGGCCATACCTTGCCGGCCACGGCCGCCGCGCTGGTGCTGGGCATCAGCGCCTTTGCCTTGCCGATGTTTGCGCCAGAGTCGAAACATGTAGCGCTGGGCTTGCTGGTCATCGCTTCCATCGTGCTCGACATGGGCGTGGCAGCCAACCTGGTTCTGGGCCAGCGCGCCATCTTCAGCCTGGGCGCGGAAGTGCGGGGCCGTTTGAATGGCCTGTATTTCGCGCTGTTCTTTGCCGGTGGCGCGGCTGGCTCTGCCATCGGCGCCTGGGTGTATGCCAGCTACGGCTGGCCAGCAACGTTGTTCACTGGCATGGCGTTTCCGGGCCTGGCCCTGCTGGTGTGGCTGGCAGAATTTGTACCACTGGCTACGCGCCGCACGGCTTGAAACCCTGCTCGCGCGCCATTATCACTGGCAGATATTTCTATCATCATGAATATAAAGTGGCATGAAATGCCGCAATGGCGCAAGATGCTTTGGTCTCCTCTATCTCCTCCAAGGAAATAGATTTAGCCCGCTCTCGCAGCGGGCATTTTTTTGTCTATTGACATTAAATCACTAGCAGATTGAGCGCACGCATGAAGTTCGCTGCCTGCGCATACGTGATGACGGCACCCTTGAGCAAGGACGCATCGCTCAAGGTAAAGCCGTCGATGTCGGCGCCGCGCAAGTCGGTCCCCTGGAATTTCGCCAGTTTGATGGTGGCGTTGCGCAGGCTGCAGTCTTCGAAGACGGCGTCGCGGAAATCGCAGCCGGCCAGGTAGGCGTCGGAAAAGTCCAGCTGTTTCAAGATCGCCTTGCGGAAGGAAAAACCGCGCAAATCTGCGCCCACCAGCAGGCTGTCTTCGAAGCTGAGGCCCAGATGGGCTACTTCCTCGAAAGACGCACCCGTCAACTTGCAGCCCCGGTAGGTGACCGAGGCCAGTTTGGCGCGCCGCCATGTCGTGTTGTTCAGGTCGCAGCCTTCAAACGTGGCATCGACGGCGTCGACGGATTCAAAATCGGCACTGCCGGCGCGACAGCGGCGCCAGGTGCTGCGCGCCAACTTGCTGGCGAACAAGCTCGTTAGGGCCAAGGTGCAGCGCTCAAAGGTGCAGCCCTGTAAATCGAGGCGCGACAAGTCTGCGTGGTCGAAAGCGCAATCGATGAAGTGGTGCACGGATTGCGCCAGTTGTTGCTCGATGCCGGCGCGGTCCAGGGTCATGCCGCTCACTGCGGTAGTGTGTGTTGTCATGCGTCTCATTCCTAAAGAAAAAAGCAGGGGAGCAATGGTGCGGCGGAAAACATGAGGTGATCAGCGTTTCTTCGGCCAACTGCGCCGGCGTGATCACTTCCTGTCCCGCCAGGCGATGCTGGTGCTTGACCACCAAATCCTGCTCGTAGGCACGCTGCTTCGAAATGCACGGTGGAGCGAGGCAGCGGGTCGGGCGTGACCAGCATGTCGATCTCGTCATTGATCAGCGCGCCGATGCCGCCGAACTGGAACTTCTGTTTCACGTCGACATCGACGTCGCGCAGCACGGCCAAGGGTAGACGTTCGAGCATGACTCACATGAATTTTTATAATGGATGTATTAAATTTTACCATTATTTTTTATGGATCAGAGTGGCTATGATGTGCTCATACTTCACAAGGAGCAGCGTCATGACCGTCACGACACACAATCTGGGTTACCCGCGCATCGGCGCCAAACGCGAACTGAAATTCGCCCTGGAAGATTACTGGAAGGGCCAAAGCACGCTGGAAGCGCTGCAAGGCCAGGCTGCCGAATTGCGCCAGCGCCACTGGCAAGACCAGAACGCCTTGGACCTGGTGCCCGTGGGCGACTTTTCCTTGTATGACCAGGTGCTGGATCTGAGTTTTACGCTTGGCAACTTGCCGCAGCGCGTGCGCGGCTTGCACGGCGCGGCGCTCGATAACTATTTCCGTGTGGCCCGTGGCCGCTCGGCCAGCGACAGCGATTGCAGCTGCGTCCACGCGGGCGAAATGACGAAATGGTTCGACACCAATTACCACTACATCGTGCCGGAATTCGCAGCCGACACGCAATTCACGCTCGACAGCTCCTGCTTGCTGCAGCAACTGGCGCAAGCGCGCCAGCTCGGCGTGAAAACCAAGCCCGTGCTGATCGGTCCCGTTACGTATTTGTGGCTGGGCAAGGCCAAGGATAATTCCGACAAGCTGGCGCTGCTGCAAGGCTTGCTGCCCGTCTACGTGCAATTGCTGCAGGCACTGGCCGCGCAGGGCGTGGAGTGGGTGCAGATTGATGAACCGATTCTGGTCACCGAACTCGACAGCGCCTGGCAGCAGGCGCTGGTGACAGCCTACGACGCCTTGAGCAAGGTCAATCACGTCAAACTGCTGCTAGCCACGTATTTCGGCAAGTTGCAAGACAACCTGGCACTGGCGTGCAAATTGCCCGTGCAAGGCTTGCACCTGGACGCCGTGAATGCCCGCGATGAAGTGGCGCAAGTGATCGCCCAATTGCCCGCCAGCAGCGTGCTGTCGCTGGGTGTGGTGAATGGGCGCAATATCTGGAAGACGGACTTGAACGCGGTGCTGGCATGGCTGGAACCGGTGCACTCGAGCCTGCAGTCGCGTCTTTGGATCGCCCCATCATGCTCACTGCTGCACGTACCTGTTGACCTCGACAGCGAACAACAGCTCGATGCCGATATCCGTTCCTGGCTGGCCTTTGCGCGCCAAAAACTCGATGAAGTGCACACCATTGCTGGTGCCCTGAACCATGGCCGCGCCAGCGTGCAGGCGGCGCTCGATGCCAACCATGGCGCCGTCGAAACGCGTCGCCAGTCGTGCCGCGTGCACAATCTGGACGTCAAAGCGGCCGTGGCCCGCATCGATGCGAGCCTGGGCCAGCGCGCCAGCGGCTATGCCGTGCGTGCCGCCAAGCAAGCTGCACTGCTGCAACTGCCAATGTACCCGACGACGACCATCGGCTCCTTCCCGCAGACGGCGCACATCCGCCAGGCGCGCAGCCAGTTGCGCAGCGGTCAGCTCGATGAGGCCAGTTACAAGAAGCTGATGCAGGAGGAAATCGCCCATTGCGTCAAGGAACAGGAAGCGCTGGGCTTGGACGTCTTGGTGCACGGCGAAGCGGAACGCAACGATATGGTCGAATATTTTGGCGAACAGCTCGACGGTTACACCTTCAGCCAGTTCGGCTGGGTGCAATCATATGGTTCGCGCTGCGTCAAGCCGCCTATCTTGTTCGGCGACATCAGCCGCCCCCGCGCCATGACGGTCGAGTGGAGCACTTACGCCCAGTCGCTCACGCATAAACCGATGAAAGGCATGCTGACGGGACCCGTCACCATCTTGAACTGGTCCTTCGTGCGCGACGACCAGCCCCGCTCCGTGTCGTGCTATCAGCTGGCGCTGGCCATCCGCGCCGAAGTGCAGGACCTAGAACGGGCCGGCATCCGCGTGATCCAGATCGACGAAGCGGCGCTGCGTGAAGGCTTGCCACTGCGCAAATCGCAATGGGCCGAGTACCTGCGCTGGGCCGTCGAATCATTCCGCATCACGGCCAATGGCGTGGCGGACGAAACGCAGATCCACACGCACATGTGCTACTCGGAATTTAACGACATCATCGCGCAAATCGCCGACATGGATGCGGATGTCATCACGATCGAAACTTCGCGCTCCGACATGGAATTGCTGGATGCCTTCGATGATTTCAACTACCCCAATGAAATCGGGCCTGGCGTCTACGACATCCACTCGCCCAACATTCCAAGCCAGGAACAGATGGTTAAGCTGATGCGCAAGGCGGCCGAGCGCGTCCCCGCGCAGCGCCTGTGGGTCAATCCTGATTGCGGCTTGAAGACGCGTGGCTGGAAAGAAGTCATTGCGGCGCTTGCGAACATGGTGGCGGCAGCAAAAACCTTGCGCGGCGACAACGTGGCCTGAGGATAACGGGGGCGGGGGAGGCGTATATGGTTCAGATATAGCCGGATCGTATTTCTATCATCACAACATACAATTGGATAATGATGCTGCGATGCGCGATCATCCATCTGTCTCCTCTACTTCCTCACAGGAATTAGATTCAGCCCGCTCCCGTAGCGGGCTTTTTTTGTCCGTGCGCTTTACTGTGCTGGCTATCACAGCCTCGTCGCTTGATATACTTGCTCACTTAAACCCACCGTTCAACAGGAGACCAGCTGATGAAGTCTTTGTTGCGTGCCGCCGGCACGCTTGCGCTGACGGTGCTGATGGCGCTGGCAGGATGCTCGAAGGAACGCCATCGCTTGGATCGCCATTTGGCCCAGTTGCATCCGGACACGGTCACAGCGCTGCCGGAGATGGGGTGGCCGGCCGGGACACTGCTGTGTCCGCTGACCACCTACCAGAGCGACCTGGATGGATCGGAGCCTCCCGCGGATAAGGTCAACGCATTCCTGGCGCAAAAACAATTTTTGGGTAATGAAGGCTACTGGTCGCTCATCCTTGTCAAACCGGCGCCAGCCGGCGACAACAGCATTGAACAATTGATTTTCAAGCGCGCAGAGTTTGATGTTATCAACGATGCGACGACGCTCAAGCGCGATGCCGAGACAGTGCCGGCGGGGTTTGCACCACAGACCTGCATACCGGTGGAGCGCGCTCGCGTGCTGCTGACGCGCACCCGAGGCAGCCATCGAAAGCTTGTTATTTTTGGAACGGCCTGAACGAGATATTGATGAAACATATCTCTATCATCACAACATACGATTGGATTGTTATGTTGCGATACGGCATCATTGCACCTGTCTCCTCTACTTCCTCACAGGAATTAGATTCAGCCCGCTCCCGTAGCGGGCTTTTTTTTGGCCTTTTTTGAGCGCAGCCAGGTGCACACGCTTGCTTGCCATCATCGCCATCATGTCACCTTTGTGCGTGCTAGACTGGGCTTTTGGCAGATCAAGGTTGTCTGATACTTCAACTATGTCGCCACACGCTGGAGTCCACGCCCATCCTCGCTCTGTTTCTCGTCATCGGCGCCGGATATGCGCTGGGGCGCGCTAGCGTGTTCGGTTTTTCGCTGGGCGTGGGGGGCGTGTTGTTCGCCGGGCTGGCGCTGGGCGCATTCGCTCCCGGGGCCGTGCCGCCGCCGATGGTTGGCTCCCTAGGCTTGCTGCTGTTCTTGTACGGTATCGGCGTGCAATATGGCGTGCAGTTTTTCGCCGGCTTGCGCGGCGCCGGGCAAAAACACAATTTGATGAAGGACAGTAGCGCGCTCGACGGCACGATGGCTATTGCGCCGGCCAAACACGCGGCCGAGGTGCGCAAGCTGTTTGGCAATTCCATTACGGCCACAGCCGAGTTCAGCTATGTCTCGCTGGGCATGGGCATGGGCATGGTGCTGGGCGTGCTGCTGGTGCCGATACCCTTGCCGTGGATAGGCTCGTTCAGCCTGGGCCTGGCGTCCGGTTTGCCCTTCGTGCAGCAAGTGGGCGCCGATGGCTTGCCCATGCTGGCACTCGGTGCCGTGACGGTGCTGGTGGTGGTGGCATTGGTGGTCATCTTGGGCAAGGTCTTCCTGCGCCTGCCGTTTCCCGAATTGCTGGGCATTGCCGCCGGCGCCACGGGCAACCCGGCCGTGCCGGTATTGGCCAATCGCCTGGCCAAGTCGGACCGTCCCAACCTGGGCTATGCCATGATTTTCCCCAGCATGACCATCGTCAAGATCGTTGCGGTGCAGGTGCTGCTGCATTCATATGGCTGAATTTGGCCAGCATCAGTGCTTCGTCCGCCCTTTTTTCATTGCCTAACATTGCGCGACATGATGAAGTTGCCGAGCTTGCCTACTCTGCAGCCCAATAGCTTGTGCCAAAGAAATGCATCACCGACTTGAGCGGGGCAATGGTAGTCAAGCACAGCCAATTGCAGCCAATTGCAGCCAATTCCAGCTAGCGCAGGCCTTGGTAAAAGGCGTGGCGCTCCCCCGATTCTGTTGTACAATCATCGAGAACGGTCGTGCTTTTTTGTGCGCTGAACTTCCTTGCGTGCAGTCATCACGGCAATCGATAAGAACAAGGAGACAGACATGGACCTGCATTACACGGCCGAGGAGACGGCGTTCCGCGACACGGTGCGCGCCTTCCTGGGCACCCATTTGCCCGCCGATTTACAGCGCAAGGTGCGCCAGCATTTGCGCCTGGCGAAAGATGATTATGTGCGCTGGCACAAGATTGTCGCGCAGCAAGGCTGGGCTGCGCCGGCCTGGCCTGTCGAATACGGCGGCACCGGCTGGACCGCCGTGCAGCGCCACATCTGGGAAGACGAGTGCGCGCGCGCCGCCACGCCGCCGATCTTGCCCTTTGGCGTCAATATGGTGGCGCCCGTCATCATGGCCTTCGCCAACGCCGAACAAAAAGCCTATTATCTGCCGCGCATCTTGAACTGCGACGACTGGTGGTGCCAGGGTTATTCCGAGCCGGGCGCCGGTTCCGACCTCGCTTCCCTGAAAACCACGGCCCAGCGCGATGGCGAGCATTACATCGTCAATGGCCAGAAAACCTGGACCACCCTGGGCCAGCACGCCGACATGATCTTTTGCCTGGTGCGCACGGACACGACCGTGCGCAAACAGGAAGGCATCAGTTTCTTGCTCATTGACATGAAAATGCCGGGCATCACCGTACGCCCCATCAGCCTGCTCGATGAAGAGCATGAAGTCAATGAAGTCTTTTTCGACAATGTGCGCGTGCCCGTCAGCAATCTGGTGGGCCAGGAAAACAAGGGCTGGACGTACGCCAAGTATTTGCTGGGCCATGAACGCACGGGCATCGCCGCCGTGGGCCGCTCCAAGCGCGAACTGACCTTCCTCAAGCAACTGGCCATGCAGCAAGCCAAGCGCGGCGCGCCGCTGCTGCACGATCCTGCTTTTGCGGCCAAGGTGGCCCACCTGGAAATCGAATTGATGGCGCTGGAAATGACGGTCTTGCGCGTCATCAGCGACGAGGGCAAGGGGCCGGGAGCGCAGGCTTCCATGCTGAAGGTGCGCGGTTCCGAGCTGCAGCAGCAGCTGACGGAGTTGATGGTCGAAGCCATCGGCCCGCAAGCCCTGCCGTTCGACCCAGCATTTCTCGACGGCAGCGTGCCGCACAGCGCTGGCGGCGACGACCTGGCCGCGCCGCTGGCCGCCTATTACTTCAATTACCGCAAGACATCGATCTATGGCGGCTCGAATGAAATCCAGAAAAACATCATCACGCAGATGATCCTGGGCCTGTAAGGCAGAAGGAGGCGACATGAACTTTCACATGAATCAGGAACAGCAGCAATTTGCCGACGCGCTCAGGCGCTGGGCCGACAAGGATTACCCGTTTGAAACGCGCAAGCAGATCGTTCACTCGGCCACGGGCGTCTCCAGCGCCGCCTGGGCCACCCTGGCCGAGCTGGGCATGACGGCCTTGCCGCTACCGTCCGGCGCAGGCGGCTTCGATGGCACGGCCGTCGATATGCTGCTGGTAATGCAGGAACTTGGGCGCGCGCTGGTGGTCGAACCGTATTTCGCCACTATATTGGGGGCCCGCGTTCTCACTCTGGCGGGCGGCCACGAGGGCGTGCTGGAACAGGTGGCCAGCGGCAGCCTGAAGCTCGCTTGCGCGCTCGGTGAGCGGCAGTCGCGCCACGCTATGCACGACATCGCCACCACGGCCACGGCCAGCGGCGACGGTTTCGTGCTCGACGGCGAGAAAACCGTCGTCATCCATGGCGCGCAGGCGGACTTTCTCATCGTCTCGGCGCGCAGTAGCGGCAGCCAGATGGACACGGATGGCATTGCGCTATTGCTCGTGCCTAGTGACGCGCCCGGCGTTTGCGTGCGCGACTACCGCACCATCGACGGCCAGCGTGCGGCCACGGTGACCTTCGTGCAAGTGGTGCTGGAGCATGAGGCTCTGATTGGCCAGGCGGGGCAGGGCTGGCCCGTGCTGGATGCGGCCGTGGATTACGGTGCCACGCTGCTGTGCGCGGAAGCCGTGGGCGCCATGGATGCCCTCTTTGCCGCCACCCTGGACTACCTGAAGACGCGTCAGCAATTCGGCGTGCCGATCGGCAAATTCCAGGTCTTGCAGCACCGCATGGCCGACATGTTCATCCATCTGGAGCAAGCGCGTTCGATGGCCATGCTGGCCGCGGCCAAGGTCGATAGCATCGACGTGGCGGAGCGCCGCCGTGTGGTCTCCGCTGCCAAGGCGCGCGTGGGGCTGGCCGCCACCTTTGTCGGCCAGCAAGCCGTGCAATTGCATGGCGGCATGGGTGTGACGGACGAATTGCCCGCCGCCCATCATTTCAAGCGCTTGAGCATGATCGCCCTGACCCTGGGCGATGTGGAGCACCATATCGAGCGCTTTATCGCCCAGCCGGGCTTTTTGCCCACGGAGACCGTATGACCGTATTGACCGGAATCAAACCCAAGCACTGGTATTTCGAAGATTTTACGCAGGGCCTGGAAATCGAGCTGGGCCAGCGCCATGTGACGGAGGCCGAAATCATCGCCTTTGCCACGGATTTCGACCCGCAGCCGTTTCATGTCGACCATGCGGCAGCGGAAAAAACCATCTTCAAGGGCGTCATCGCCAGCGGCTGGCATACCTGCGGCATGATGATGCGTCTGGTGGTGGACAACTTGCTCAAGCACTCGTCCAGCATGGGCTCGCCCGGCCTGGACAGCATCCGCTGGCTCAAACCCGTGCGCGCGGGCGATACCCTGCACCTGACTTACCAGGTCAAGCAAGTACGGCCATCGACGTCAAAGCCGGACCGTGGCATCGTCATTTCCCTGTGGAGCGTGCGCAACCAGCATGGCGAGGTGGTGACGACGGTGGAAGGCATGGGCATGTTCGGCCGCCGTCCGCTGGCGCAAGCGGAGCAGTCGCATGCGTGACATCGTCGGCATTGCTGGTTTCCAAGCCTTGTCGGGGCAGCATGTGGCCGTTTCCGACTGGCTCACTATTACCCAGCAGCGCATCGACATGTTTGCCGACGCCACGGACGACCATCAGTGGATCCACGTCGATGCCGAGCGCTGCGCGCGCGAGTCGCCCTACGGCTGCACCGTGGCGCACGGTTTCCTGACCTTATCGTTGCTGCCGGCCATGCTGGCCGGTGCCTTGAATATGGCCGGCATCCGCATGGCCATCAACTACGGCTTGAACAAGGTGCGCTTTCCCGCGCCCGTGCCCGTCGGCAGCCGCTTGCGCGCGCGCCTCGACATTATTTCCGTGGATATCTTGCCGGAAGGGGCACAAGTGAACTGGGCCGTCACCATGGAGCGCGAGGGTGACACGAAACCGGTGTGCGTGGCGCAGTTTTTGATGCGCTGCCATGCCTAGTTACTCTATCGCCGACGCGCAATACCTGTCACGTCCCGTTTGCTTGGCGCGGTACAGCAGGGCGTCGGCGGCGCGGATCAGGGCGCTGGGGTCCATGCCTTTGGTGGGCATGACGCTGGCCAAGCCCAGGCTGACGGTGACGTGCGGGCCGACGCTGGACTTGGCGTGCGCGATGTGCAGGGCGTGCACTTCGTCGAGGACGCGCTGGGCCACCACTTCGGCCCCTTCGCGCGTTTCCTGCGGCAGCAGGATGATGAATTCCTCGCCGCCGTAACGCGCCAGCAGGTCAGACGAGCGCACGGCGCAGCGGCGCAGGGCGGCGCTCACCTGCTGCAGGCACAGGTCCCCCGCCTGGTGTCCATACGTGTCGTTGTAATGCTTGAAGTGGTCGATGTCGGCCATGATGATGGCCATCGGCATGCCGTCACGCGCGCAGCGTCGCCACTCGCTATCCATGGTCTCATTTAAGCTGCGCCGGTTGGCCACGCCCGTCAGCGTGTCGGTCAGCGACAGTTCGCGCATGGCGTCGGCTTGTCGCTTGATGGTCAGCTGGCTGCGCACGCGGGCGCGCACGACGGCCGCGTTGAACGGCTTCGTGATGAAATCGACCGCGCCCGCTTCCAGCGCCCGCGTCTCGTCTTCGGGCTGGTTCAGGGCGGTGACGAAAATGACAGGAATGGCACTCAGTATGGCCGATGCGCGCAGCGCATTGCAGACGGCGTAGCCATCCATGCCGGGCATGACAGCGTCGAGCAGGATCAGGTCCGGCAGTTGATTATGTGCAATTTCCAGTGCTTTTACACCGCTCAGTGCGAACAACACCTCGTGTTCCTCGCGCAGCAACTGGTGCAAAATCTGGATGTTTTCCATGGCGTCATCGACGATAAGGATACGCCCGTTCATGGCAAGGTCGGTCCAGCTCACTTGTTTTCCTCTCGTTTTAGCTGATCGAGCACGAGTTTTTCCGCCTCAGAAAAGTTCAATGTTTCAATCGCGTTTGCCATCGCCAGCGCCGCTTCCCGGTCTGACTGTTCGATGACAGGGTGCAGGACACGGAATTGCGCCAGCGCCTTCAGGTTGTGGTTGCGGATTAAGACGAGCAGTTCGGCCAGGCCAGCGGGCAGGTCGACCTGCCCGCTGGCGGGCGCGCTCTGTGCCGGTTGGCTGCGTCGCAGGGGCGAGGGCAGGGTGCGTGCCGCTTCGATGACTTCGGCCATCGCCAGTTCCAGTTGCACCAGCAAGTCTGTGCTGGCACGCGCGTGTCCCTCTTTCAGTGCCTTTTCCACAGCGCCAGCCAGGCTGGCGATGTGGACGGCGCCCAGGTTGGCTGCCACGCCGCACACGCGGTGCAGCAACTGCTTTGCCTGCAGCGTCTGGCCTTCGGCCAGCAGGCGCCGGGTTTCCTCGACGGCGTCGCCTTGCGAATTTTCAAAACGCTTGAGCAGTGCCAGGAAGGCGCCGTAATCGCCGCCGAAGCGCTGCAGGGCTGCAGCCAGGTCGATGCCGGGCACCGTGGCCGGCACTTGCGGCGTGGGCGCGGCGGCTTGGTCGGTCCGGGTGGCGCTGTCACCCGCGCCGCCGGTTGCCGGCACCAGGCGGTTCAGGGTCTCGATCATGTCGTCGACATTGATGGGCTTGGCCACATGCGCATTCATGCCGCTGCTAATGGCGCGCAGGCGGTCCTCGTGCATGGCATTGGCCGTCATGGCGACGATGGGAAGATCCGGCAAGCCCAGCGCGCGTATGGCCAGCGTGGCGTCGTAGCCGTTCATGACGGGCATCTGCAAATCCATCAGCACCACGTCCCAGGCGTCAGGTGTGCTGGTGAGCAAGTCGACTGCCAGCTTGCCGTTGGCGGCCACGTCCACGCGCGCGCCCGAGTGCAGCAAGATGTATTGTGCCACTTCCTGGTTGATTTCATTGTCTTCTACCAGCAGCACGCGCATGCCTTCCAGCAAGCCCGACAGGGGCGTCGAGACGGGCAGCGCCGATGGTGCGCTGCGCCCTTCGCGCACGGCGGTGACGGCCGCCAGCAGGCGCGCCGGGGTGGCCGGTTTCGAGACGATGCCGGCCAGCATCAGGCTGTCGGCCAGGCGTTCGAGGTTTTCGCGGTCCGGTTCGGCCACCAGCATGATCACGGGCGGCAGTAGCAAGTGCGCGGCGGCGCGCATCTCGGTGAGCAAGGAAATGCCATCCATGTCGGGCATGGCCGCGTCGAGTAGCACCAGGTCTGCCGGCGGCAGGCCATCAAGGCCGCCAGCGCTGGCGTGCAGTAGCGCCAGGCCAGCGGCGCCACTGTCGGCGCTGCGGCTGTACCAGCCCTGCGCCGCGCACCAGTGTTCCAGCATGGCGCGCACGCTGGCGTTGTCGTCGATGATGAGCAGCGACAGCGCCGTAGGTGCGCTCTTGTCTGGCGGCTTGGACTGCGGCGCCACCTTATCGAAGCGGCAGCTGAAGCGGAAATCGGAGCCTTCGCCGAGCGCGCTTTTCACGCTGAGATTGCCTCCCATCAATTCCACCATGCGCCGGCAGATGGCCAGCCCGAGTCCCGTGCCGCCATATTTGCGGCTGGTGCTGCTGTCGCCCTGTGAAAATGCGTCAAAGATGCGTTCCTGCTCGACCGCGCCGATGCCGATGCCCGTGTCGCGCACGGAAAACTCCAGCGTTGCGCTGGCCGCATCCTCGGCCAGCATGGCGATGGCCAGCACCACTTCTCCCTGCGAGGTGAATTTGACGGCGTTGCCGACCAGGTTGATGAGGATTTGTTCCACGCGCAGGGCGTCGCCGATCAGCTCGTCCGGCACGCCCGGTGCCAGCACGAATACAGGCTCTACGCCGCGCGCCCAGGCGCTGCTGGCGAGCAAGACGCCTATGCTGTCGAGCATGCGTTCGAGCTGGAAGCGCCGCTGTTCCAGCATCATCTGTCCTGCCTCGATTTTGGAAAAATCCAGCACGTCATTGACGATATTGAGCAGCGACTGCGTGGCCATCTGGATCTTGCCGACATAGCTGCGCTCGCGCCGCTCCAGCGGCGACTCTTCGAGCAGGCGCGCCAGGCCGATGATGGCGTTCATGGGCGTGCGGATTTCATGGCTCATGTTGGCGACGAATTCGCTCTTCGCCGTGCTGGCCGCCTCGGCCTTGTCGCGCGCGCGCACCATTTGCTCATTGAGCTCGTACAGGCGCAATTGCGTGTGCTTGAGTTCGGACACGTCCGAGGCCAGGACGAAGAAGCCGCGCACGCCACCGCTGTCGTCGATATCGGGGATGTAGTTGGTCCAGGTATGGCACACCTGGCCCGTGGCACTGAGCAGATCGCGCTCGAAGCTTTGCGGCCGGCCTGCCAGTACGCCCTGGACATGGTGCGCATACACGTCGAACAGTTTCTGCCCCAGCAATTCGCGCATGTGGATGCCGTCGAGCTCGGCGCTGCTGCGGCTGAACCATTCATTATAGAAATTATTTGCAAATCGGCAACGCAAATCGGCGCCCCAGTACGCCACCATGCCGGGCAGGTTGTCGGTGACGGTACGGATGAAGCGTTCGCTCTGCTCGAGGCGCAAGGTGGTGGCGTGCAGCACTTCGGTAGCGCGCTTGCGTTCCGTAATATCGATCGACACCCCCAGCACGTGGCTGGCACGCCCGGCATCGTCGCGCAAGACTACCTTGCGCGTGGTGAAGTGGCGCGTGCTGCCGTCGGCCGCGTTGAGCGCTTCCTGTTCGATTTCCACCATCTGCCCGGTGGCCAGCAGCTTGCGGTCGGCGCTGAAGAAGGCGGCCGCCTGCTGCGGCGGGAAGAAGTCGTGATCGGTCTTGCCCAGCAATTGCTCGCGCGAGCGTCCCAAGGTCAGTTCTGCGTGGCGGTTGACTATTTCAAAGCTCAGCTTGTCGGCGCGCTTGACGAAAATCATGGCCGGGATGTTTTCGATGATGCTGCCGAACAGATGCTTCGAACGGCGAAACTCTGCTTCACTGCGCTTGCGCTCGGTAATGTCCAGCCACAGGCCCGAGACACCCAGCAACTGCTGTTCCGGGCCGAAAATCGGATGGTACGAGACGATCCAGTCACTGAGCTGTTCGCGCTGCCGTCCGCTATGGCCGTTCAACTCCCGGTCAACGATCGGCATGCCCGTCTGCAGCACCTGGCGCACGCAGCGCTCGACGTCCGCGCGCACGGTGTCGTCGACCAGCATGGCGCCCACGGGACGGCCCAGATGCTCGGTTACGCTGGCGCCGTTGATGGCGGCCAGGTAATGGTTGATCATGACGATGCGCAAGTCCAGGCCCACGAACAGCATGCCGATGGGCGCCGTCGCGTACACGGTTTCGAGCAGGCGCGTGGATTTTTCCAGGGCCAAGGTGCGCTCGGCCACCAGGCTTTCGAGTTGCGTGCGGTGGCGCCGCAGGTCGCGCTCCAGCGCGCCCAGGGCGCTGGCCATGTCAGCCGATTCGCGGTCCGCGTGCTTGTTCGATAGCAAGGGTTTGCCCTGTGCCAGCGCGTGGATTTGCTCGGTCATTTCCTGCAAGGTGCGGGCCAGGCGGCCGCCTACGCGCCAAGCCAGGGCATAGCCGGCGCCCAGCAGCAGGGCCAGGATGACAGAAGCGGTGACCACCGAGCCCAGCAGCGCTTCGGCCACCGTGCTGTTGCGCATGGTGACGGCTACTGCCCAACTGTTGTCAGGAGCGCGGCGAAAGCCGGTATACACGTCCAGGCCTTCCAGAGTGTCATGGCGCAACACGCCTTCGCGCGCCTGGCGTATGTGTTCGAGCAGCGGCGCCACGCTGCGCTGGCCCACATAGCGCTGCGGCGCCAGGGTGCGCGCCACATGGATGCCGTCGGCATTGATGATAGCCGCGCCCAAATAGGCTGGCAGCTGTAGTTCGCGCAGCAGCAAGGGCAGGTAGTCGGGCGGGTACAGCGCCGTCAATACATGGGCGGCACCCTTAGCGCGAGGCAAGGGCAGGTTCAGGGCCAGTTGCGGCATGCCGTCGGGCGTCCTGGAAAGGCTGGTCAGCCGCGCCTTGCCGCTGTCGCGTACGCGTTGCATGCTGGCGGCCCATTTTCGTGGCAAGGGAGGCGCTGCCTGGCTAGCCGGCACCGCAGTATTGATCAGCTGGCGTCCCTCGGTGTCGGACACGATGAAGGCACTGATGGCCAGGCCCGGCTGCAGCAGGCTGTCGCTCAGGGCGCGCAGGGCGCCGATGTCGTCCGCTTGCAGGGCGGCCGAGGCGGCGAGGATGCGCGCGGCCATCTCGGCGCCATTGAGGTCGCGTTCGACGGCGGCGGCGACTGCCCGCGCCGCTTGCGCCGTTTCGCTGACGACATGGTCGCGTTCGCGCGTGTAGCTTTGCGCGACGAGCACGAAAAATACTAGCGCCGTCGGAATAACCGAGGCCAGCACCAGCCATGAAATTCTTGAGCGTATCGAAGCCAAAGCTTGCACTCGGAAAGCTCCCAGAATGAATGAGTCGACAGGCAGGCTCAAGCGGCTACTGACTGATCTTGAATGAAATGATGCTAGACGAAATTGATTGCTCTGACAAGCCTAGTTTCCGCAACGAAAAAAAGCTTGTGCCAGGCATGCCGATGCAGCGCCGCGCTGTGCCGATGGCAGGCGGGCGAGGTGCGCATCGTGTATGGTTTTGTTGTGATAGTGACTGGCAGGTCAGAAAAAGACGGCGATGCGGGGGATGATCGCACCGGCATTGCCATATGGCATGTTCGCCCGTACGCTGCCCGTGCTGGCGACGCCGTCGTCGAGTTTGCTGTCGATCTGCTCCGCGTAGCTCTCGGGCAAGTTGTCAAAACGGATACCATTGCCGGCGCGTCCGCCCACTTCATCGTTGTACAGGTAGACGGCGCCGCCTTGGGCGCTGGTCATGAATTGCGAGGTGCCGTTGTAGGCGCCGGTAATGAAGCCGCCCAGCGCCAAGTGCTGCGGCGCGAGGGTGAATTCGCGCGGCTGGCCGTCGCCGATCTGGCCATCGCCATTGCCATTGCCGGCCGAGTTGGGCACGTGCACGGTACCCTGGACATCGTCGCCGGGCAGGGCGCGGAACTTGTCCTGGTAGGCGTTGACGGCGGCCGTCAGTGCATTCGACTGCTGGATGATGTTTTTCACCTTGGCGCTGTCGATCAAGCCTTGTCCTTTCAGCACACCACCGAGCAGCAGGCCGATGATGACCAGGACAATGGCGATTTCTACGAGCGTGAAGCCTTGCTGGCGGCGTGGGAGCATGGAAATTCCTTGAAAAAAGTGCAGGGGCCTGATATCGCAGTTTACTGCAAATATTATCGGCTGCGCATGGCATTTTGGATGCTGGCTCATGGCGCCGCCTTTGCTTTCCTCTTGCTCAGTTCGTCGAGCCGGCGCGCCAGGAAAGCGAGCTCGTGCGGATCGCTGATTTGCCCGCTGGCGATCAGGCCGCCGATCAGCAGGCGGGCGCTGTCGAGTTGATCCATGTCTTCCAGGATGAACGCTTCCATCTCGCGCACCCAGGACGGCACTTGCGGCCCTGCCGCCAGTTGGCGCAGTGCGCGCGCGTAGACTAGCGCCAGCGGCAAGTCGTGCAACTGGTGTTTTGCCACCAGTACCGCCTGCGCCATGGCAGGCCAGCGGTGCTGCGGGTCGGTGGCAAAGCTGTCGGCGACAAAGGCCAGCATGCGCCGCGCGCGCTGTGGATCGGCCACGCCCGCATACACGACACTGGCGGCCAGCAGCGCAGACTGGCTGCGCGGATCGAGCGTTTGCGCCGTCTCCAGCCAAGCCGCCAGGCGGTCATAATCGAGTTGGCGCCACGGCAGGCTGAGGCCGGGCTGGTCTTCGAACGATTGCAGGTACAGCAACATAGCCTTCGACATCGCCAGCGGCTCGCCCAGGCTGGCTAAGCGTGCCACGGCGGCCGGCGGCGCGGCAGGCAGCGGCTGTGCCTGGGCGGGAGCGTACTGCTGCGACAGGCGCCAGCCCAGCTGCAGCAGCAGGCAGGCAGCCAGCAGCCAGCACAGAGGGCGTGGCACGCTCGACCAGGGACGCGGCGCGCCAGCCATCAGATGTTGCGGCGGTAAAAGTCGCACAGCGCGCAACTGCTCAACAAGCCGACATAGATGGCCGTCTGCAGCGCCACGCGGCCCAGCGCTTGCCAGTCGCCGCTCGCATACAGCAGCCACTCCGTGCGCGTAAAGTCGTCCAGGCTGGGCAAGAGCAGGGCCAGCACGTCGATGCTGGCTGCCGTTGCCCGCTGCAGCCAAGAGTCGCCCGTCTGGCCGCCGTGCGCCAGCAGTTGCAGGCTGCCCAGCATGCGCGCCAGCAGATAGAAGCTGCCGGTAGCGGCCAGCGCGGGCAAGGCCTGTTGCAGGCTGGCCGCGCACAGCAGGCTGAAGGCGGCGACGATCCACAGTTCTGCCAGCAGGGACAGGGCCCACAGTGCGCTGTGCGCAGGCGCGGCGAACAGCGCCATCAGCAGGCCAAACAGCACGGCGGGCACGCCCGCCAGTGCTGCGTAGCCCAGCAACTTGCCCAGCAGATAGGCTGCGCGCGGCATGGGCAGTGCCAGCAGCAACTCTAGCCCCCTATCGGCCGCTTCGCGCGCCATGCTGGTGATGATGAACGTGGACAGCAGGAAGACGCTGGCCAGGCGCAAGGTGGCCGCCAGCAGCGCCGCCTGCACGGCGCCGCTTTCCGTCAGCGCCAGTTGCTGCAGGAAGCCGGCCAGGCCGGTGCAGCCGCAGGCGGCCAGCACGAATAGCCACAGCAGGCGGCTACGCAGCGCTTCGAGCAGCGTGTAGCGGGCGATGGTGAGCGCTGGCGTGAGCATGGCCGGGCGCATCAGCGGGGCAGCCTTTGCGCCACCACCATGCGGTTGAACAGGATGTTCGGCGACAGCCAGGCGACCAGGTCGTCGAACTCGCCGCCTGGCTGTTGCGGTCCGCTGGCCGCGCGGCTGATGACGGTGGTGGCGTTCGCGCCATTATTGCGCTCGTCGACATTGTTACCGATAGGCACAGCCTGGCGCTGGCCCTGCAAGCTGGTGGCGCCAAAGCCGTTCTTGCCATAAGACATGATCATGGCGGGGATATCGTTCAGCGCCGTCGCTTGCTGCAGCGCGCCGCCATTGCGCGTGACGATGCTGATGTCGCGCGGCGTCGATAGGCTAAATAGCAGGCCGCTGTCGCTGAAGGCGGGCGTCACGCTGTAGCGCAACAGATTGTTCCAACTGTCGCCCGCACGCAGTCCCAAGGTGGCCCACGGCAGGAAACCGGCGCGTTTTTCACCTCGGCAGCGGGTGCCGCGCCGATCTTCCAGTCCATTGCCGGCGGAGATGGCGGGACACGGCAGGTAGCCGTAGCGCAGCGCGTACCCGGTCAGCGCCTCCTTCGCCTCGTCCAGGGCCTTTTGCGTCTCGGCCACCTTGCGTTGTTCCAGCTGCACCGTCAGCGGCGTGACCATGCCGCCTATCATCAGGCCCACGATGACGAGCACGATGGCGATCTCGATCAGGGAAAAGCCATGCTGGCGGCGATGCCGCAAAAGACGGGCGTTCATGGCAGGTTGCGCGCGGCGCGCATGCGTTGGTATAGCGTGGGCAAGGTAATCCAGGTCAACATGTCGTCAAAGGTGCCGCCCGGCAGCGCGGTATTGTCGCTGGCAGGGCGGGTGATGAAGCTGCGGCTGGCGCTGTCATTGGCCGCCTCGTCGAGATTGTCGCGCGCCGTATTGCGTTGCCGCACGCCGCTGGCGGCCATGCCATAGTGATCCTTGCCTTGCGAGAACAGCACGACGGGCAGGCATTGGGCGCTGACGTCGCATTGCGCCTGGCCGGCGACGAAGGCGAAGTCGCCGCGCTCGCCGCGCGTGAGGACGACCCGGTCGGCGATGGCGGAGAACGAGACGATGGGGGCGCGCGCCATTGCCGGCGTGACGCTGTAGCGCAGCAACTTGCCCCAGGCATCGACGCCCGCTACGCCCAGCGTGACCCAGGGCAGGAAGCCGTTGCATTCGGCGTCGTCGGCGCAGTCGGCGGCCCGCTCGCGCCCATCGAGGGCGGAGGCGGCTGGACGCGGCAGCCGGCCCTGCGTGGCAGCAAAGCCGAGCAAGGCTTCGCGCGCCTGCGCCAGAGTGGCCAGGGTGCGCTGCTGACGCTCGGCCTGCTGCGTATTGCGCCCGAAGGCGCCGATCAGCACACTGGCAGCGGCGAGGCTGATGACGGCCAGCAGCAGCAGCAGGGCGGCGCCGTGCTGGCGCTGTCGCGGCGTCATGGCTGCGTATCCTGTATCTGCTGTATCTGCTGTATCTGCTGTATCTGCTGCACCTCGGTGACCGTGCCGCTGGCCGGGTCATAGCGCTGGCCAGGCTTGAGTAGCACCACCTGGCCCGTCGACAGGCGCAAAGTCAGTGTGCCCTGCATGCCGGACTTGTCGCGCACGAGACGGTTGTGCGGTTCGTTCTGCGCTTCCTGATTCAGCCAGACAGTGGAGCGGCCACTGCTGCGCAGTAACACGCCATTCAATTCCACGGGCGGTGAAGGCGGCGCTGGCGCTGGCGCTGTGGCCGGCGTCAGGGCCGGATCGGCCGCCGGTGGCCCGTAACGCTGTGCATCGATCTGGGCCCGCTGCTGGGGTGACAGGAATAATCGCCCGAGCTGGGGCGACTGGGCGTGGGCGGTCACTGCGCTGCCGGCCAGCAGCGCGCACAGGACGAGGGTGCACCGGGCGGAGGGGCACAGGATGGGGGGACATCTCATGGCCGCCCCGCTTCGGGCACGGCCGTGCTGCCCAGAGTCAGCCATAGCAGCTCGCATTCGGCGCCCACGGTGGGTGGCGCCTCACTGCCGCCGCCGGCCGCTGCCTGGCGCTTGAGCGTGCAATCCTGTACGGCGAAATAGCCGGCCTGGCGCAAATCGTCAAACAGGTTCAGCAAATCCATCTCGTGCAGCAAATCCATGCGCAGGCGCATGCGGCTGCCGCGCAGACGATATTGCCCCATCACCATGGACGATGGCACTTGCAATCCTTGCTGCGGGCTGATGTCATAGCTGATAGGTAACAATTTTCGCTGTTCCTGGCTGCGGCGCATGGTGTCGATCCAGGCCAGGCGGTTTTCTTCGCCGATCAGGCCGCTCTTGCGCAAGGCCAAAAATTGCGGTTCGTAGGCGCGGATTTCCTGCTTTTCCGCTTCCGCGTGGTTGAACAGCGAGGTGGCCGCCGAGCGCGTGCGCCGTGCCATCTCCAATTGTTGCGCTTCGCGTGCGTAATAGGCGGTGCTTAGGCTGAGCAGCACCAGGCTGGCCAGCAGGGTCAGTACAAAGCACAGCGCAGCGTTGCGCACCAGATGCAGTTCTCCCATCCAGGCGGGCAGTGTGCGCCTGGACGTGCCGGCCCGCTTCATGCCGGCCAAGGGCGCTTGCTTGAGCGGGCCGCTCATGGCTGCCACGCGAGCAAGAGCGTAAAGCGGGCCTGGCTGTCCGGCGACGAAGCGGTGCTCTTGCCGGACAGGGCGACGCTGGGGCGCAAGTCCAGTGGCATGGCCTCGATCGTCACCTGCAAGCCCGGCTGGCGCGCCAGGGTTTGCGCGAAGGCCGTGATGGCGGCCAGGGCGGCGCTGTAGTCATTGTTCGGCATGGTCACGTCCGCTTCCAGGCGCAGCGCCTGCGGCGGCGCGACGGGAATGCCTGCCTGGGCGCTGCCGCCTTGCAAGCTGGCGCGCTGCTGCGCTGCCAGGCTGCCTGTGTCGCGCGCGGCGGGCTGGCCCGCATGCCAGTGCAACTGGCTGAGTGCCACCTGCGGTGCCTGGTTCAGCGCGGTGCCCAGCATGCCCAGCAGGCGGCCCGGTTCCGGCGCCTGGCTGGCCATCATTTGGCCCAGGGTCACGGCCACTTTCATGTTTTGCGTCTTGGCCGGCGCCGGCGACTGTGTCGACATGACGCTACGGTAGCGCTCTTGGTAGGACGCCGTCTCTTGCGCCAACTGCTGCGTGGCGGCGTCGGCGCTGATGCCGCTGGACAAGCAAAACACGCACCACAGGGCAGCCGACCCGCCGATCAGCGCACTGGCGCCATACAGCGCATTGCGCGCGCGCCGGAAGTGGTAATAGCGGGCCAGCGTACCGGGCGGATAGTGGCTGGGCGGCGGATGCTTGCCCAGCAAAGTGAGCAGCAATTCGTCGGCCAGCGCGGGCGTCTGGCGCAAGCCTACGCGTTCGCCTGCCAGCTGCAGGTCGATGAAGTGGTAGGCCACTTCCACACCGTTGTCGCATAACAGTTCAAGCTTGGCGATCTGCGCGGCCGGCGCCAGGATCACGGTATTGAGCACGTCGCCGCGCGCCAGCATGCGCGTGCTGGTGAGAAACTGCCGCGTCTTTTCCGTTTCCAGCGCAATATTCACGGCCACGCCATCGAGCGCGATGGCCAGGGTCTGGCGCGAAAAGCGCAGCTGGCCTTTTTCGTAATAGCTTTGCCGCAAGCCGCCTGATTGCTGCGTTACCAGCAGCAGGTGTTCGTGTGTGATCGACAGTTTTTTCACCAGCGCCACGCTGAGCAGGCTGGTCGAATATATGCCCGCTACCGGTACGCGCAAGTGCTCAAGTGCCTCCGTCCACGGCTGCAGCAAGCTGGGGTTGGTCAGCGCAAAGAACAGTACCTGGTCGTCGTGGCGGCCGGTGCTTTCACGGCCCAGCAGCGTGCTGCCGCGGTAGGGCGTATCGCGGTGCAATTGTTGCTTGCGCCGCTGCAGCAAGGCACGGCCGGCCTTGCCGCGCACGTGGGGCAGCAACTGGTGCTGGAAATCTTCCTCGATCAAGTCCGTCAGCAGGTAAGTGGGGACATCGCGCCGCGCTGTCTGCGTATCTTGCAGCCATGCGGCGAAGTCGTCCAGCCCGACTGCGCTGGCAGGGAAGGTCTGGCCCTGGCCCAGCCCGCCTTGGTCCCAGTCGTAGGCGCACAGGGCGTCGCTGGTAATGTAGAGTAATTGTTTGCGCAACACGGCGGCCTCAGGTCTTGATTGTGCTGATGGTGTCGTAAATCGGCCCCAGCACCGACAACATGATCCAGCCCAGCAGCAAGCCCAGGATGACCGTCATGGTGGGTTCGATCATGGCCTGCACTTTTTCGATCAATTCCTTCACTTCGCGGTTGTAGAAATAGCTGACATTGCGCAAGGCTGTGTCCAGCGAACCCGTGGCCTCGCCCACCTTCAGCATGCGCACCACCAGCGGCGGGAAGATGCCCGTGTGCTGGAAGGCGGCGGTGACGCCGTGACCCTCGCTGATCAGCTGCGCGGCGCGGCGCAGGCCGGCTGCCACCACCTGGTTGCCGGCAATGCCTTCGGACAGGCGGATGCACTCGAGTATCGTGATGCCGGAAGCATACATCAAGGCAAAAAAAGTGGCAAAGCGGGCCAGGATGATCTTGTGCAGCACGGGACCGACCAGCCACAGCCGCAGTTTCAAGCCATCCCAGGTGTAACGGGCCGCCTCGCTGCGGCCGATCAGGGCGCGCAGGCCGAAAAACAGCAGTACGGGTAAGGCCAGCAGCAGATACCAGTAAGCGATGAAGACATTCGACACGGCAATAAGCACGCGCGTATGCAGCGGCAGCTCGCCGCCCATGTTGCGGATGAAGGCCGTCAGCTGCGGCACCAGATAAATCATCAGGAAAAACGTCACGGCCGCCACCACCACCGCCACGATGACGGGGTACATGATGATCTTGCGCGTCTGCGACGCCAGCTCGTCTTGCCACTTTAAACTTTCCGACAGGTTCTTGAACACATCGGCGATCCTGCCGCTTTGCTCCCCGGCCAGTATCAGGCTGGTAAACGTGGCGTCGAAGATGTCGCCATGCTGGCCCAGCGCACCCGACAGCGGCAGGCCACCTTCGATGCTTTCAATGAGATCCGTGACGACTTCGCGCAGGCGCGGGTGATCCGTGCTTTCGCGCAAGTCGTTCAAGCCTTCCAGGATGGGCACGCCCGCGCCTGTCAATTGTTCCATGTGAAAACAGAAATTAATCAGGTCGCGGCGATGGATGATGCGCTTGCCCAGCAGCACCAGATATTGGCCCGTTATCCTGCAATCGACCAAGTCGAGCTGCATGCGGTGTAAACGCGCTTCCAGGTCCGGCACGTTGGCCGCCTCCATGCTGCCGGGAACCAGGCGGCCAGCACTATCCATGGCACGGTAGACATATTGCGCCATCAGGCCAGCCTTTCCGTCAGGTCGACCACGCGGCCCACTTCTTCCAGGGTCGTCACGCCTTCCATCACGCGGCGCATGCCGTCGTCGACCAGCCCTTTGAAGCCGGCCGCGCGCGCTGCGTTCTTCAATTCGCGGCTACTCGCGCGACGCGCCGTCAATTCATCGAGTTCGGCCGTCATCTTGAGAATTTCCATGATGGCTAGCCGGCCCTTGTAGCCTTGGTGCGCGCAGCGCTCGCAGCCGACGGCGCGGCAGATGGACACGGGCGCAGCGTCGGCCGCCAGGCCCAGCAGGCGGCGCTCGACGCTGTCGGCGATCAGCGTTTCCTTGCAATGCGGGCATAAGCGGCGCACCAGGCGCTGCGCAACGATGCCGATGATGTTGCCGGCCATGATGTCGGGCAGGATGCCGATGTCGAGCAGGCGCGCCACGGAACCGATGGCCGAGCTCGTATGCAGGGTGGAATACACCTGGTGGCCCGTCATGGCGGCGGCGAAGGCCATTTCCGCCGTTTCGCGGTCGCGGATTTCGCCCACCAGGATGATGTCCGGGTCTTGCCGCATCATCGAGCGGATGCCGTCGGCAAAGCCCAGCTTGACCGATTCGTTGACCGAGGTCTGGCGTATCATATTCATAGGATACTCGACCGGGTCCTCCAGGGTCATGATGTTGACGCTTTCCGTATTGATATGGTTGAGTATCGAATACAAGGTGGTGGTCTTGCCGCTGCCCGTCGGGCCCGTCACCAGGATCACGCCGTCGGGGCGCGCAATCATCAGTTTCAACAGCTGCAGCTCCGCCTCGGCCAAGCCCAGGGCGTCCAGCGGCACGATGCCTTTTTGCCGGTCCAGCACGCGCAGCACGACGTTTTCGCCATGCGTGGTGGGCTGCGCCGAGGCGCGGAAGTCGATTTGTCGACCGGAAAACTTGATGCTGATGCGTCCGTCTTGCGGCGCGCGCGCCTCGGCGATATTCATGTTCGACATCACCTTCAGGCGCACGGCCATGGCGGGCCAGTACGATTTGTGCAAGCTGCGGATTTGCCGCAGGATGCCGTCGATGCGGTAGCGGATGCGCAGGAACGACTGTTCCGGCTCAAAATGGATGTCCGAGGCGCCGTTCTGGACGGCGTCGGCCAGCAGCGCGTCGATCAGGCGCACCATGGGCTGGCTGTACTCATCGGACGGCGAGGCCATGCTCTGGTAGCTGACTTCGCCCGTTTCGATTTCGTGCAAGATGCCGTCGATCGACAGTTCGAAGCCATAGTACTGGTCGATGGCGCGCGAAATATCGGATTCGTTGACGAGCACGGTAGAAATCGTGATGCCCTTGACCAGCATGGCGCTGATTTGATCGAGCGCCACGATGTTGCTGGTATCGGCCATGGCCAGTATCAGATTGTCCGCCTGACGCTCATACACGATGGGAAACACGCGGTAGCGCTTGGCAACGTCCTTCGGGATCAGTTTCAGGGCGATGGCGTCGACCACCAGGCTGGACAAGTCGGCGCTGACCTGTTTCAGGTTTTCGCTGAGCGCCTCGCGCACGGTCGCTTCCGTGACGAAGCCCAAAGTGATGAGCAGCTTGCCCAGCGGCTCGCTGCTGCGCCGCTGCTCGATGAGGGCGATGCGCAATTGATCTTCGCTGATCACGCCTTTCTGGATCAGCAATTTGCCCAGTGGAAGTTTTGCCTGTTCTGCCATGTCGCTTATTCTTGACGGGTAATAATGATGGCCGGGTCTGCCTGGTTTGCCGCGTTAGCGCCCGCCGCTGGCGTGGCGCCAGCCAAGTCGCGCAGGCGCGCCTGCAGCACGGTCCGGTCGAACGCGGCGGGCGTGGCTTGCGCCAGGTCCAGTGCGCGCTGGTAATACGTGGCGGCCAGCCTGGGCTGGTTTAGCCGGTCCAGGCCCACGGCCAGGTTGAAAGCATAGTCGGGATTGCCGGGCGCGGCGCCATAGGCGCGGAAAAATTGTTGCTGCGCTTCATACCAGCGGCGTTGCTTTGCGTACACATTGCCGAGTGCAAACAGCACGGGAGCGCTGTCGGGGCTGCGCGCCAGGATGGCTTTCAACTTTGCCTCGCTCTGCACCACGTCGCCCTGGCGCAGGCCGATCAGGCCGGCCAGCGCTTCGCCATCGTCGGGATTGATTTCCAGCAAACGCAGGTACAGCGACGCCGCTTGTGCGCCCTGGTTCTCGCGCAGGGCGACTGCCGCCAGCCCGAGCAGCGCGTCGCGGTTGTTGGCATCTTGCCGCAGCACTGTTTCATATTGCTGACGAGCAAGACCCAGTTGGCCGCCGTTGAAGGCGAGGTAGGCTTGCTGCACGCCGGGGTTGATATGCGGCGCAGCAACGCTGCGCTGTACCTGGATCTGGCTGTTGTCGGGCGCAGCCACGGGCGGCAGGCTCGGTGGGGCGGGCGGCGCCGTGCGTGCCAGTTGCGCCGCCACTGCCGCCTGCGCCGCCGCTTGTATCATGGCTTGCTGGTTCATCGCCTGTTGCTCAGCCGCACCGGCTGCCTGGCGCGCATCGCGCGGGTAGTCCGGTGCCAAGGTTGCGCCCGAGGGCTGCGTATCGGGTGGCGCGGCCGGTGTTGCCGGCAGCACCACGATGGGGCCGGCAACACCGGACGCACCCGGGGCGTCCGTCAGCGGCATGGGTACGCCGGGCAAGTTGGCGCCCGCGCCTGGGTTGGTGCTGGCGCGCCAGTACCAATACGCCATGGAACCGGCCACCAGCAGCAGCATCGCCAGCAGGATGGCCAGGCGCACGGTGGCCGGATCGACGCTGATGGGCCCGGTGGGACCTTTCGGCGGCGTATTGCTGCGGCTGACGCGTGGCCGGGCGGGCGGTGGTTCGGGGCGAGTCGACTGCTGCGCACCGGCTTGCGCGCCCGCTTGCGGGTCTGGCGGCGAAGCCGGCTGGGCACTAGCCGGCTGGGTACTGCTGGGCTGGGGCGGCGGCGCGGGTGACTCCGGCAGCGCTTCCAGGCTCAGCGTGCTGGCCATTTGCACGGGTGGCGCGGCCGGCATGGCACGCGGAGCCACGGCATCGGCCGGTGCCAGCTCCAGTACCTGGTCGTAGGCCTCGGACGGCTTTTCCAGTTCTTCGTCGGAAAGGCTATTCTGTTTGGCGCGCTCGGCCTTCTTGAGCGCCTGCATCAGCAAGCTCATGGGAAGCCTCCCTGCAGGCGTGCCTGCGGCTGGCCGGCGGCCGGTTGGCCATCCGTGTACGGCTGGGTATTGAGCGGCGCCTGGCCGGGCAGCAGGTAGCGGTAGTCGCGGTAATCGCCGTCGATGCTGGCATCCTTGACCACCACCGGGCGCATGAAAATCACCAGCTCCGTCTTGCTGCTCGCTTCGTTGCGGTAGGTAAACAAATTACCCACCAAAGGCAGGCCGGACAGGCCCGGCACGCCATCGCGGGCATTGTCGATGGAATCTTGCATCAGGCCACCCATCACGGCGATCTGGCCATTGCCCACCTTCATGATCGATTCCAGCTCGCGCGCCTGGATGACGGGCACGCGGCTTTGCACATTCGCCGTGGCCAGGGCCGGATTCGGGTCTTGCACGTAGCCAACGATGCGCGTGATGGTGGGGCGCACGTTCAAGGTCACTTCATCGCTGTCGGAAATTTGCGGCGTGACGCTCATGACGAAGCCGACGGGCACCGTTTCCAGTTTCGACTCATAGGTCGCAGGCGTGCTGATGGTGCCCGTCGAGCTGATCACGGCCGGCGTCACCTTGATGGTAAAGAAGACATTGTTGTCGACTACCTTCAGCATGGCGGTCTGATTGTTGAGTACACTAATTTTCGGGCTGGACAGCACTTTTACCTTGCCGAACGATTCGAGCAGTTGGATGGTGGTGGAAAAACTGTCTTTCAGATAATTGAGCAGGAAGATGCCGGGCGTGGCGCCCGGTGTCACGCCGCTGCTGAGGGCCGCAGAACCGACTTGTTTCTGGGTCAGGCTCAGGCTGCCCGTCAGGCGCGCCCAGTTGATGCCTTGCTGGTATTCATTGCTCAGGCGCACTTCGATGATGGTTGCCTCGATCAGCACTTGCCGCTTGGCGCTGTGCAATACCGCATCGAGGAATTGCGCGATCTTTTCATGCTGGCGCCCCGTCGCCCGCACGGCGATCAATCCGCCTTCGACGTTGACGACGACAGACGAGGGGCTACCCTTGTTGGCCAGTTTTAACAGCGGCATGCCGTTCGCGTCCAGTGCCTGTCCAGGGTTGCCGCTCTGGCCGGCCACCTGCTGGCCCGGCGCAGACCCAGACCCAGACCCAGACCCCGACAGTCCGCCATTCTGGCCGCCACCTTGCATCGGCGGCTGCGCGCCGTATTGGCCGGTCGCGCCCGTGACAGGCAAATTGCCGGCCTGGTTCTGCGGCTGGCCTTGTTGCCCTTGTTGGCTGGGCACGTTCGTCAATTGCTGGTTCAGCTGTGCCAACGGGTCCACCTGTACGTCATTGAGCGTGGTTTCGCGCAGCAGGTCGCGGATATTCTTTTCGAGGCTGTACCAGAAATTATTTTCCGAACGATTCACTACCAGGGTGGTCGAATTGTTGTTGCCATTGCCGCCTTGCGTACTGCCGACGGGATTACTCGCGTTGTTCGACCCGCCCCCCGCCGTGGAGATTTGCGTGGCGATATTCACGCTGCTGTTGGTGCTGCGCGCGATGTTAACGTAATCGACCTTGTAATTGCGCCACTCCGGCGCATCGGGCAGCACCATCAGATTCTTGCCATCGATTTCGTAGCGCATATCGACTTGCTTGCCGATGCGCGACAGCAGTTGCGGCAAGGTCTGGTTCAGTGCATTGAGGGTGACGCTGCCCTCGATCTGCGGGTGGATGTCGATGTTCATGCCAGCATCGCGCGCCAGCGCAAACAGCAGCGATTGCACGGGCACTTTGTGCACGGTGACGCTATAGGTTTCCACTTTGGGCGCCGGCACGGGCGCGGCCAGCGCGCTACTTTGCTGCACCGGTTCGGGAATGGCGCCAGCAGGAGGGGGCGCGGCATTGACGTGGCCAGGCGATAGCGGCGTTTGAGGCGTGGCGCAGCCGGCCAGCATGGCGCTGCAGGCAAGAGTGACCCAAGAGGCCAGCACAGGAATAGGGTGTTGAGTCATGAAAAGTTCGCCCTTTGAGTCGTGTTGTGCTTTTGTAATTTTAACTAGCATGATCGCCTAAAAGCAATCCGCTGTGCAGGCCCGGGGGGGAATATGTCGAAATAAAGTCAGGGTGCGCCACGCCCCGCCTGTGCCGGGGCGGTGGCATTAATTTCTGTGCGGATACTATCTATGCTGCTAAGAAATATTTTCTGCGACGATGCGGGGGCTATTCTCGCCCAGACGGCTTCGGCGCTGGCCTGGTCGGCAAAGCTGCCATAGACGATGGCCAGGCGCGCGCTGGCGCTGGCGGGTGCCTGTTGTTGCCACTTGCTTGCGGACACTGTACCAGGCAGACGAAAGACGTGCACGTTGTGCAGGCCGATGGCTTGTTGCGCCTGCTGCAAAAAAGTTTCTGCCGCGGTCGTCTCGCTGGCAGGCAGGCTGGCAATGTGCAGGACCAGTTGCTGCGATCCTTGCTGTGCCAGCCAGCCGCGCGATTCGGCCAGCTTGCTGTCGAGCAGCGCAGGCGGCGCGGCGTGCGAGCGTGCTGCCGGGAACGTGGCGGGCGCCGCCATGCCCGTCGCCATGCCCGACTTGTGGCCCGGCATCAGCCATTGCCACAGCAGCGCAGCGGCCAGCAACAGCATCAACGCGCACAAGGCGCCCGCCAGCAGCTTGCCTGCGTGCCATGGCGCGCGGTAAAACGCACTGTCGGCGATGGCCAGGCGCACATGGCGCGCACTGACTTGCTGCGCATCGTCGGCAAATGCCGCCAGCAAGGCTTTGTCGGCCAGGATATTGATCCTGCGCACGATGCCCTGCGCAGCACGCGCCAAGCGGCGCAGTGCGGCCGGCGTAAAAACCAGCGGTGTTGTGCGGCCGGCGGCGGCCAGGCGACACGTCAGATAGTCGTTCAGCAATGCCGGCGGCAAGCACGGCACGGTAAAACTATGGGTGATGCGCTCCTTGAGCTGGCGGAACTGTGGCAAGTCCAGGGTAAGCTGCAATTCCGGCTGGCCAAACAGGACGATTTGCAGCAGTTTGTGACTGGCCGTTTCCAGATTCGTCAGCAGGCGCAGCGCTTCCAGGGTCGCACCCGGCATGGCTTGGGCTTCTTCAGCCAGCAGCAGCACCTGGCGCCCGGCCGCATGTCGGGCGATCAGCTCGCCATGCAGGGCGCGCAGCACGGTGTCGGCGCGGCAACCATCGAGTGTCAGGCCCAGCTCGGCGGCGATGGCGTGCAAGACTTCATCCGGTTCCAGGCGGGGGTTGAGCAGGTACACCACGTCAATCTGGGGCGGCAGGCGTTCGGCCAGCATACGGCACAGCATGGTCTTGCCGCTGCCCACTTCGCCCGTCAGCTTGATGATGCCTTCGCCTTGTGTGACGGCGTACAGCAGCGCCGCCAGCAGTTCGCCGCGCGTATTGCCAGGGTAAAAGAAGGCCGGGTCTGGCGTGATGCCGAAGGGGGCCGTGCGCAAGCCGAAATGGCGCAGATACATGCCGTGCGGGGAGGGCGCGTAATGCCGGTCGGGCGGCCTCTGGCGTGTAGCGTGCGGGTCGTTGTTCATGCTGCGATGCAATTGAGGAAAGCCTGCTCCAGGCTGGCGTCCGCCGCGCCGCCATGGCGCGCACGACATTCGGCGGGCGTGCCGGCAAACACGATGCGGCCCCGATGCAAGATGGCCATGCGGTCGCACAACTCTTCCACGTCGGCCAGTGCATGCGACGTGAGCAAGGCGCCGCGGCCTTGCGCGCGTGCTTGCCGTAGCACTTGTTTGAACTGTGCGCGCGCTTTCGGGTCGAGCCCGCTCATCGGCTCGTCCAGCAGCAGTTGCTGCTTGCCCGACAGCAAGCAAGCGGCCAGCCCGAGTTTTTGCATCATGCCTTTCGAATACTCGCGCGCGGGGCGGCGCAAGGCCTCCGGCGCCAAGTCCAGCGCGCTCAGGGTGTGTTGCACGGCTTGCGCATCAGGGCGCGCCTTGTGCAGGCGCGTCAAATAAGCGAGGAAGTCACCGCCCGTCAGGTAGTGGGGCGCCTGGAAACGTTCCGGCAGAAAAGACAGCGGTTGGCGCGCCGCGCCATGCCGGTGCGGCTGGCCGAAAATGGCGATGTCGCCCCGTTCGGGCGTGCAAAAGTCCAGCAGGCATTTGAGCACGCTAGTCTTGCCAGCGCCATTGACGCCGACCAGGCCGAACAGTTCCCCCGCGCGTACCTGCAGGTCGACGCCGCGCAGCACGGCACTACCGGCCAGTTGCAGATGCACATTGTTAAACTCGATGGCGCAGGCGTTCATAGGGGCAATAGGTGGCAGGCAAGACGACGTACGACCAGCATTATTGCCATGGCGACGGGTGGGCGGCAAGTGTTTCCTTGCAGCGTGCTGAAATGCGCGAAAATCAAGCTGCGCAATGTATTTTCTGTAAGAAACAACAGGTTCTGGAATAAAATACCCGTACGCGCCGCTGGCGTGCATCGTCTGAAGAATTTGTCGAGGAGTAAGCATGGCAAGGCCAGAGAAAGTCCGGCTCGGTGAAATTTTGGTGCAGCAGAAGTTGCTGACGGAAGAACAGTTGGGCCAGGCCTTGACGGAACAGAAGCGTTCGGGGCGCAAGCTGGGCCGCGTTTTTGTCGAGCACGGCTTCGTTACGGAAGAGCAAATTTCCGGCGCCCTGGCGCGCCAGCTTGATATTCCCTACATCAATCTGAAGTTTTTTAACATCAGTCCCGAACTGGTGCGGCTGCTACCGGAAACCCAGGCGCGGCGTTTCCGCGCGCTGGTGCTGGAAGACCGGCGTGAGGGTTTGCTGGTCGGCATGTCGGACCCCACCGACCTGTTCGCGTACGATGAGATCGCGCGCCTGGTCAAGCGCCATATCGAGCTGGCCGTCGTCAATGAAACGGAGGTGCTGGCCGCCATCGACCGCATCTATCGTCGCACGGAAGATATTTCCAGCTTGACGCGCGAGCTGGAGCAGGACCTGGGCGACGTGTCGGTCGACTTCGGTGCCCTGGCCGCCAATCCGGGCCTGGAAGAGGCGCCCATCGTCAAGCTGCTGCAATCGGTGTTCGAAGATGCCACCCAGGTGCGCGCCTCGGACATCCACATCGAACCGCAGGAAGGCCGGTTGCAGATCCGCTTCCGCATCGACGGCGTGCTGCACCTGCAGACGGAAGCGGACAGCAAGATCGCCAGTTCGCTGGCGCTGCGCCTGAAACTGATGTCCGACCTGGACATTTCCGAGAAGCGCCTGCCGCAGGACGGTCGTTTCGCCATCCGCGTGAAAAACCAGCGCATCGACGTGCGTATTTCCACCATGCCGACGCAATACGGCGAATCGGTGGTGATGCGGCTCTTGAATCAGGGCGGCACGACCTTGCGCCTTGACGCCATCGGCATGCCGCCCAAGCTGGTGCAACAGTTCCGCGCCATGGTGAGCCGCCCGAACGGCCTGGTGCTGGTGACGGGGCCAACCGGTAGCGGCAAGACGACGACCTTGTACTGCGCCCTGGCCGAACTCAATTCGGTGGAAAAAAAGCTCATCACGGTGGAAGATCCCGTCGAGTACCGCTTGCCCGGTATTAACCAGGTACAAGTGAACGAGAAGATCGAGCTGAACTTTGCCCGCGTGCTGCGCTCGGCCCTGCGGCAAGATCCCGACATCGTGCTCGTGGGCGAGATGCGCGACCAGGAAACGGCGCAAATCGGCTTGCGTGCTGCCATGACGGGCCATTTGGTGTTGTCGACGCTGCACACGAACGACGCCATCAGCACGCCGCTGCGCCTGATGGACATGGGCGTGCCGCGCTATATGGTGGGTAGCTCGCTGCAAGCGGTGCTGGCGCAGCGCCTGGTGCGCGTGATCTGTGAAAGTTGCAGCACGCCCTACGTGCCCACGCCCAACGAATACGAATGGCTGCGCCTGGAACTGGGCGAGCTGGTCGAGCGCAATCAGTATTTTCACGGCAAGGGTTGCTCGCATTGCAACGGCATGGGTTACCGGGGCCGCACGGGCGTGTACGAATTGCTGGAAATCACGCGCGCCGTGGCCGATGCCGCCAACCATGCCGATCCTTCCCACTTCATGAAGGTGGCGAAGGAGCAAATGGCGGGCGAGACGCTGCGCCGCCACGCCGTGCAGCTGGTAGTGCAGGGCCGCACGACGGTGATGGAAGCGATGCGCATCAGCAACCAGAGCGAGGATTGACGTGCCATTTTTTGCTTACAAGGCGCGCAATGCCAGCGGCGAGTTGCTGAGCGGCGTGATGGAAGGCGCCGACAGCGGCGCTGTGGCCGACCAATTGTTTTCCACCGGCGCGACGCCGGTGGAAATCCTGGCGACCAAAAAAGCCGCCACCACCGGTGCCGATATCGGCTGGTGGCAAAGGCTGACGGAGAAAAAAGTCAGCTCGATGGATGTGCAATTGTTCAGCCGCCAACTTTACACCCTGCTCAAGGCTGGCGTGCCTATCATGCGCGGCTTGGCTGGCCTGCAGGAGTCGGCCATCAGTCCCGCATTTGGCCGCGTCATCAAAGATGTGCGCGAGTCGCTCGACGCGGGACGCGAACTGTCGGCTGCCATGGCGCGCCACCCCACCGTGTTTACGCCGTTTTACCTGTCGATGGTGCGTGTGGGCGAAATGACGGGGCGCCTCGATGAAGTGTTCCTGCGCCTGTTCGATCACCTGGAATTTGACCGCGACATGCGCGCGCGAGTGAAGACGGCGACGCGCTATCCCACTTTCGTGATCGTGGCCATGCTTATCGCCATGGTCATCGTCAACATGTTCGTGATTCCCCAATTCGTGAAAGTGTTCGCCAGCTTCAACGCCGAACTGCCTTTGATGACCCGCATCCTGATCGGCACGTCGGCCTTCATGGTCAATTACTGGCCCTTGCTGCTGGTAGTGACTATTGCCTCGATAACCGCTTTCCGGGCCTGGTTGCGCACGATTCCCGGCCGCTACACCTGGGATCGCTACAAGTTGCGCTTCCCCATCGCCGGCAAGATCATCCTGAAAGGCACCATGGCGCGTTTCGCGCGCAGCTTCGCCTTGTCCAGCACCAGCGGCGTGCCCATCGTGCAGGCGCTGACGGTGGTATCGCAAACGGTCGATAACGCCTATCTGTGCGCCCGGGTCGAACAGATGCGCGACGGCGTCGAGCGCGGCGACAGCATCTTGCGCACTTCGGTGACGGCGGGCGTCTTCACGCCGGTGGTGCTGCAAATGATCGCCGTCGGCGAAGAGTCCGGTTCACTCGATGATTTGATGAATGAAATCGCCCAGATGTACGAGCGCGAAGTCGATTACGAATTGAAGACACTGTCTGCGCAGATCGAACCCATCCTGATCGCCTTCCTTGGTGCCATGACGCTGGTGCTGGCGCTGGGTATCTTCTTGCCAGTGTGGGATCTGGGCAAGGTGGCCCTGCAAAAATGAGAGCGTGCATGTCGCCCCAAAAAAGTATTGCGGCTGGCAAGGCAAGGCAGCGCGGTTTTACTTTGTTTGAGCTGGCCGTCGTGGTGTCCGTTATCACCGTGCTGGCGCTCGTGTTGCTGAGCCGCTTAACGCTGGTTCAGCGGGAGGCGGAGCGGGTCGCGGTGCAGCAAACGATCGTCGCCTTGCGCGCGGGCCTGCGCATGAAAGTGCTGCAACTGTATGCAACTGACCGGCAAAACCAGTTGCCGGCGCTGGTCGGGCAGAATCCCGTCGATTGGCTGCTTGAAAAGCCGCCCAATTATTTGGGCGAGTATGCGACGCCGGAGATAGCAAAACTCCCCCAAAGTCATTGGTTTTTTGATCAAAGTAATGCAGAATTGATATATATATTAAATCGGAGCAACACTTTTGGCGGATACCATTCCGAGTTGCTTCAATTCAAGGTAAGCTTGCAGCCAGCTCCCCCTAATTCGGCCAGCCCTTCAATCTCGGTTGAGATGCCTCAGGTGGTACTGATGCAGATGGGCGAGGCGGGCGGGCTGAAATAGTTCGATATTGTGTAGATAAATTTTGTCTATGGTGTTTTTTGATTTTTTGGAGATCAGCATGAAGATCAGCAATAGTAAGCAATCGATTCGTCGTTTTCAACAAGGTGGCCAGGCGGGCTTTACGCTGATCGAGTTGGTCGTCGTCATCGTCATCCTGGGCATACTGGCGGCCACCGCGATTCCGCGTTTTATCAATTTGTCGGCCGACGCCCGCCTGGCGAAAGTCAACGGCGCCCGCGCCTCGGTACAGGCTGCCGCTTCCCTTGCCCACGCGCAATGGCTGGTCAATGGCTCGCCCACTACTGGGACCGTCACGGTACAAATGGAAGGCACTACCATCTCCATGGCGAACGGCTATCCTGATGCGGCTGGCATCGTACTCGCCGCAGGTGGCTTGAATGACTACAATGTCTCGGGTACGGCGCCGGTATCGATTGCCGCCGATGCAAGCCATCTTACCTGCGCGTTCACCTATACGGTCGCCACGGCGACTGTGGCGGCGCAGGTGGGTGTTTCACCTGCCCTGAGCAATTGCTAATAGCGTAAGCTGCGCATGCGGCGGCCATGTGCGCCGCATGCAATCCGCCTGGTTCGCCAGGCGCTTTCTATTTGTCCTGGCATGTTTCAGCCGGCATGCCGTCCTTTGCCATAGGTGCGTGGATACGATGTTGTTTCCAGCGGATTTGATGTTTGCCGTACGGGCGAGCCGTGGGCGCCAGCAGCGTGGCTTTACCCTGGTCGAACTGATCGCCGTCTTGGTGGTGGGTGGTATCGTGGCAGCTTTCGCCATGCCGCGCTTCTTTCAGCAAGACAGTTTTGATGCGCGCAGCTTTGCTGATCAAAACGTCAGCATGCTGCGCTATGCGCAAAAACTGGCAATTGCGCAAAACAGGCCCGTGTTCGTGCTGCTCAACGGCAGCCGCATCGCCCTGTGTTTTAGCGCCGCCTGCGAGGCGGCCAACCGTGTCTTGCCGCCAACTGGCAGCAACAGTGGCCGCACGGCCACCCTGGCTGCCTGCGCGAATGTCACGGCATGGCTGTGCGAGGGGGCGCCCAACAAGATCAGCTATAGCGTGCCGCTGCAAGCGGCCGCCTTTTACTTCAATGCCCTGGGCCGTCCTTACCGTGTGGGCGATGTCGAGCCTGTATCGAGCTTTCCCGCGCGCGTCAGCATCGGCATCAATGGCGCGGACATGACGCGCAACCTGGTGCTCGAAGGGGAGACCGGCTATGTCCATGACTAGCATAGCCGTCTTGCCTGTGCGCAGGACGGCGCAGCGCGGCGTGACCCTGATCGAGTTGGTCATTTTCATCGTTGTGGTCAGCATCGCCGTCGTGGGACTGCTGCAAATCTTCGCCCGCACCACGGCCAGCAGCGCCGATCCGCAATTGCGCAAGCAGGCGCTGGCGATCGCCGAAGCCATGCTCGATGAGATCGAAGGGGCACGGTTCACGTTTTGCGATCCGCTTGCCGATCCGGCAGCCGAGAAGGCGAAGAATGCCGCGCAGTACGACAGCGCCACCAACCCTGAGGGCTGCAATACGCCGCAAAATGTCAGCGCGGTGGTGCCTGCCACGGGGCGCCCGTATTACAATGTCAGCGACTATGTGCGGGCCTTCAATGCCTCCGTGATCTACCCGGATGACGCTGCTGGAAACCGCTTTCCTGAAGGCTATGCGGTGAGCGTGGCCATTGCTCCCGACGCGGCACTGGGGCCGGCCGGCGCCGGCCTGGTATCGACCGCTGCGCCCGTCAACATGAATGTCTTGCGCATTACGGTCACCGTGACTTATGCCACGAATCAACAGATCGTGCTGGCCGGCTACCGCACCCGCTACGCAGGCAATGCCGTTCCATGATGACTTTTCCCACGCCCCGGCAACGCGGTTTCACCCTGGTCGAACTGATCGTGGTGATCGTCATCACGGCCATCGTTGCCGGCATGGTGACGGTATTTATCCGCGCTCCCATACAAGGTTACCTGGATGTGAGCGCCCGCGCCGAATTGGCGGACGCGGCCGATTTGGCGACCCGTCGCATCACGCGCGAGGTGCGCCTGGCCTTGCCCAACAGCGTGCGCGTGACGAGCAATAGCAGTGGCAGTTATCTGGAGCTGCTGCTGACCAAGGCGGGTGGGCGCTATTTGTCGGAAGACGACGATCTCAGCGTGACACCGGGCAATGTGCTGGCCTTTGATCCCAGCACGCCGGTGGCCAACTCGACTATCTTCAGCATCGTCGGCACCGCGCCGTCCGGCTTGCAAACCATTGTTGCCGGCGACTTTATCGTCGTCAATAATCTCGGCGATCAGCCTCCCGTGGACGCCTATAATTGCAGCGGGCAATGCAACCGCGCCCGGGTCACAGCGATAAACGGCAACAATGTCACGCTGGCCAGCAACCCCTTCGTCGCGCAAACGCCGTCCATGCCTTCGCTCAGCTATCGTTTTCAGGTGGTCAGTACGGTCGTCACTTATCACTGCGCGCCAAATACAAACGGCACCGGTACGCTGACGCGCTATGCCGGTTATGCCATCGACCCTGTCCAGCCGGTCAGCGCCGCTGCCGCGCCGTTGACTAGCGCGTCGTCGGCGGCGCTGATGGCGATGCAGGTCGCGCAATGCGAATTTTCCTTCGATACGCTGCCCAACCTGCAGCGCGGCCTGGTGCGTATTAGCCTGACCTTGGGCGTACCCGGCGGCAACGCGGGTCAGGTCACGCTGGTGCAGCAGGCACAGATTAATAATTCGCCATGACGCTATCCATTTCCCCCATGCCGCATGGGCGCCCGCCATACCGCAAGGCGCGCGGTTTCAGCATCGTCACCGCCATCTTCTTGCTAGTGGTGCTGTCCGCGCTGGGCGTGGCACTGGTCTCCATCTCGACCATGCAGCATGCCGAGTCGGCGCTGGACGTGCAGGGCGCGCGCGCCTACCAGGCGGCCAGGGCCGGCATGGAGTGGGGCGTATACCGGCAGCGCGTGGACGGCAGTTGTGTCGCCAGCAGCCATTTTGCGCTGCCCGCAAATAGCGCCCTGAGTGGCTTTAGCGTGACCGTGCGCTGTACGCAGGCGGCGGGTGCGCTGCCGCGTTTTCAGGTCATTGCGACCGCCTGCAACCAGCCTGTGGCCAGTGTCTGCGCCACCGCCAACGCCACCAACCATCCTGATTATGTGCAACGCGTCGTGCAGGCGGAATTTTGAGCATGCCGCTAGAAAGGAATAATATGCAGGCAGTCACCACTTTATGGCTAGTTGCACTGGCCCGACTGGTCGCTCTGGCCATGTTCTGTTGCGCGTCGGCCCAGGCGGCAACCTACGCCAACACCAGTTTTGCCTATAGCTGGATCGACGCCAGCAGTCATGCCAAGCTTGGCTATAACACCTCGCCTTACCGCTTCAACGGTTCCGCCGGCTGCGGCACCACGCCGCCCATCCTTGACGACACGCTCAGTGATGCCTTGCCCATCGGCTTTAGCTTCATGTATTCGGGCGTTGCCTTCAGCACGGTGCGCGTGATGACGAACGGACGGTTGCAATTCAATAACAATGTTACTTGCGGCTATGGCAGCCCGGTACAGACGCAGCCCTATCCGGACAGCAGCTTGAATTACACCATGCGCATCTATGGCAATGACCTCGATCCCACCTCGAAACTGGAACTGCCCAGCTACAACACCGCTTGCGCCAGCCGCCTCACGTGTTACATCAGCTATGCCACCATCGGCACCGCCCCCTATCGCAGCTTCGTGGTGACCTGGAGTAATGTGCCGGAATGGACCACGGGCTCCAACCCCACTGGCTCTTACAGCCTGCAATTGATCTTGCAGGAAAACGGCGAATTCATCTACCAGTACGGCGCGGCAGTGGCGGGACCTTCTGGCAAGCTGGGGCAGATTGGCTGGCAGGCCGACAGCAACGATTACGACACGCCGCAGACCGGCTTCCCGGTCAGCAATTCAGCCATCAAGTTCTATATTCCCCGCCCCGTGCTCGAGTACCGCATGGAGCAGCCCAGCTGGAACAATACGCCGGCGCAAGTGAGCGATACCAGCGGCAACGGGCGCGATGGCACGGTGCTGGGCGGCGCCCAGACGATCGCCGCCGGTCGCGTCTGCCGTGCCGCCAGTTTCCCACTCAATACCAGCGCCACTGCCATCGATGCGATCGATAGCGGTCTTTCCGTGCCCGTCAGTATGGGCGGCGCCGGCACGATCACATTTTGGTACAAGGCCAATACGGCCTGGTCCGGCAGCGGGGCGCGCGATGCACAATTGCTCGATGCCACGCAAATGAACAATGAATGGTTTTTTCTCGTGCGGCGCAGCACGGGTGCCTTGCGCTTTGTCGTCACCGACAGTCTGGGCAACCAGCGCGTGGTGGAAACGGCCGCCAATAGCGTGCCCGCCGGTACCTGGAAACACATTGCCGTGAGCTGGAGCTTCAATGCGCTGGCGGCAGCCAATAGCGACCGCCTGCGCATTTACGTCGACGGGGTGCTGCAGAAGGAGTCGGCGTTCACCACGGCGGCGGTGGCGTCGCCGCGCATCGGCAGCGTGTATATCGGCGATAACCGCAGCACGGTGACGGGGCAAAACGGCAGCGGCAATTCCGCCGATGGCGCCATCGACGAATTGCGTGCCTATAACTATGAAGGTGGCCTGGCGCTGGTGCAGCGCGACCAGAACCTGAGCCAGGCTGGTTGCCTGAGCCATTATGCGGTGAGCAATTCGGGCACGGGCCTGACCTGCCAGCAAAGCACGGTCACGGTGACGGCGCATGACATCAACCATAACAATATCGTGATGCCCAACAATACCACGCAAATCGTGCTGAGCACATCGAACGGCATAGGCGACTGGGCCTTGATCGCCGGCTATGGCGTGCTCAATAATGGTACCTTGAACGATGGCGTGGCAAGTTATCTGTTCAACGGTGAATACCAGGCTGTGTTCGGCCTGAGCAGCGGCACGGCTGCCACCGTCAGCGTGAATGTGACGGATGGACAGTTCACGGAGCAGGAGGACCAGTCGCTGGTGATCAAGGCGTGCGCGGTGGCGCTCTTCAACGCCTGCGAGGCGACGACGCCGCGTTGCGTGCCCAGCACCAGCAGTATCAGCTATGCCCGCCTCAATACCAAGTTGGCCGATACGGCTTTCAAGCTCGACCTGGTAAAACTGAAGAGCGATGCCAGCCTGGAAACGACTTTCGCTGGCGTGACCACGGTTGATTTGCTGGCCAACACCGCCACCGGTGTCGCGCTAGGGGCGAATAACTGCCCGCTGACCCAGACGGCGGTCATTCCGCTGGGCCTGGCCACGTTCGTGGGCGGCTATTCGAGCGCCAATGTGAGCATCCCGGCTAACGCCATCAGCGCCGTGGCGCCCAAGTACAGCGCCTACCGCGATGTGCGGGTGCGCGTCACTTGCACGGCGGCCGTGTGCGTCACCGCCAATGTGGCTTGTTCGACCGATAATTTTGCGGTGCGACCGCAACAGTTTACGCTCAGTTCCAACATGAGCAACAGCGCCCTGAGCGGCACGCCCAGTCTGCCGGCGGGCACCCCGTTCACCCTCGGTGCGGCGGCCGTTGCCGGCTATAACGGCACGCCGCTGGTCGACAATTCCGCCGCCGGACAAAAAATCACCGGCTTCATCAGTAACACCGATTACAGCGACCGCCTGGGCTCGAGCTCGAGTGCCAGTCCGTTTCCGCTGGGGCAGGCGGTATTGGCCAGCGGTGTGGCCAGCAATAGCGGCGTGACGTACAGCGATGTCGGCACCTTCCGCATGCTGCCCGACGCGGTGCTCGACAATTCCTACACCAGCGTCGACCAGCCGGGCGACTGCGTGACCGGCAGCAGCAGCAATACGGCCGTGGGCGGCAAGTTTGGCTGCAATATCGCCAACCAGACGCAAAGTCCCGCGCCCGTCTATGGCCGCTTTTTTCCTGACCACTACGCGCTCACGGGGGCGCTGACGGCCGCCTGCGGCGACTTGACCTACATGAGCCAGCGCGAACTGGGCGTCGCGCTGGGCGTGACGGCTCTGAGCAAGGGCAATCAAATCCTGGGACGCTACGGCAGCGCTTATCCAGCCCTCGCTAGCGTGAGCGTGGGCGCCCGCAATGGCAGTGCGACGCTGGCCGCCAGCCGCCTGTCGCCCGCCTTGCCCGCCTTTGCGTGGAGCCAGGGCCGCAGCGGTCGCAGTTATGCCACCGACAGCGCCGGCTACGCCGTGGGCAGCACGCAAGTGACATTGGCCGGCAGCGGCAGCCTGTCGGCGGGGGAGTTGATCAAGTTTAGCGGCGACAATGCCGTATACACGGTGCAGGCAGACATGGCCGGTGCCGGTACGCTGACCCTGGCGCCGCCTGGCTTGCTGCAGGCGATCCTGCCCACCGCGACCGGCGTGGCGGTGCAGTATGGTTTCAACCGCTTGCCCAGCGGCCAGGACGGGCCGTACGACAACTTTTCGCTGCTGGTGTCCATCAGCGACGCCGATGGGGCGCTCATTTCCAGCGTCAATGGACTAGCCGTCACCCCCGCAGCCAGTGTGGCGGTGGGCAATACCAAGTTGCGCCACGGGCGCCTGCAGGTCGCCAATATGTATGGTTCCGAACGGCGCGCCTTGCTCGTGCCGCTGGCCGCGCAATATTGGAACGGCACGCTGTTCGTCGACAATGTGCTGGACAATTGCACGGCCTTGTTGCGCAAGAATTTACTGTTGACCAATTATCTTAATTTGACGGATGCCCAGCTACCGGCCGCCACCAGCTTGCCGCTCGATAGCGGCCTGTTGGTGCAGGGTGTCGGCAGCGTTTTACTGGCCAAGCCGGCCGCGCCGGTGACGAAAAAAGGCACGCTGACGCTGCAGTCCCTGATTCCCTATTTGCCGGGCCAGGCGCGTGAAACCATCGGCGTGTTTAAGAGCGAGCCGCTGATATTTATCCGCGAGATGTTTTGATGCGAGGGCATTTTGTGTAGGGAGATGACTTTCGTGGTGTTTTCTTGAAAATATATTGTCAATATATTATTTTTTAGACTGTTCTTCCATACGATGAATTAAAATTGATTTCATGCATCATTGGCGCGGCAACGTTGCCGGAGCACTTCTATTCTCGGGATCGGTTGCATGAGTTTCTTCGTAAAAGCAAAAAAACAGGACGGCTGGCTGGCGACATCGTTTTCTGCGGAGGGCATGTGTGCTGCCGTCGTCGAGCGGCGCACTGGCGAGCGCCCGCTGGTGCGGGCCGCAGCGTTTTATGCCGGCCGCAAACCCGTGCCGGCCGCCACCCTGGAAAGGCTGAACAAGGAGATGCACGCCCAGTCGCACCTTTGCAGCACGCTGCTCGGCGCAGGCGAGTACCAGTTGCTGACACTCGATGCGCCGAATGTGCCGCCGGAGGAACTGAAAACTGCCGTCGGCTGGCGCTTGAAAGATATGCTGGACTTTCCGCTGGCCGAGGCCACCATTGACGTCGTTGGCATCCCGGTCGATAAAAATGCGCCAGTGCGCGGCCAGTCCCTGTTCGCCGTCGCCGCGCGCAACGCCCCTTTGGCCGAAAGGCAGGCACTTTACAGCGAGTGCAAGATAGCGCTGGCCGTCGTCGATATACCGGAAATGGCGCAGCGCAATGTCGCGGCGCTGATGGAGCCGCAGGGGCGCGGCCTGGCCATGCTGTCTTTCGACGGCGAGGGCGGCTTGTTGACGGTGACGTTTGATGCCGAACTGTGTCTGGCGCGCCGCATCGATGTCACGCTGGCCCAGTTGGCCGATGTCGACGAGGCCCGGCGGCAGCAGTATTACGACAGGATCACTTTGGAATTGCAGCGTTCGTTTGATCATTTCGAGCGTCAGTTTCATTTTATTAGCATCTCCAAGCTGGTGCTGGCACCGACCGGCAGCGAGGGTTTGCATGGCTACCTGGCGGACAATCTGTACATGCCTGTGGAGCTGCTGGACTTGGCGCTGCTGTTTGATTTTTCCCGCGTGCCCGACTTGCAAGCGGCCGCCAGCCAGGCGCGCTTTTTCCTGTCCCTGGGTGCAGCTCTGCGACAAGAGGGGGTACTCGCGTGAGCCAGCAAATCAATCTGTTCAACCCCGCGTTTGAAAAGCAGAAGCAGGTATTGTCGGCGAAGGGCATGGCGCAGGGACTGGGGCTGATCTTGCTCGTCAGTGGTGCGCTGGCCTTGTATGGCGCGCGCCAACTGGCCGTGCTGGAACGCGCTGCGGCTGATAGTAAGCTCATGCTAGCTGCGCGCGAGGCGCGGCGGGCCGATGTGCTGACGCGTTTTCCCACGCCGCAGAAGGATCCCCTCATCGCGCGCGCGCTGGGGCAAGCGCAAGCCGACCGCGCCGCCCTGTTGGAGGCGCAAACTATCTTGCAAGGTGGCGAGCTGGGCAATACACACGGTTATGCCGCTTATTTCCGTGCCTTTGCGCATGCCAAGGTCAATGGTCTGTGGTTGACGGAGGCGAGCATCGTCGGCGCCGGCAAGGAGATCGGTCTGCAGGGGCGCACCGTGCAGCCCGATCTGGTGCCCCAGTATATTAGCGCCCTGTCCAGGCAGTCTGTGCTGCAAGGAAAATCATTTGCGCGCCTGGATATGGCGGCGGCGCAAACTCCCGCGCCCGCGCTGCCGGTGGCGTCAGCCGGTGCGCTGGCCGAGGCCGTGGTTGCACCAGCGCGGCGATTTATCGAATTCAGTTTGCAATCGTCTGCGGCGCCGGCCGGCGGCGCGGCAGGGACGGTGAAAGAATGAAACAACAATGGCAGAAACTCACCCTGAAAATCGATGCACTGAGCGTGCGCGAGCGGGCCATGATTTTTGGCGCCGCTGCCGCGCTGCTGGTTTTTATCGTTTTTTATCTGGTGCTCGACCCTCAAATGAGCCGCAGCAAGGTGCTAGTTGACGCGATAGCGCAGCGACAGCAGGCGGCCGCCGTCATCGATGGCGAAGTGGCGCAAAAGCTGGCGGCGCATGCCGGTGATCCGGATCAGCAAGACCGGATCCGGCTGGAACGCACCAGGCAGGAAACCGGGCAGATGCGGCATGCTTTGCAGGCCACACAAAATGGCCTGGTGGCACCGGAGCGTGTCGTGCCGATGCTGCAGCAATTGCTGAAACAGCAATCGCGCTTGCAACTGGTGTCCTTGCTCACCTTGCCGTCTGGCCCGATGGGACACGGAGGTCTTGCTCCCGCCGTCGCTATAGCGACCGCGACCGCGACAGCGATAGGGACAGCGACGCCTGCGGCTGCGCCTGCTGCGCCCGCTGCACCGGCGACAGCGGAAATCGCCCCGGCGAAGGCACCGGCCCTGCTATACCGCCATGGTGTGGAAGTCGTATTGCGTGGAAATTATCTGGACATGGTGAATTATATGGACGCTCTTGAGGCAATGCCGGCCCATGTGTTCTGGGGCAAGGTCAACATGAAGGTCGAGCAGTATCCGAACGCCACGCTGAGCCTGACCCTGTACACGCTGAGCCTGGACGAAAAATGGATCGCGCTGTGATGCGCGCCAGGCGCTATGTCGCCGTTGCGAGCGTGCTGCTGTCCTTGGCGCCCAGTGCTGTTGCTCAGGGCCTGATCGATCCGACCAGGCCGCCCGATGCGATGCCGGCCGAGAGCGCTGCCGTGTCTGCCCGTGCGGCGGCGCCGCAGCTGCAGTCGCTATTGATTTCGAATAAACCGGGCGGGCGGCGCCTGGCCGTGATCGATGGCGTCAGCGTGCGCCCCGGCGACAGGATCGGTGGTGCCGTGCTGGTCAGCATCGGCGAGGCAAGCGTGGTGCTGCGGCGCGGTAAAACCCTTGAAACGCTGCGCTTGTATCCGAAAGCGGCGCAGGTGAACGACGGTGTGCAGATGCGAAGGAAATAGGTTCATGTCACCCAATAAACACAAGGCGGGAATGCGGAAGATATTTGAAATAGGCAAAAGAGCCGGCGTGCTGGGCGTTGCCGTAAGTTTGTGCGCCTGCAACGTGGCGCCAGTCAAGCGCGATACTTACAATGCCATCAAGGAGCAGGTGGCCGCCGCCAGCGCCACGACCAGTCAGGCAGTTCAGTCCGCAGCAGTGGAAAACGCGCTGCTGCCGCAGGCGAGCGCGCTGGCGGCGCAACTGCCGAAGGCGCGCGGCGTGCTCGATGAGCGGTTTAACGTTGCCTTCAGCAACGTTCCGGCGCGTCAGTTTTTTGCTTCGCTCGTCACCGGCACGCGTTACAACATCCTCGTCCATCCTGATGTGCAGGGCAATATTTCCGCCAACCTCAAGGATGTGACGCTGATCGAAGCGCTCGATGCGGTGCGCGAACTGTATGGCTACGATTACAAGATCGAAGGCACGCGCATCGCAATTCGCCCCCTCACCATGCAAACCCGCATGTTCCAGGTCAATTACCTGACGGGTAACCGCAAGGGCACGTCGAATTTACGCGTCTCCTCGACGTCGGTGTCGAATTCCGGCACCAGCAACAGCGGCCAAAGCGGCGGCAATAGCGGCCAGCAGTCGCAGAATCAGCCGCAGCAGTCGGGCCAGGGCGGCAGCCAGGTGCAGCAGGATAGTGCCAATCTCAGCACCACGTCGGACAGCAATTTCTGGGCAGAATTGAAAGAATCGCTGGGTGCTATCATCGGCGGCACGGCCGATGGCCGCAAGGTGGTAATCAGCCCGCAGTCCGGCGTCGTCGTCGTGCGCGGCATGCCCGATGAACTGCGCGCCGTCGACCTGTACCTGAAGGCGACGCAACTGTCGGTGGACCGCCAGGTGATCCTGGAAGCGAAGATACTCGAAGTGGAATTGAACGATAATTTCCAGACCGGCATCAACTGGGCTTCGTTTGCCTCCATCAAGAGCGGCCATACGAACCGCATTTCGACCGGTTTCATCCAGCCCGGTGGCAGCCTGGCGCCGCTGCCGTTCAACGGCGGCCAGCCGCCCAAGATGACCAATAGCAACGGCTTGACGGCCAGCAGTGGCTTTGGCCTCAGTTCGGCGGCGAACGCAGCCGGTTCCATGTTCGGCCTGGCTTTCCAGACAGCCAACTTCGCCGCCATGCTCTCTTTCCTGGAGTCGCAGGGTTCGGTGCACGTGCTGTCGAGCCCGCGCATCGCCACCATGAATAACCAGAAGGCCGTGCTGAAGATAGGCACCGACGAATTCTTTGTCACTGGCGTCAGTACTACCGTGACGTCGACCGGCAACACGAGCGGCACCACCTCCAGCCCGAATGTCACGCTGCAGCCCTTCTTTTCCGGCGTGGTGCTGGACGTGACGCCGCAGATCGATGATCAGGGCAATATCATCTTGCACGTGCATCCTTCCGTCAGCCAAGTCACCACGGTCAACAAGGAAATCGACCTGGGCAGCGCCGGTTCGCTGAAACTGCCGCTGGCCGCGTCCAGCACTTCCGAGATGGATAGCATGGTGCGTAGCCAGGATGGGCGCATCGTCGCCATCGGCGGCTTGATGCGCCAGGCTACCACCGCCGACCGCTCGCAAGTGCCGGGCGCCGGTGATATTCCCTTGCTGGGCGCGCTGTTCCGCAACACGGGGCAGGTAATACAGAAGCGCGAACTGGTGGTGCTGATCAAGCCCACCATCGTCGATGGCGCAAATAGCTGGAGCGAGGACTTGCTCGATTCGGGCAAGCGCATCGAGGCGCTCGACCCGCGCCGTCCCTCGGAGCTGCGCTAAATGTACCAGGCCCATTTCGGCTTGCGTGAGGCGCCGTTTGGCCTCACGCCCGATACCAGTTTCTTCTTCAACGGCCCGCAGTCGCAAAAGGCGCTTAACACCTTGCTGGTGGCGGCGCGCAATGGCGAGGGCTTCATCAAGATCACTGGCGAAGTGGGCACCGGCAAAACCTTTCTCTGCCGCAAATTCATGCAATCGTTGGGGCCGGACTTCGTCACGGCCTACATCCCGAATCCGAACTTGCCACCCCGTTCACTGATGCTGGCGCTGGCCGACGACCTCGATGTCCTGCTGGAGAAAGATGCCGATCAGCATCAGCTGCTGAAGTCGCTCAACTTGCGCTTGCTTAACCTGGCAGCGCAGGGCAAGCGCGTGTTGTTGTGCCTCGATGAAGCGCAGGCGATTCCCGTTGACAGCTTGGAGGCCTTGCGCCTGCTGACCAATCTGGAAACGGAAAAGCGCAAGCTGTTGCAAATCGTGCTGTTCGGCCAGCCCGAATTGGACGTCAAGCTAGCCCTGCCGGAAATCCGTCAGCTGGCACAGCGCATCACCTTTCACTATCACCTGGGACCTTTGTCGCGCGACGACGTGGACTTTTATGTGGCGCACCGCCTGCGCGTGGCCGGTTTCGATGGCGCGCGCCTGTTCAGCCGTGGCGGCGTGAGCAAGCTCTACCAGGCTTCCGGCGGCATCCCGCGCCTGATTAACATCATGGCGCACAAGGCGCTGATGCTGGCCTATGGCGAAGGCCGGCAGCAGGTCAGCGGGCGCCACGTGGCGCTGGCCGCCAGCGATACCTTGGCCAGCAAGCCCCGTTTTTGGCACGCGCGCTGGCACCGCCCCTGGCCCTGGGTCGCTGGCAGCGGCGTGCTGCTCGCCGCCTGCGCCGTGAGCTGGACTTTATTGAACCGATGACGAAGATGAGCCCGTAGATGAGCCTGATTAACAAGATGTTGCAAGACCTCGATGCCCGCGGCACCCCCGATGGGCGCGGCGACGCGGCCGGCATCCGCAGCGTGCCCGAACGCGAACGCGGCGTGTCGCGCGCGCTGGTCTTTGGCGGCGCGGCCGGCTTGACGGCCGCCGCTATCGCCCTGGGCTGGGTCTACCTAAAACGCCCGCCCGTGCCGCCGGTGCTCGTCAGCGTAGCCAACACGCCGCTGCCGGTGGCGGCACCGATACCCGTGCCGGTGACGGCGCCAGTTGCTGTGCCTGCGCCTGCGCCAATTGCTGCGCCGGTGCCGATCGCCACGGCCCCGGTGACACCCGAGCCGGTGTTGCCGGCCGAGCAGACGGTCGCGCCAGCCAAGCTGCGTGCTGCTGAAATGGGCCGCATCACGCAACAACCAGCCAAGCCTGCCTCTGCGGCGGCGGTGAAGACGGCAGCTCCTGCCGCCAGCGAGCTTATCCTTGACGGCAAGCAAGTCACAGCGCAGCAGCGCGTGGACAATACATACCGGCGCGCGCTGACCCAGTTGCAAGATGGCCGCGTCGCCGACGCCATGCTGGCCTTGCAGCAGACCTTGCAGCTGGACCCGCGCCACCAGGGCGCGCGCGAAACCCTGGCGCGCCTGCTGCTCGAAGCGCAGCGTCCCGACGAGGCGGCCCGGCAGTTGCAGCTGAGCCTTGCACTGGACCCGAAACAGCCGGCGCAAGCGATGATGTTGGCGCGTTTGCAGCTGGACCAGGTCAACGGCGGCGCGGCGGCCCTCGATAGCCTCATGCGCAGCTTGCCGTACGCCACCGACAACGGCGAATACCAGGCTTTCCTGGCCGCCGTGCTGCAGCGCGAGCAGCGCTATCGCGAAGCAGCCGAGCACTACCAGCTGGCCTTGCAGACGGCGCCCGACAACGGCGTCTGGTGGATGGGCCTTGGGATAGCCTTGCAGGCCGATAACCACCCAGCTCAGGCGCGCCAGGCTTACGAGCGGGCCAGGGGTTTGCAAACCCTGTCGCCCCAGTTGCAGGCGTTTGTCGAGCGCAAGCTGGTGCAGCTGACAACGGTTGCGACGAAGTAACTTTTACCTCGATGAAAGAAACCAGCTTGCAGCCGCGCAGTGTGCTCATCCTCTTTTGTTCGCTCTGCTTGCTTGCCAACAGTGCGCCGGCTGCACCCGCCAGCGCACCCGCCAGCTACGTACTGGAAAATACCGAGGTGCGCGACATTCGTGCACAAGCCCTGAAACGCGACTATCAGGTGTTTGTGGCCTTGCCCGATTCTTACCGGCAGGGCAGCAAGCGCTATCCGGTGCTGTTTGTCGTGGACGCCAATTATGCGTTTCCCGTCGTGCGCAGTATCGCGCAGCGCCTGAACAAGCATGCCGGGCTGGAAGAAGTGGTGGTGGTCGGCCTGTCTTACGCCAACGGCGATGGCGGGGTGTACAGCCGCCGCCGCGACTACACGCCTACCACGCCGCGCAAGCATGATTACCGTTCGGACATGCCGGGGCGGCAACCGGCGTTCGGCGAAGCGAAGGCCTATGGCCAGTTTGTCACGGGCGAAGTCTTTCCCTTCATCGCCCAGCATTACCGCGTGAACATGCAGCGCAAGGTGTTTATTGGCCACTCGTATGGCAGCTTGCTGGGCCTGCAATTGCTGCTGAGCGAACCGCGCAGCTTCGAGCATTACATCCTCGGCAGTCCGTCGCTGTGGTATGACGCTGGCGTGATGTTCGAGCGCGAGCAAGCGTATGCGGCCAGTCACCGGGACTTGCCTGCGTCTGTGTTCTTTGGCATCGGCGGCCTGGAAAAGCTGGCGGCGGGCAAGCAGCGTTCACGCTCGGAGGAAGAGGCCGACATGCTGGCCGACTTGCGCGAGTTCGACGGCAAGCTGACATCGCGCAAGTTTCCCGGCTTGAAGACGCGTCTGCGCGTGTTCGAGGACGAAGACCATGCGAGCGTGTTTCCGTTGGTGCTGACGCATGGCTTGCGGGCGTATTTGAAGTCAGTGAAATGAATCGCGCTCAGGCGCGCAAGACTGTCTCGCCGTGTCTTGCCGTGTCTTGCCGCCGAAACAGCTGAGGCAGCTTTACAAGCGCGCCTCTTCGCCCCACACATTGCGCATGCTGAAATGCAAGCCGGCATCGTCTTCGTGCAGTGACGAGACGATGGCGAACTCGCTGTCGAGCGTGTCGCGCGGTGCCAGTTGCGCCAGCGTGGCGGCGCCCAGCGGCGCGCCCAGCGGATCGCTGAGCGGATGCACGTGCGCGGCGCCCCGTTGCGTCACGACGCCCAGTTCGCCGCTGCGCAGGCGCACCAGGGTACCCGGTGGATATTTGCCCAGCAGCTTGACGAACTGTTCTCTCAGCAAGGGATCGATGGACACGCCCGGGTCGAGAAAGATGTGCTGTAGCGCCTGGTCGGGCACGATGGAGCGGCGGTAGTTGCGCGCCGAGACGCGGGCACAATAGCGGTCGGCCAGGCCGATCAGTTTGGCATTTTGCAAGATTTCATCGGCCGTGCGTCCCTGCGGATAACCGCTGCCGTCGTCGATTTCATGGTGCAAGAGCACGCAGCTCAGCCATTCCTCGTCATCGACGCCGGCGCAGCGCAGCAATTGCGTGCTCTCTTGCGGGTGCTGGTGCACGACGCGCATTTCTTCGTCATTCAGGGGGCCGCGCCGGTCCTGGAAACTGTCGTGGTGGCGCAGCATGCCCACGTTCATGGTCAGTGCAGCGGCACCGATCAGTACTAGCTCATCATTCGATTTGTGCATGCCGCGTCCTACCAGCATGGCGAGCAGCGCCGTCTCGATGCAGTGGCGCACGGCATAGACAGCGGCGATTTGATTGAGCAAGATGCTGGCTAAGGCAATGTCGGCATCGTGCTCGAGCGCGCGCAGCAGTTCGCGGGCAATGTCGCGCACGTCGCGCTCGGCATTGCTTTCGCTGCGCAAGTCCAGCAGCAAGCGCTCCAGGCGCTGCGCCGCCTCGTTCAGCAGGCGCAGCACCGATGGCTGCTCGGGCGTGCCGATGTACAAGCCCAGTTGCAGCAAGCGGCCCAGCTGCGCGCCGTCGGTGATGATTTGCCCCTTGCGTAGTTGCGGGCCGGCACTGTGCTCGGCCAGGAACAGATCCCAGGGCAGGGGCTCGCCGGGAACCAGGTCGGCCGGGCCGATGCGACGCTGTACCATGCTGTCATCCTTTGCTCCGCCGTGGCAGAGCCGTTATCGCTTATATGCTGCGCAGGCGCTCTAGCGCCAAACGCAAGGTCTCATCTTTCTTGGCAAAGCAGAAGCGCACGATGCCGGACTCCTTGCCCTGCGCGTAAAAGGCGGAGACAGGAATGGCGGCCACCTTGATCTCTGCCGTCAGCCACTCGGCGAACTGCGCTTCGCTCTTTTGTGAAATAGCATCGTAGCGCACGCACTGGAAATACGTGCCGTCGGCCGGCAGCAGGGTAAAGCGGCTGCCCGCCAGACCGTCGCGGAACATATCGCGCTTGCGCTGGTAAAACGCAGGCAAGTCCAGATAGGGTTGCGGGTCCGCCATATAGCCGGCCAAGCCGTGCTGCATCGGGGTGTTGACGGTAAATACGTTGTACTGGTGTACCTTGCGAAACTCCGCCGTCAGGGCCGTTGGTGCCGCCACATAGCCAACTTTCCAGCCCGTCACGTGATACGTCTTGCCGAAACTGGAGACGATGAAGCTGCGCGCCGCCAGTTCCGGGTGGCGGGCGAGCGACTCATGGTGCACGCCGTCGTACACCATATGTTCGTAGACTTCGTCGGACAAGATCAAAATTTGCGTGCCGCGCACGATATCGGCCAGCGCCGCCACGTCGTCAGCGCGCAAGATGGTGCCCGTCGGGTTGTGCGGCGTGTTGATGATGATCAAGCGCGTCTTGCTGCTGACCGCAGCGGCCAGCTGGTCCCACGGCACGCTGTAGCCGCAGTCTCCCACTTCCATGGACACCAGCACGGGCACGCCGCCGGCCAGCGCGATGGCGGGCAGATAGCTGTCGTAGGCCGGTTCGATGACGATGACTTCGTCACCCGGATGGACGCAGCACAGGATGGCGGTGGTGAGCGCCTGCGTGGCGCCGGCCGTGACGGTAATTTCCGTGCCTGCATCGTAGCTGTGGCCGTACAGGCTGGCGATCTTCGCGGCGATGGCCGCGCGCAAGGGCGCGGCGCCCGTCATCAGTGGATACTGGTTGTGGCCGGCGCGCATGGCCTCGCTGACCAGGTCGACCAGTTGCGGCGCGCAATCGAAATCGGGGAAACCCTGGCCCAGGTTGACGGCGCCATGCTGGGCCGCCAGGCTGGACATGCGGCTAAACACGGTGGTGCCCACCAGAGGCAATCGCGTGCAGAGGGTGGGAGTCAGATAGGGCGGGGAAGGGCTGTGCATGAACGGTAGGGTCGCGGTGCGCATAGTGGATTTGTCTCCTATTCTAGCGCAGCGCGTGGCCTTGCGTGCAGTCCTTAATGGCTCAGCTTGGCAATGCCCAGCCTTCCGGCAACATGATCTTGAACATGCCGGCCTTGGCCGTCTTGCGGGCCAGTTTCAGCAGCGCCTTGTCCTTGGTGATGAGGATGTCGGCGTTGGCGTCGCGCGCCAGTTCGAGGAATTTCTGGTCATCCTTGTCCGTGCAGACAGGCAGGCGCACGCCCGACGCGGGCGGCGCCACGACGCTGATGTGGGCATCGAAGCGGGCGGCGGCGACAGCGCGGCTGGCTTCATCGAGCGGCAAATGTTTGTAATGCAATACGACAAGATATTCCGCGCGGCAATCTTCGCGCGTGATGGCGTGCACGGCGCCGCTTTCCATGGCCGCCAGCAGGCCCGCCCAGCGCGGGTCGTTGAAGACGAAGAGGTCGAGGCAAACGTTGGTGTCGAGGACGAGTTTTTGTGGAGCAGGTATCATGTCGGCAATTCTATTTTGTAGTGATAATTTATGTTGATCGTGCTTTCGCCCGCCAAGAGTCTCGACCTGGAGACGCCGCCAACAACCGCGTTGCACAGCACGCCCGATTTTCTCGACCATAGCGCCCAGTTGATCGAGCGCATGCGCCAGTTCTCGCCCGCCGAAGTGGGCAGCCTGATGGGCATCTCCGACGCCTTGTCGGCCCTCAACGTGGCCCGCTACGCGTCCTGGACGCCCAATCTGGCCGAGGCGCGCCAGGCCATCATGGCTTTCAATGGCGATGTGTATGCCGGTTTCGAGGCGCGTAGCCTGCAGCCGGCCCAGCTCGACTATGCCCAAGCGCGCGTGCGCATTTTATCGGGTCTGTACGGTTTGCTGCGTCCGCTCGACCTGATCCACCCGCATCGCCTGGAAATGGGTACGCGCCTGTCGACGACGCGCGGCAAGGATTTGTATGCGTTCTGGGGCGACACCATCACCAATGGCTTGAACCGTGCCGCGCAAGAGCAGGGCGCGAAGGTGCTGCTTAATCTGGCCTCCGAAGAATATTTCAAATCCGTCAAGCCGCGCCAGCTGGACGTGCCCGTCATCGCGCCCGTGTTCGAGGACTGGAAGAACGGCAAGTATAAAATCATCTCGTTCTATGCCAAGCGCGCGCGCGGCATGCTGGCCCGCTATGCGGCCGTGAACGCGATCCGCGATCCCGAACAGCTGAAGCAGTTCGACGTCGATGGCTACGCTTTCGTGCCGGAAGCGTCGAATGACACCAGCTGGGTATTTAGGCGAAAAGTGGGCGAATAAGCGCGAATGGATCGGTGAAGCCCCCCCAGTTGCAAAATCTGGGGTCGTACCCTGAGGGGCCATACGGCCCAGTGGGACGCATGGCGATCGCGCAGCGACCGACCTCAGTTTTCACCGTTGGGTCAAGAAAAAAACCGGGCTAGCCCGGTTTTTTTATCAGCTTACTGCCAGAATTTCCACCACTTGCGATCCTTGTTCACCCCTTCCGGGCTGAGGAATGCCGTGTTCGGGTAGTTCTTGGTCAGCACGCGCAAGGTATCGTCGCGCAGGTCCGTCAAGCCCAGCTTGTCATACGAGCGGTACATGATGAACAGCGCTTCTTCGATGGCTGGCGAAGCGGCAAAGTCGCTCACCGTCGTTTGTGCGCGGTTGGCAGCTGCCAGGTAGGCGCCGCGGCGGTAGTAATAACGCGCCACGTGCACTTCATATTTCGCCATTGCATCGATCAAATAGTTCATGCGGGCCAGCGAATCGGGCGCGTACTTGCTATTGGGGAACTTGTCGATCAGTTGCTTGAAGGCCGCAAACGCTTCGCGCGTGGCTTTCGGGTCGCGCTCTGTCGGATCTTGCTCGTACAGGAAGTTCAGGAAGCTGATCTGGTCGTTAAAGCTGACCAAGCCGCGCAAATAGTACATATAGTCTACATTGGCGTGGTTAGGATGCAACTTGATGAAGCGTTCGACGGCAGCCAGTGCCTGCGCCTGGTCTCCCGCCTTATAATACGCGTAAGCGATCTCCATCTGCGCTTGCAGGGCATAGTTGCCGAAAGGATAGTTAGCCTCCAGCTTCTGGAACAGGCCGATTGCAGCTTCATAATGCTGCCCGGCCATTTCTTCACGCGCCTCCGAGTATAATTTCGTAACGGACCAGTTTTTGGTCTCGTCCACTTTTTCAGGCAACAAGCTGCAAGCGGACATGCCGAGCAGAACGACTGAAGCGACTACCAACGATAATTTTTTTTGCATGACGTTTTGCAAGAAGGTTTTAACCAAGATTTTACAATAGGCTGATTATAGCCGATGGGAATGCTGTGATATTAACTCCGAAGCCTAATTTGGCTGACTCCGCGTTTGACTCCCTTTCTGAGCATGGCGCCGAAGATGCGTTTGACGGCGATTTTGCCGCCGACGACGCCTTCGAGATCATGCTCCCGATTACATTGGAACTGACGCCGGACGCTTGCGGCCACCGCCTCGATAAAGTCATCTCCAAGCTGGTGCCGCAATACTCGCGCAGCCGCTTGCAATTGTGGGTGGAAGCCGGTTTCGTGACCGTCGATGGAAAAGTTGCGAAACGCAATATGACCGCCTATGGCGACGAGAAGATCGTCATTCTGCCGCAAAGCGCGCCGGAAGACGAGGCTTTTAAGCCCGAAGCGATGGAATTGAACATCGTGCACGAAGATGAACATATCATCGTGATCAATAAACCGGCAGGGCTGGTCGTGCATCCAGGCCCAGGCAACTGGTCGGGCACCTTGCTCAACGGCCTGCTGCACCACTGCCCGCAACTGGCTGGCGTGCCGCGCGCCGGCATCGTGCATCGCCTGGACAAGGATACCAGCGGCCTGATGGTGGTTGGCAAGACCCTGGCCGCGCAAACGGATCTGGTACGCCAGTTGCAGGCGCGCACCGTCAAGCGCGAATATTTTGCGCTGGTGTGGGGCACGCCGAAAATGGCGGGCACCATCGATGCGTCGATCGCGCGCCATCCGCGCGACCGGGTCAAGATGGCCGTGTCGGAGAATTTCACCGCCAAGCCCGCCATCACGCACTATGCATTGATCGGTAGCGGCGAACTCGACCGCCGTCCCGTGAGCCTGATGCAATGCCGTCTGGAAACAGGGCGCACGCACCAGATTCGCGTGCACATGCAGCACCTGGGGTTTGCGCTGGTGGGTGACTCGGTGTATGGCAAGCAGCACTTGGTGTCCGTCTTCTCGCGCCAGGCATTGCAGGCACGCCGCCTGGGTCTGGTGCATCCGGGTACCCTGGAAGCGTGCGAGTGGATCGTGCCGCTGGCCGATGATTTCGCGCAATTGATCGCCACCGCCGGCATTGCCGAGCCGGAACAGGTCTGATGCCGCCAGCGTTGCCTTGCCTGATACCCGATTGGCCCGGTTTGCCCGCCAACGTGGGCGCTCTGGCGACCATGCGTGCAGGCGGCGTCAGCCAGGGTCCTTACGGTGATGGACAGGGCGGCGCTGGCCTGAATTTGGGCACGCACGTGGGCGACAATCCTGCGCACGTGGCGGCCAACCGTGCGCGGCTGGCCGCCATGCTGCCGGCGCAGCCTGCCTGGCTGTCGCAGGTGCATGGCGTGGCCGTGGCCGACGCCGCCAGCGTGCATGGTTGCCTACCTGATGCCGACGCCAGCGTCGCCACGCAGGCCGGTGCCGTGTGCGTGGTGATGACGGCCGATTGCCTGCCTGTGCTGTTCAGCTCAAGCGACGGCCAAGTCGTCGGCGCGGCCCACGCGGGTTGGCGCGGCCTGGCCAATGGCGTCCTGCAGCGCACGGTGGACAGCATGCGGGCGCAAGGGGCGGGGGAAATCCTCGCCTGGTTGGGGCCTGCCATTGGTCCGCAGCAGTTCGAGGTAGGGCAGGACGTGCTGCAGGCATTTCGCGACGGTGCGCGCGATGCTGCCGAGCGGCAAGTGCTGTCGGATGCGTTCGCTGCCATCGCCGGCAAGCCGGGCAAGTATCTGGCTGATATTTACGCGCTGGCGCGTACCATGCTGCTGCGCGATGGCGTGGTGCGAGTGGCGGGTGGGCAATACTGCACCGTCAGCGATGCGGCGCAGTTTTACTCGTATCGGCGCGATGGCGTCACGGGAAGACAGGCCAGCTTGATCTGGCGCAAATAATCTGCACGGCAGACACTCATGTGTCTGCCGTTTTTGTTTTATCGTCTGAAGAGGCCAGTGCGCGCGCCTGCATGGCTGCGATACGCTCGGCCTTGCGTTTGCGTCGCCGCGAGCCTGTCAGATAGAATAGGAGCGATAGCGGCACGATGCAGTACAGCACGAAGGTCATCACCCCGGCGATGATGGACGATTCCGTCAGCGCCATGAGGCCGACGACGTAGATCCAGGCAATAGCGGTGATGAGCATCATATGCTGTGGCAGTGGCAGTGGGTGTGGCAGTGAGTAACAGTTTGCATGCAGTTGATTCCGAAGTATTTATTTTTGACTACGTTTGCGACACCTGACAAAACCGACGCAGCAGGTTTTGTTCGGCGTCCCTCAATCTTGAATGGACTTAGATATTTATGCATATGCCCGATCCTCAAATGATGACCAAGGAATGGATGGCGCAGATCAGCAATCCTGAGCATTGGAAGACATGGTTCAACATGGTACCGCAGCCGGCCAGTAATCCGATTGCCGGCATTTTGCACGATGCCGGTGCCAGCATCAAGCCGGACGTGATCGAACAACTGAAAAATACTTACGTGGCCAAGCTGACGGGCTTGTGGGCCGACTTCATGGCTGGCAAGGCGCCGCAGCTGAGCGACCGCCGCTTTGCCGCGCCTGCCTGGCACGCCAGTCCGGTGTCGGCCTTCAATGCGGCAGCCTACCTGCTGAATGCGGAGTTTCTCAGTGCCATGGCCGATGCCGTGGAAGCGGCGCCGCACCAGAAGCAAAAGATTGCCTTTGCGGTCCAGCAAATCGTCGACGCCATGTCGCCCGCCAACTTTCTCGCCACCAACCCCGACGCGCAGCAAACCCTGATCGAAACCAAGGGCGAAAGCCTGGCCAAGGGCTTGAGCAATATGCTGACCGACATGCAGAAGGGGCGTATTTCGCAATCGGATGAATCGGCCTTCGAAGTGGGCCGTAATGTCGCCACCACGCCCGGCACGGTAGTGTTTGAAAACGCCTTGTTCCAGTTGATCCAGTACACGCCAACGACGGCCACGGTACACCAGCGTCCCCTGTTGATGGTGCCGCCTTGCATCAATAAATTCTACATCCTTGACTTGCAGCCAGAAAACTCGCTCGTGCGCTACGCGGTGGAGCAGGGCAATAGCGTCTTTTTGATGTCCTGGCGCAATCCTGACCTGAGCATGCAGCACCTGACGTGGGACGATTACGTGGAACAAGGCGTGCTCGAGGCGATTCAGGTGACGCAAGACATTTCCGGCCAGGAAAAGCTCAACATGTTCGGCTTTTGCGTCGGCGGCACCATCGTCTCGACGGCGCTGGCCGTGCTCAAGGCGCGTGGCGAGAATCCAGCCGCCAGCCTGACCCTGTTGACCACCTTCCTCGATTTCTGCGACGCCGGTGCACTCGACGTCTTCATTGACGAGCCGCAAGTGGCGCTACGCGAGCAGACTTTGGCCAACGGTGGCCTGATGTCGGGCCGCGACCTGGGCAGTACTTTCTCCAGCCTGAGGCCGAACGACCTGGTGTGGAACTACGTACAGGCGAATTACTTGAAAGGCAAGGAGCCGCCGGCGTTCGACTTGTTGTACTGGAATGGCGACGGCACGGGCTTGCCAGGTCCCATGTTCTGCTGGTATCTGCGTCACACTTATCTGGAAAACAGTCTGAAAGTGCCGGGCAAGCTGACCGTGGCCGGTGAGCAGATTGACCTGGGCAGCATCGATGCGCCCGCTTTCATCTACGGTTCGCGCGAAGACCATATCGTACCCTGGGGTGCGGCCTACGCCAGTACGGTCTTGCTGAACCCGAAAAAGCCGAAAGCCAACCGTTTCATTTTGGGCGCCTCAGGCCATATTGCCGGCGTGATCAATCCGGCCTCGAAGAAAAAGCGCAGCTACTGGAGCAACGACGCAGGCAAAGGCGCCCGCACGGCGAAAGCCCGCCCCTTGACTGCCGAGCAATGGATGGAAGGCGCGACCGAGCACGTGGGCAGTTGGTGGCCCGAATGGGCGGCCTTCCTGGCCGAGCACGGTGGTGCACAAGTGAAGGCGCCAGGCAAGCCGGGCAACAGGCGGCACGCGGCAATCGAGGCAGCGCCCGGGCGGTATGTTAAAGTCAGGGCAGATTAGGTCACGAAGTGTTTTGCCTGACAAGGCCGGCATCAGCACTGGCCTTGTCAGTAATCTACTTTTAGTTGCGTTGCAATAAATGTGGGAATCAACTACCCTGATGCGTAGTGGAGCCGTTTTCCACTCTATAATGGAAAAAGTAGGCAGGTGCGAAAGCGGACCCACGTTCGCTTTTTTTTCGGATCAACTCAGTATGCGCTGCGGCGCAATAAGTGGAACTTGTGATGAGTAGTGCAAAAAAAAGTATAGACCGCCTGATTAAAAAATATCCCAACCGTCGTCTGTACGACACGCAAACCAGTTCCTACATCACCTTGACGGATGTCAAGCAACTGGTGCTGGACAATGAGGTGTTTACCGTCGTCGATGCCAAATCCAACGAAGATTTAACGCGTAGCATCTTGCTGCAGATTATTTTGGAAGAGGAAGCGAACGGCGCGCCCATGTTCTCGAGCAGCGTGTTGTCGCAGATCATCCGCTACTATGGCCATGCCATGCAGGGCATGATGGGATCCTACCTGGAAAAGAACGTGCAAGCGTTCACCGATATCCAGCACAAATTCACGGGCACATCGGCTGGCAGTTTCGAAGGCAAACCATTCAGCCCGGAAATGTGGACCCAGTTCATGAACGTCCAGGGCCCGATGATGCAGGGCATGATGAATAATTACATCGACCAGAGCAAGAGCCTGTTTGTGCAAATGCAGGAGCAGATGCAGAGCCAGAGCAAGAATCTGTTCGGCACCTTTCCGTTCGTTCCGCCGGTGCCGCCGACGGACAAAAAATAAGCTGATCCGGTTTTTATGTCGCAGAACGGCACAGGAGTTCCTGTGCCGTTCTGCATTCAGGCGCCATATCGCCTCGGTGTGCCGGGTTTTGATCGGAGCATGGTGCAACCATTTTTCCTTGATGGGCAGACGCTGTCCGGCAAGGATGACATTTCAGCGTTCGTTTGATATGCAACTGCAGGTCCACGAAGAGTATATATGGCGCTGCTTGAGCAATTGCAGGCAATGATTGCAGCCGATAATGAGCGTATGCATGTCCTTCGTCTTGTCAGGGAACTTGATCTGCCCGATTGCTGGGTTGCCGCGGGATTTGTGCGATGCTGTGTCTGGGATCATTTGCGCCAACGTTCGCCTTCGCCACTGCCTCACGATATCGACGTCATCTGGTACGACCCAAGCAAGGCGATACAGGCGCATGACGCCATGCGGACCTGCCTTACCTGACCGCTTCCGATGCCATGAGATACTGGCCGAAAACCGCCACTGCCGTGGGTGTGCGACTCAATGACCTTGCAGACATCGCTATAGCGGCTCCTTTCGGCCTGCATGATCTTTTCGATCTGGTGGCCCGGCCGACAGAGCGATTTCTGACAGCGAAGCAATCGGTCTACGCAGGCCGCGTGCGTGGCAAGAATTGGCAAGGTACCTGGCCCAAGCTACGTATTGAATTCCCAGGTGCTGCTTCCTGCCGTGCTTTGGAACCGGACTGAGCAAGCTCATAGCCTGCATTTGATGATCAGCGATGCAGGAGCCTGAGAATCGCACCTGCAATCCATTGCTACCTATGCCCGGTCAACCCGGACAGCGTAGCGACCGCGTCTGGCGTTGTGGACGTGGATATAGCTGACTTCCTGATTGCCAAAGATCTGCTCAATCAGGGTTTCAATCGACGTGCCTTCCACCACATATTCAGGCGCGTCCGCCATCCGGCTCTTGCTCTGCAAGTCGATCCAGGTAGACGGCACGGATGCCGCCTGGTAGTCATCGTTCACATCGGGTGGGCATGCCATTGTCGACTGACGGTCAGAGCTTTCACTTCATGCTTTCGGCAGTCCAGCTTTTACCGCCGTCGTTCGATATTTCAAATTGCGCCGGCACGCTCCAGCGCATTATTTTTCCCAGAATCGCACCCGATTTAAGCGGGGTCAACTCGCGTGATTTCGGTTTGGCGTCCACCAGTGTCCACGTTTTGCCCATGTCGCTACTGGCATGTAAGGTCGTATCGCTCATCAGACTGCTTTCAAAACGCAGCAGGGTGCCATCGGTACGCTGAACCAGCGGAATGTGGCTAGCGGTGACCTCTTGCCAGGTTTGACCTTGATTCACTGAAACGAAAGCATCTCTGGAGGTGATCGCAAATGGCCCGTAACCTTGTGTTATGAGGCTCCACATGCCGCTGCCGCTGATGCGCATCGCATCCACGCGGCGATCGGGCATTGCCCGCTCTGACCACTGGCCACTGGCGTAGTCGTAGAGGTGCAGCGTTCCTTTCGTCGACGTGTAGGCAAAGCCTGTGCCGATATCGCGCAGCCAGAACCAGGTGTCCTGGTTCAGGAGCCACTTCCCCAGCTTCTCACTGCGTACCTGATTCCACTCGCCGCGCTCGAGACGGGTGGAATGATAAATCGTGACTTCATTGTTACGCTGGACGGCGACATACCAGCCAGCGTCCATATTGCCAGCCAGTCCGACCAGATTGCCATAGGGAAGGTTGCCAGTGTCAATCGGTTCAAGCTTGTTCTGTCCCGGCGCATGGCGCAGCAGGGTGCCGAACTCGCCGAAGGCCAGCAAGTCTGCATCCGGCATTTGCACCGGCTGCACGCAGTTCAGCGTCTCTATTTTGTCGCTGGCCAGTTGTTTCCATGTTCCCCCAGGGCTGCGCCACAGCACTGTGCCCATGCGGGTTGCGGCCGCCACGCTGCCGTCTGGTAGCTCCGTCACGCATTCGGCGCCGGTGGGGCGGGCCATGGCGACTTCCTCAGCGCGATCCGTATCACTGCGCGATCCGGACCAGCTGACTGTCTTTTCGGGTGCAAACAGCTTCAGGTGCTCGGGAGAATAGCGTTCGAGCAGGGTGCGGTTGTCTCGCACCCGCACGCTGCGGCCGACCAGTACACGCTCGCCATAAAGAGGCGTGACGATCAGGCGGCCCAGATCGACCGGCTTGCCTTCCTCCACAGTAAATAAGCCCAGGCCGCTGCCCATTTTGATGTAGCGGTTTGATTTGCCGGCGTCGGCCAGTTGACTGAAGTAGTATTTCCCCGGCGGCAGGGTCCCCATGAAAAGAGTCGTGTCGCGCGCCATATCCTTGGCAACCTGGTTCAGGATATATTGCTGCAGTACCAGGCTCGATACTGCGTCTCCGCTACTCAGGCGGCCCAAGGTGATCTGGCCCAATCCGTTCACCTCATCAGTGTTGGCAGTAATGCTGACAGTAACGGCTGTACCTTCGGAGGGCACGCCGGCGCTGAGAGGGCGCTGCACATGCGTTGTGACGCAGCCACCGAGCATCAGCGCAGAGACGGCTCCTGCAAAAACGTAGGCAACGAAATTTTTGATGAACATTTTATTTCCACAGTGCAATAAAATCTTATTATAGCGAGACTGTGTATGAAATAACAAGTACATTAGCCAAGTATGGGCTGCAGCCAGATATGGAATGCGTGAAAGAATATGCTCAGGGCAGGTCGCCCGTAACTCCCACCGTTGCATATCCCGCAGCAAAACCAGAGCGCCACTGACAGCCAAGGGCGGCTCGGGGTACAATAGCCGATTCGCCTCACCATATTACTAGCTGCCAACTATGTCTGAAATTCACCGTATTGCCGTTCCTTCCGCCAAGCCAGAGGCCATGCTGGCCATGCCAGGTGCTGCGCCGAAAGTGGGCTTTGTCTCGCTCGGCTGCCCGAAAGCGCTGGTCGACTCCGAACAAATCCTGACCCAACTGCGCGCCGAGGGTTACGAAACGGCGAAATCCTACGCTGGCGCCGATCTGGTGATCGTCAATACCTGCGGCTTCATCGATGCCGCCGTGCAAGAGTCGCTCGACGCCATCGGCGAAGCGCTGGCTGAAAACGGCAAGGTCATCGTTACCGGTTGCCTGGGCGCCAAGAAAGATGCTGCCGGCGACGACATCATCATGAAGGTGCACCCGAAAGTGCTGTCCGTCACGGGCCCGCACGCGCTGGCCGAAGTGATGGATTCGGTCCACCTGCACCTGCCGAAACCACATGCGCCCTTCCTCGATCTGGTGCCGCCGCAAGGCGTCAAGCTGACGCCGAAGCACTATGCCTACCTGAAAATTTCCGAAGGCTGCAACCATCGTTGCAGTTTCTGCATCATCCCATCGATGCGCGGCGACCTGGTCTCGCGCCCGATCGGCGAACTGATGATCGAAGCGGAAAATCTGTTCAAGGCCGGCGTCAAGGAATTGCTGGTCATTTCGCAAGACACTTCGGCCTATGGCGTGGACGTGAAATTCCGTTCCGGTTTCTGGAATGGCCGTCCCGTGAAAACCCATATGACACAGCTGACGGAAGCGCTGGGCGAACTGGCCAAGTCCTACGGCGCCTGGGTACGCTTGCATTACGTCTATCCATACCCGCACGTGGACCAGATCATCCCGATGATGAGCGGCGGCCACATCCTGCCTTACCTCGATATTCCGATGCAGCATGCGCATCCTGACGTGCTCAAGCGCATGAAGCGCCCGGCCAGTGGCGAGAAAAACCTGGACCGCATCCAGGCCTGGCGCGCCATCAACCCGGACTTGACCATCCGCTCGACCTTCATCGCCGGTTTCCCTGGCGAAACGGAAGCGGAATTCGAGTACTTGCTCGACTTCCTCAAGGAAGCGCAGATCGACCGCCTGGGCTGCTTCGCCTATTCACCCGTCGAAGGCGCGACCGCCAACGCCATCGCCAACCCTGTGCCGGAAGAGCTGCGCGAAGAGCGCCGTGGCCGCGTGATGCTGCTGCAGGAAGAAATTTCGAAAAAACGCCTGCAAGCGAAGGTCGGCAAGACCGTGCGCGTGCTGATCGATGAAGTCACCCGCTCCGGCGGCGTGGGTCGCTCGTCCGCCGACGCGCCGGAAATCGATGGCGTCGTCTACGTCAAGCCACCGTTCGAACCGCACCGCAAGCTGGCCGTTGGTCAATTCGTCGACGTGACCATCACCTCGGCCGATGCGCACGATCTGTGGGGCGCTGCCGAGTAAAAAACGTCCATGCCTGCGTTGCGCTGCCTTGCCGTACAGTGAAGTACTGTCTTCGGCAGCGCGCCTTGGCCTGAACGTTTTTTATGCAGGTGTAATAGGGCATAGGCCCTTGCAATCGAATGTCCATGCCTGCGTTGCGCTGCCTTGCCGTACAGTGAAGTACTGTCTTCGGCAGCGCGCCTTGGCTTGAACGTTTTTTATGCAGGTGTAACACTCTGCTCTATGCACGGCAGACTAGGGCATAGGCCCTTGCAATCGAATGTCCATGCCTGCGTTGCGCTGCCTTGCCGTACAGTGAAGTACTGTCTTCGGCAGCGCGCCTTGGCCTGAACGTTTTTTTATGCAGGTGTAACACTCTGCCATACGTACGGCAGACTAGGGCATAAGCCCTTACAATCATGGCGGACCAGCAATTGCTGGCCCGCCTTTTTTTTTATGCCGACGACGCCATGACCACACTCAAATCTCCGCAAACGGCGCTGATCCACAGCGATTACCAGGCACCGCAAGGCTTTGCCGCCTTTCCCAACGCCATACACCATGCGTCCACCGTGTTGTTCAAGGACGTCGCGGCCATGCGCTCGGGCGACTGGAAAGAGAAGAACGCCTACACCTATGGCTTGCACGGCACGCCCACCACGTTCACGCTGGAAGCGCGTCTGGCCGAGATCGAAGGAGGCAAGTACTGTTTGCTGGCACCGTCGGGCCTGGCGGCTATCGCCATGGCGGACTTTGCCCTGCTCAAGAGCGGCGATGACGTCTTGCTCCCTGAAAATATTTACAACCCGAACCGCGAACTGGGACGCTGGCTGGCGCAGGACTTCGGCATCACGGCCCGCTATTACGACCCGCTCATCGGCGCCGGCATCGCCGCCCTGATCCAGGAAAATACCAAGCTGATCTGGACGGAAGCACCGGGCTCGGTGACTATGGAAGTGCCGGACTTGCCTGCCATCTGCGCGGCCGCGCATGCGCGCGGCGTGCTCGTCGCCCTGGATAACACCTGGTCGGCCGGCCTGGCCCTGCGCGGCTTTGAGCTGGGCGTCGATATCATCATGCAGGCGCTGACGAAATACCAGTCGGGCGGCTCGGATGTGCTGATGGGGGCGCTGATCACGCGCGACAGGGCGCTGCACGAGCGCCTGGCGCTGGCGCACATGCGCCTGGGGCTAGGCGTGGGGGCGGACGATGCCTACCTGGTGCTGCGCGGTTTGCCGACCATGAAGTTGCGCTTCGACGCCCATGATGCGGGCGCGCGCGCGGTGGCCAGCTGGCTCAAGGGCAGGCGCGAGATCGCCACGGTGCTGCATCCGGCTTTCGACGATTGTCCGGGTCATGCCATCTGGCAGCGCGATTTCACGGGCGCCGGCGGCCTGTTTTCCGTGCTGTTCGATGCCCGCTACACGGAGCAGCAGACAGACCGTTTCGTCGATGCCTTGCAGTTGTTCAAGATAGGCTACAGCTGGGGTGGTGCGAATAGCCTGGTGATGCCATACCGCATCGCCGCCATGCGCAAGGGCTGGCAGTTGCCGGGCCAGCTGGTGCGCCTGAATGTGGGGCTGGAAGAGCCGCAGGATCTGATCGCCGATATCGAACGCGCGTTCGCAGCGATGTAGCGGCAAGTGGGCAAGCGGCAATCGGGCAGGCGGCAGGCTTGCCGCAGCCCCGCCATGCCCCATGACATGCCCTATGACATGCAGCTTCCTGCCTGCCTGATTGTTGGCCCAGTTTTTATGCTGACAAGCTAGGTTGCGCAGCAGCGCAATACAAGGAAAAAGGTGGAATACATTGTTGAAAGCTGATCGATATCTCACCTGGGCCGCGCGCGCCGGATGCTGGCTGCGGCGTAGCTTTCCATTGCCGGCCTTGTTGCTGTGCGCCACGCTGGCCCACGCCGCCGACCCTGCACTGGAGGCGCAGTTTGCTTCCGGCTTGAAGGAAGAGGGCTTGGCCGGCGCCGTCTGGAGTGAGGTCTTGCCAGATGGAACAGTGAGAGTCGGCGCATCGGGCTTGCGCGATGTCAGCCGGCTTATACCCATGCAGGCTGACACGCGCGTGCAGGTGGGTTCCGTGGGCAAGGTGGCGCTGGCGCTGGGCGTCTTGCGCCTGGTCAGCGAAGACCGGCTCACGCTCGACACGCCCTTGCAGCAGGTGCTGCCGGAACTGGCCTTGAAAAATCCGTGGCAGGCCAGCGATCCCGTGCGCATCCGCCACCTGCTGGCGCATACGTCAGGCCTGGATAATGTGCGTCTCTGGCAGGCGTTCAGCCTGCACCCGGCGCCGCAGACGCCGTTGGCCGAGGCTTTTGAGGGCGGGCGCAATCTGCTGCGCGTGCGCGCCCGGCCCGGCAGCCGTTACGCGTATTCCAACATGGGCTATGGCTTGCTGGGCATGCTGATCGAGAAGGTCACGGGCCAGCCGTACGAGCGCTACCTCGATGCCCAGTTGCTGCAGCCGCTGGGGATGGCGGACAGTACGTTTGGCTTTGTTACCCAGATGAGCACACCAATGAGCACACCGGCAGGTGCGCAGCTTGACCCGCGCCTGGCCATGGGCCACTTCGAGCATGGTGTGGCACAGCCGGCAGTGCCGCAGTACCTGCGTCCGGCCGCGCAATTTACCACCACAGCGGCCGACATGGGCAAGCTGGCGCAATTTCTGATGGGTGATGGCAAGCTGCAGGGCAAGCGCTTCATCGACCTGGCGCTGATGGGTGCCTTGTCCGAACCAGCCGGCACGGATGCGGTGCAGGCGGGCCTGGCAACGGGCCACGGCCTGGCGCTTGCCGTGCGCGACCGTCACAATGTGGTCGGTGCCTGCCATCCTGGCACGACCGTCGGTTTCCGCGCCATGCTGTGCTTCTATCCGGAGCAGGGCAGCGCCTTCTTCGTGGCCTTCAATGCCGATGTGGAACAGGCCGACTATGAACGCTTCAACCGTCTGCTGCTGCGCGACCTGGCGCTGCCGCTACGCGCGCCTGCCCCGCAGGGCACGCCCGCGCCCACGCTGGAAAACTGGCAGGGCGTGTACGTGCCGTCACCCAGTCCCATGGCCAGCCTGGCCTGGGTCGATGCCGTCTTCGGCTTTACGCGCCTGAAATGGGATGGCGAGTCGCTATTTCTGATCCCGTTCCAGGGCGAGCCTAAGGAGCTGGAGCCGGTGGGCGGCTTGCTATTTCGCGCCAGCGACCGCAGCATGCCATCGCATGTGCTGCTGCAAGACGATGGCAAGCATATCCTCAGTGACGGCTTGCGCAACTATGAGCGGGTGTCGATGCTGCGCCTGCTGGTGTTGTGGGGCAGCCTGGCGCTGGGCGTGCTCGGTTTGCTGTATGTGCTGGTGGTGGGCGTCTGGCGCGCTGCGCTGCGCGGGCTGGGGCGGGGCGACCATCTGTTCGCGCCCCTGCTGTCACTGCTGGCGCTGCTCTTGCCCGCACCGTTGTTTTACTTCCAATCCTACCTAAGCCTGGGCGACGTGAGCATCGCCAGCGTGCTGCTGGCGCTGCTCACGGGCACGCTGCCGCTGGCCGTCGCGTTCGGCCTGGCGCGCTGCTGGCGCAGCCGTGGCACGGCGGCCGAGGCGGGCTCGTGGGCGAAATGGGATTGGGTGGCCTTGCTGGCGGCGCTGCAACTGCTGCTGGTGCTGGCTTGGTGGGGCTTGCTGCCGCTGCGCTTGTGGCAGCTATAGAGTAGGCCCGGGCATGGCCGCGCAGCCATGCCCGGGCAAGATCAGTTGAGGATATTCAAAATACCATCGAGCCCCACGAAGTTCAGCGCCACGTCCGCCTGCGAACGCACCACGGGCTTGGCGCGGAAGGCAACCGACAGGCCGGCGATGCCCATCATTTTCAAGTCGTTGGCGCCATCGCCCATGACGATGGCTTGCGCTGGCGTGATGCCCAACTGTGCGCAGACGCGCTCTACCGTGCGCTGTTTTTCTTCGGCGTCGACGATGCCGCCTAAGACTTTGCCGGTCAGCTTGCCATCGACGATTTCCAGTTCGTTCGCGTGCGTGAAATCGAGCCCCAGGCGCTGCTTCAGGCGCTCCGTAAAGAAGGTAAAGCCGCCCGAGACCAGCAGGGTTTTCAGGCCGGCTTTCTGTACCGCTGCCAGCATGGTTTGCGCACCCGGCGACAGCTTCAGGCGCTCGTCGTAGACGCGCTGCAGGGCTGACGCGTCGAGTCCTTCGAGCAAGGCCACGCGCTGCTTCAGGCTGGCGGAAAAATCGAGTTCGCCGCGCATCGCCGCCTCCGTGATGGCCGCCACCTGCGGTTTCAAACCCTGCATGTCGGCGATTTCATCGATGCACTCGATGGTGATCAGGGTCGAATCCATGTCCATCGCCACGAGCTTGAATTCACTCAGTTCGCGCTGGCCCATCATATAGGTGGCGTCCAGCTGCGCCGCCTGCGCCGCCACTTCGATGGTGTGGCGCAGCGCGGGAGAATAGGCGATCTGCTCGCAGTGCACGGCGTTCGGGCCGATTCGCGTGATGCTCGCGGGCGCAGCCAGGGCGGCGATGCGCTCAAGCCTGGCCATGTCGCCGTCCGCGTCTTGCAGGATCAGATTCATGGTGATGGAAGTGGTATTGGTCATGGGGGCAGTCCCGCGTAAGGTTATCTAATAGTCTACACCGTCAATTGCTTGATGGTGGTCTTGATCTGTGTCACGCGCGCGGCCAGGTCGGGCATGGTGGCCGTGATTTTCAGCTTGTCCTGGCCATGCAGCTTGATATGGCGGTTCTTCTGGATCAAATCGATAATGCGCATCGGGTCGATCGGCGGCTTGGCCATGAATTGCAGGGTGGCCGCCTCGCCATGTACGTCAATCTTGACGATGCCCACGGTTTTCGCGCCGATGCGCAGGCGGTGCGTCTCGATCAGCGCTTTCACGGCGTCGGGCAGCTTGCCGAAGCGGTCGATCAGTTCTTCCTGGATATCGTCGATTTTTTCCTGCGTGGCGCAGTTGGCCAGGCGCTTGTAGATCGACAGGCGCTCGTGCACGTCGCCGCAGAAGTCGGCCGGCAGCAGGGCCGGCACGTGCAGGTTGATTTCCGTCGTCGAGGCCAATGGCGCGGCCAGGTCCGGCTCCTTGCCCGCTTTCAGCGAGCGCACGGCTTCGTGAAGCATGTCCGAATACATCTGGAAGCCGATTTCCGTCATCTCGCCCGACTGGCTCTCGCCCAGTACTTCGCCGGCACCGCGAATTTCCAGGTCGTGCATGGCCAGGTAAAAGCCGCTGCCCAGTTCTTCCATCTGCTGAATCGCGTCCAGGCGGCGCTGCGCCAGTTTTGTGAGACCCTGCACGTCGTGCACCAGCAGGTAGGCGTACGCCTGGTGGTGCGAGCGTCCGACCCGGCCGCGCAGCTGGTGCAGCTGCGCCAGGCCGAATTTGTCGGCGCGGTGCATGATGATGGTGTTCGCCGTTGGCACGTCGATGCCCGTTTCAATGATCGTCGTGCACAGCAAAATATTGAAACGCTGGGCGACGAAGTCGCGCATGACCTTTTCCAGGTCGCGCTCGTGCATCTGGCCGTGGGCCACGGCGATACGCGCCTCGGGCAGCAGTTCCGTCAGCATGGCCATGCGGTTCTGGATAGTGTCCACCTCGTTGTGCAGGAAGTAGATCTGGCCACCGCGTTTGAGTTCGCGCAAGCATGCTTCGCGGATGATGGCTTCGCCCTCGCTGCGCACGAAGGTCTTGATGGCCAGGCGCTTTTGCGGTGCCGTGGCGATGATGGAAAAGTCGCGCAAGCCTTCCAGCGCCATGCCCAGCGTGCGCGGAATCGGCGTGGCCGTCAGGGTCAGCACGTCCACCTCCGCGCGCAAGGCTTTCAAGGCTTCCTTCTGGCGCACGCCAAACCGGTGTTCCTCGTCGATGATGACCAGGCCCAAGCGCGTGAATTTCACGTCATCGGACAGCAGTTTATGCGTGCCGATGACGATGTCGATGGTGCCGTCGGCCATGCCCTTGAACGCCTGCGTGATCTCCTTGCCGCTACGGAAACGCGACAATTCCGCGATGCGTACGGGCCAGTCGGCGAAACGGTCGGCAAAGGTTTGCGCATGCTGTTCCGCCAGCAGGGTGGTGGGCGCCAGGATGGCAACCTGCTTGCCGCCCATGACGGCGATGAAGGCGGCGCGCAGCGCCACTTCGGTCTTGCCGAAGCCGACGTCACCGCACACCAGGCGGTCCATCGGTTTGCCCGAAGTCATGTCCTTGATGACGTTGCGGATGGCCTCGGCCTGGTCCGGCGTCTCGTCGAAGCCGAAGCTGTCGGCGAAGCGCTGGTAATCATGCGCCGAAAATTCGAAGGAGTGGCCCTGGCGCAGGGCGCGGCGCGCATACAGGTTGAGTAGCTCGGCGGCCGTGTCGCGCACCTGTTCCGCCGCGCGCTTCTTGGCTTTTTCCCACTGTCCCGAGCCGAGCGAGTGCAGCGGCGCGTCTTCCGGCGAAGCGCCAGAATAGCGGGAGATCACATGTAACTGCGACACGGGCACGTACAGCTTGGTGTCCTTGGCGTATTCAAGGTGCAGAAATTCCGTTTCGCCTTCGCCCAGGTCCATGCTGGTCAGGCCCATGTAGCGCCCGATGCCGTGGTTGATGTGCACCACGGGGTCGCCGATTTTCAGCTCCGACAGGTCGCGCACCATCGATTCGACCTGCGTCACGCCCTCCTGCTTCTTGCTGCCAACCCTGCGCCCGGAGCCGGCGTACAGTTCCGTCTCGGTGATGAAAGCGAGCTTGCTGTCCGGCGTGAACAGCTCGAAACCGGCGTGCAGCGGCGCCACGCCCAGCATCAGCTTGGCGTCGGATTGCAAGAAGCCGTCGCAGCCTTCCACCGGCGTCAGCTGCAGATCGTATTCGGTGAAGTACTGTTGCAATGTTTCACGGCGGCCGTTCGATTCGGCGCAGATCATCACGCGGCGCCCTGATTGCAGCACATAGCTGCGCAGGTTGGCCAGCGGGTCGTCGGCGCGGCGGTTGACGGCGATATTCGGCACGGGCGCCGACAGTTCGGAGGCCAGCGCATCGTTCGATTTCGCAATCGCCAGGCGCGGATACGGCTTGGCCAGGCCGAAGAACTGCTCGTCGGACAAGAAGATCGATTCGGGTGGCAGGATCGGCCGCTCGCGGTCCGCCTTCAAAAAGCGGTAGCGCGACTCGGTATCGGTCCAGAAGCGCCCGATGGCTGCATCGATTTCGCCCACCAGGGCCAGTGAAGCGTCGGGCGGCAGGTAGTCGAACAGGGTAGCCGTTTGCTCGAAGAACAGGGGCAAATAGTATTCGATGCCGGCCGAGGCGATGCCGCTGCTGATGTCCTTGTAGACGACCGAGCGCGACGGGTCGCCCTCGAACTGTTCGCGCCAGCGATTGCGGAAGGTGGTGCGCGCCGCTTCATCCATGGGAAATTCGCGGCCCGGCAGCAGCCGCACTTCGTGCACCGGGTATAGCGAGCGCTGGGTGTCGGCGTCAAACGTGCGGATCGTTTCGATGGTGTCGCCGAACAGGTCGAGCCGGTAAGGCAGGCTTGATCCCATGGGGAACAGGTCGAGCAGGCCGCCGCGTACCGAGTATTCACCCGGTGACATCACTTGCGAGACATGGCTGTAGCCGGCCAGCGTCAGTTGCGACTTCAAGCGCGCTTCGTCGAGCTTTTCGCCCTTCTTGAAAAAGAAGGTGTAGGCCGCCAAAAAGGAGGGCGGCGCCAGGCGCACCAGCGCCGTGGTGGCCGGCACGATCAGCACGTCGCACTGGCGCGTCTGGATTTGGTGCAGCGTGGCGAGGCGCTCGGAGACCAGGTCCTGGTGCGGCGAAAAGGCGTCGTAGGGCAGGGTTTCCCAGTCCGGCAGCAAATGGCAGCGTAGTTCCGCGCCGCCAAACCAAGGGATTTCATCGAGCAGGCGCTGGCCGTCGCTCGCCTGCGCCACCACCACGGCCAGCATCTGGCCGCGCGCTTTCAATTCCAGTGCGGCCAGCGCCAGGGCATAGGCATCGGATGAACCATACAGGGCGGGCAGCGCGTAGCGGTTGCCGGGCTTGGGGAGAGCTTTTTTTAAGTCTAAGGACATGCAGGCGATGACACTAGTGGCAGAGGCAGTTGAGTGGAATAGCTGTGGTGCGGGCAGCGCCGCCAGTGACGGCGCTGACAGACGAGATTATAGACTATCGCCCTTATCTGCGCGCTTGAGACAGCCGTCGCTCGCGGCAGTAACTTGTGGCCAGTAAGCGCAACCGTACTTGTAGTACGCCGAGCATAGTACGCCGAGCATCGCAGGGCGTACATGACGATGCGCAGCAGGTGTCAGCCTGCGCGGACATTGGCGATGCCGAAGGGCACATGCACCATCGGGATGGTGCCGCCCGCCGATTTCAGGTGGCTCAGCTGATCGTCGAAGAAGATATGTGGCTTGAACACGGCCAGCACGCGCGACTTGTCCATGCCGCCCAGGAAAAACGTTTCGTCGGCCGCCACGCCCCAGCTTTTCAGGGTTGTGACGACCCGTTCGTGCGAGGGCGCGCTGCGCGCCGTAATGATGGCGATACGCAGGATCTTCTTGTAGCCGGGGTCGCGCCGCTGCGCCTTCTCTTCCAGGCGCTGCATGCTGGCCAGCTTCTGGAACAGGTCGGCCAGCGGGCCGGGGCGGTGCGGCGTGCCTACGTTCAGGGTTTCATGGGCGTGGAATTCATCGACGTCGTTGTTGCGCTTGAACACGGTTTCCGCTTCGTCATCGGCGATCACGCCATCGAAGTCGAAGGCCACGCGCAGCTCTTCGTCGTTCTCGTCGTCTTGCGTGCGCGACGGCAGCACCAGGCCCGCCGGATAGTTGCAGGCCAGCGCGCTGCGCACGTCGTCTTCATTTGCGCTGAGGAAGAGCGAGGCGTTGAAGGCCGGCAGGTAGGGGTAGGGCGATTGGCCCGTCATGAAGGCGGCGCGCGAAATATCCAGGCCGTAGTGGGCGATTGAGTGCATCACGCGCAGACCCGTTTCCGGCGAGTTGCGCGAAAACAGCACCACTTCCACGGGCGACTGGCGTGGATAGTGTTTGTTGATGTTCAGGAAGCGGCGAATGAAGGGAAAGGCCACGCCGCGCGGCAGGACCGTATCGATATGCGCTTGCTGGTACTTGCGGTACTCCTCGGGGCCGTTGTCGAGGTAGACCTGATGCGATTCGGCCAGGTCGAAGAGGGCGCTGGAAGCGACCCCGATTACCAGTTTTTGTTCGATAGGATAGGCCATGCTGTTCCTGTGGTGTGCGTGTTGACCATCTTATACGACTATTAACTGCGTAGCCAGTACTGGCGCATGGCGTTTTTTTTTGCCAAAAGCTAGTTTCAAGTCATTTTTTTGCCCGCCCTGCAACACGCACTACAGTAAAGAAATAAATCTTGTCTTGCATCAAGTAGGTACCTGTCAGTAACTTCCTTTTTCCTTTATGCTTGTGCTTAGAAAATCTCTCCAATTGTAACGAAGCGTACGCCCCATCCCCGCCACCTTTATACAAATGTCAGCCGTTTAACTCGCATATGCCAGCCCGAACCTTGCCAGCAGCCGTCGTGACTTTATAAAGGACTTAGCCATGTTTAAGAATTTACTGATCAAATGGAAACTGGCGACCCTTGTCGCCGTGATGATGACAGCCTTGCTGGTGGTGGGCAGTTGCGGTTACGCGGGCATCGGCACCGTGGGCAACGCCGTCAATGAAATCGGCGTAGTGCGCCTGCCGTCGATCCAGGGCTTGATGATGATGAGCGAGGGCCAGACGGCCGTCGCCGCTGCCACCTTGACGGCCGCGATATATGAAAGTAATTACCAAGCACAAGACAAGTTCGCGCAAGCGCTGCAGCTGCGCAGCAAGGCCTGGAGCAATATCGAGGCGGGCCGCAAGTTGTACGAGCCGTTGCCGCAAACGCCCGAGGAAGCCGTGTTGTGGAAGCGCTTCCTCGATGAGTGGGCTGCCTGGAAGGGCGATGACGACAAGGTGCGCGCCACCTTGCGCCAGCTGGCCGACAACCGCGACGAGCAGCAGCAAAAGACCCTGTTCGTGGCGTTCTACAAGCATTATCTGGATTCGCGCAGCCGATTCGACAAGGCTGAAGCGACGCTTGATGAAATCATCAAGCTCAATAACGACGTGGCCGACACGAGCGTCAAGGATGGCAGCGCGGCTGTGCAGCGCTCGGAAAGCCTGATGCTGATGATGGGTTTGCTGGCCTCGGCACTGGGCATGGTCTGCGCCGCCTACATTACGCGCGCCATCACGCAGCCGATCAATTTGGCCGTGAAAGTGGCGCAAACGGTGGCTTCGGGCGACCTGACGAGCCATATCGAGGTGCTCACGACGGAAGAAACGGGCCAGCTGCTGCAGGCGCTGAAAGACATGAATTCCAGCTTGGTCAATATCGTCGGCCAGGTGCGCAGCGGTACCGAGACGATGGCTGCGGCCTCGTCGCAAATTGCCAGCGGCAACCTGGACCTGTCCTCGCGCACGGAAGAACAAGCCAGCTCGCTGGAAGAGACGGCGTCGTCGATGGAAGAGCTGACGTCCACCGTGCGGCAAAATGCCGACAATGCCCAGCAGGCCAACCAGTTGGCGCTGAGCGCCTCGGGCGTGGCCGTAAAAGGCGGCGCCGTGGTGCGCAAGGTAGTCGAGACTATGGATAGCATCAACGATTCCTCGCGCAAGATCGTCGACATCATTTCCGTTATCGACGGCATCGCCTTCCAGACCAACATCCTGGCTCTGAATGCCGCCGTGGAAGCGGCGCGTGCGGGTGAGCAAGGACGCGGTTTCGCCGTGGTAGCGACCGAGGTGCGCAACCTGGCGCACCGCTCGGCGGCGGCGGCCAAGGAAATCAAGACCCTCATCGGTGACTCCGTGGTGGCGGTCGATGCGGGTAGCAAGCTCGTTGCCGAGGCGGGCGGCACGATGGCTGAAGTCGTCTCCAGCGTGCAGCGCGTGACGGACATCATGGCCGAGATCAGCCTGGCGACGCAGGAGCAAAGCATGGGCATCGACCAGATCAACCAGGCCATCGGCCAAATGGACCAGGTGACCCAGCAAAACGCGGCGCTGGTGGAAGAGGCGGCCGCCGCAGCCGAATCGCTGCACGAGCAATCGGGCCATCTGGCCGAGGTGGTCAGCGTCTTCAAGCTCGATGGCATGCAAGCGCCTGTCGTGCGTGCGAAGGCGGCCGCGCCGCGCGCCGCGCTGGCCAACAGTGCGCTTGTGCGTCCGGCAGCGCATCGAACTGCGGGCCGGCCGGCCCTCAATGCTGTCGCGTCCTCGCACCAAAGCGCGTCGCGCGAGCCGGAGTGGGAAGTGTTCTGACAGCTCGATGGCGTCAGCCTGCACTTGCGCGCGGCTGCCTTTGCACGCCGCCTTGCACACTTTGTACGCGTTGTTAATCCGGCTGGCTTGGCCGCTATTCGTAGGCGCCCAGCCGGCGCTGTTCTTCCGGTGTAAAACTGGCGTCGCGCAGTTGCTGCAGCGCTGCCCCATCCTGCGCGCCGTCGGGCAGGGTTGCCTGCTGCGCCTTGTGCGTTTGATAGGCTATGATGCGCTGTTGCCACTGCGATTGCTCGCGGTCCAGCTCCGCCAGGCGCGCTGCCGCCGCTGGCGTAAACGTGCTGGCGCGCAGGCGGTAGACTTCATTCTCGCCGCCGCCCTGGGCGCGCAGCGTCTTCACGGCCGCATCGAGCTGGGCCACCTGCAGTGGTGCATCGCGCGCGGCGCGCTGGGCCGGCGACAGGTGCCGGTCCAGCGCCGCCAGTTGCGCCTGGCGCTGCGCTGCATCGAGCGTGGCGTCGCCCAGGATGGCCATGCGCATTACGGCATCGTCATCGTAGGCGTCGCTGGCGCCGAACAGGCCCGCGCTTTCCTCGGGCGTAAAGTAATTGCTGCGCAGCGCGCGTAGCGCTTGCAGGCGCGCGCGCGCCGCCCGAGCGGGATCTGCTTGCGCGGGCAAGGCTTGTTGCGCGCCAGCGAGCGCCTGCTTGTAGGCCAGCCAGGCGTCCAGCAGGCGCCTGGCTTCGCGGGCGGGGACCGGCGCCAGGCGTTTATCGAGATCTGCCTCGATCTGGCTGCGGATGGCTGCCAGCGGCTTTTCGCCCAGGCCCGCCAGGTAGTAGTCGAACAAGTGGCCCAGCTCCGCATCGAGCACCAGCTTGTCGCCTGCGGCCACCGTCACGTTGCCGTCTGGCCGCGTGCCTTGCATCGAGCGCACGAACGCGAACAGGTCCGGTTCCGGTTTTTCTTGCTGCGCGTCGGGTGGCTCGCCCGGGCGCAGCGCCAGGTACAAGCCCACGAGCAGCGCCAGGGCTGCCCAGCTAGCGCCGACAATCCATTTCGCGTGCATGCGCTTCTCCTTATAGTCCCAGGCCTTGCAGGCGGTTCGCTTGCTGGCGATAGACGGTGACGGGGTTGGTTTCAAACAGATTGACGATGCCGACGAACTGGTTGACTTCATCGAGGTGGTTCATGGCGTAGTCGTCGCGTATCACCTGGCCCAGGTGGCTCGAACAGCTGCTGACCAAGCCATCGTTCTTGACGTCGCCGAAAGCCAGGCTGACGGCCGCCAGGGCCGGGTCGCCGACGTCGAGCAGATTCGTATACGGTTGCGCGCCGCTCCACGAAAAGTAGTACACACCTTGCACCTGGTAGGCGCCTTCACCGCAGGCGGTGGTGGGGATACCTTGCGGGTGACGTTTATTGAAGGCCAGCGCGCCGGCCGTGGACAGCGACGCCAGCGAGGCACTGGCGTTTTGCGGCAGTCCCTTGTTGCCCGACAAAATGCCGATGAGCGAGGCGAGCGCATTGCCCAGCGCGCCACTGGTGTTGGGAATGGCACCGCTGAGGATATCGGCCACCTTGGAACCCTTGTTGACGCCGGCCACGCTGGTGACGGAGGCCACTAGGTCGGGCCGCACGGAAGCGACATAGCGGGCCGTGGGGCCGCCGTGGCTGTGGCCGATCAAGTTGACTTTGGCCGCTCCCGTGACGGCGAGGATTTGCTGCACCTGCGACAGCAATTGTTCGCCGCGCACTTCCGTGCTGTTGGCCGCCGAAACCGTGCTCACATACACTTGCGCGCCGCCGCTGCGCAGGGCGGCCGGCACGCCATAGAAATACTCGACGGGGCCGAGCTTGTCGAAGCCGAACAGGCCGTGCACCAGCACGATCGGGTACTTCGTCTGTGTGTAGCCGGTGGCGCTGGCGGTGCCAGGCAGGACGGCGATGGTGAGCAGCAGGGTGAATAACAGTTGCCAGAAGCGAGTCTTCATTTTGTCTCCGTAATGTGTCAGTGATCGACGCAATGCATGGTCGATTAAGTGTGGAAATGTCGATGCTGTAGCGATGCGCCGTGCGCCCCTGCACATTCTATTGATGGATAAAATCTAGCGAGCGCTCGGTTTTATGACTGTAGCATTGCTCGATTTAGATTGCAGACAATTGCATGATGCAGCGCAATAACTGTCGGTATTTGGCATCGTCTGTGCGCCCATTGCATAGTTGCAATGTCACAGTGGTTTTCCTGGGCTATAATCGGCGCGGCATCAGCCGTCCCGCCGTCTTGCAGTGCCCAATGCTGGCATTGCTTAGACCTCGCTTCTACACCGTTATTTGGGAATGCACTTGTCGACCCATTTTAATTTTGAACAGTTTCAGCAGATGACGCCTTTAAACGGCGAAAATATCTGGGAATATATTCTTGACCGTCACGCTGACCGCATCGGCGTCAAGCGCCGCAAGCCGGCGCTGGAAAATCTCGAACGCATCTTCGTCGCCACCTTCCGCCTGGCCAATGACGTCGGCTTTCGCGCCATGAGCTTGCGCGACCTGTGCCGCGAGACCGGGCTGTCGATGGGCGGCCTGTATGGCTACATCGCCAGCAAGGACCAACTGGCCGAAATGATCGAGGACGTGGTGCGCCACGCCACGCAAGCCCTGCCGCAGCTGTTCGCCGACGTGAAGTCGCCGCTGGATCGCCTGGAGGCGATGATACGCTCGTCGATTTACCTGTCCGAAGTGCTGCAGCCGTGGTTTTATTTTGTCTTCATGGATTCGCGCGTGCTGCAGGCGCAGCAGCGCAGCATGGCGAAGAATTCGGAGCTGTATGTGCAGACCTTGATCGCCGCCACCATCGGGCAAATCGAGCCGAAGCCGCACGGCGATCCGGCCTTGCTGGCCGCGCACTGCCTGGCCCTGTTCCAGGACTGGTACGTGAAGCGCTGGAAGTACCGCGCCGCGAAGGTGAATGTAGACGATTTCGCCGATAGCGTCGTCAGCACGGTGCGCGGGTATTTGAGCATGACCGCTGTGTAAACCTCGGCGGCACTTGTCGGGTTACGCCGTCCCGGCTAACCCGACCTACGATTGGTGATTGATGCAGTAATAGGTAGGTCGGATTAGCGAAGCGTAATCCGACAAGATACCTGCGTCAGTTCGTGGTTTCGATGGGTAGCGTCTCCGGCACTGCCGCCGGATCGGTCGGCGTTTCCACCTCCATGTCGAGCGTCTTGACGCCATTCATGTCGATGAACTCGTCATACAGCCATTCGCCATCGACCTGGCTCAGGCCCGCCGGCACGGCGCGCGTCACTTGCGGACGCGTCGACAGCGCGATGCGCATGTAGTCGATCCAGATCGGCATGGCCAGGGTGGCGCCAAATTCGCGTCCGCCCAGCGATTTGGGCTCGTCATAACCCATCCACGCCACCGCCACGATGCCACCGCCGTAGCCGGCAAACCAGCCGTCGACGGCATCGCTGGTGGTGCCTGTCTTGCCGGCGATGTCGCTGCGACCCAGTTTTTTCGTCGCCGCCGCACCCGTGCCGGTGCGCGTCACTTCGCGCAGCATGCTGTCCATCATGAAGGCATTGCGCGGGTCCAGCGCCAGGGTCTTGTCGTCGTTCGCGACCGGTGGCTTCGTTTGCATCAGTACGCTGCCTTTGGCGTCGACGATGCGCTCGATCAGGTAGGGCTCCACCTGGTGGCCGCCATTGGCGAACAGGGCGTAGGCGCCCGCCATTTGCACGGGCGTGACGGAACCGGTACCCAACGCCATGGTCAGGTTGTTGGGTTGGCGTTTTGGATCGAAACCGAATTTTTCCAGGAAGTCGTGCGTATACGACACGCCCAGCGCGCGCAGAATACGTACCGAGGCGACGTTCTTCGACTGCGCCAGCGCATAGCGCATGGTGATGGGGCCATCGAATTTGAAGTCGTCATTCTGCGGCGCCCACACCTTGCCGCCCGCCTGCATTTCCAGGGGCACATCGTTGATCAGGGTAGCCGGCGAATAGCCTTTTTCCAGCGCCGCCGAGTACACGAAAGGCTTCATGGCCGAACCGGGCTGGCGCCAGGCCTGCGTGACGTGGTTGAACTTTTGCAGCTGATAGTCGAAGCCGCCCACCATCGCATGGTAGGCGCCCGTTTGCGCATCGAGCGAGACGAAGGCGGCGGCCACCAGCGGCACTTGCGTGATGGCCCAGTTGCCCTTGCCATCCCTGGTGATGCGGATCACGGCGCCCGGGCGCAGCTTGATGCCGGCGCTCGCCTTGCTTGAGAGTGCCGATGCGGCAAAGCGCAAGCCCTCACCGGTGATGGCCTTGGCGTCGCCGTCACCGGTGTCGGCCAGCACCATACCGCCCGTTACTTGCGTGACGACGGCGGCGATCAAGCCGTCGCTGTCCGGGCGTTTTTGTAGTGCAGCATCGATAGCGTCGTCGCGCTGCTCGGGCTCAGCCGGCATGTCGATGAAGGTTTCCGGGCCGCGGTAGCCGTGGCGCTGGTCGTAGGCGATGACGTTGCGGCGCGTCGAGGCGTAGGCCGCATCCTGGTCCGCTTTCAAAATCGTCGTGTAGACGCTGATGCCCTTGCTATAACTGTCTTCCTTGAATTGGGCGTACACGGCCTGGCGCGCCAGTTCGGCCACGTATTCGGCGTGCGTCTCAAAACCCTGCTTGCCGCGCGTATTGAAACGCAGCGGTTGCGCCAGCGCCTGCTGGTACTGGCCTTCGCTGATGTAATCGAGTTCGCGCATGCGTTTGAGCACCAGTTTCTGGCGCGCGTGCGCCTTCTTTGGGTTGCTGATCGGGTTATGGCGCGAGGGATTTTGCGGCAAACCGGCCAGCATGGCCATTTCGGCGATCGACAGTTCCGACAAAGGCTGGCCGAAGTAGGTCTGGGCCGCGCTGCCGAAGCCAAACGAGCGCTGGCCCAGGTACATCTGGTTCATGTACAACTCGAGGATTTGCTCTTTCGACAGGGCCGCTTCGATCTTCAGGGCCAGCATGATTTCATTGAGCTTGCGCGAAGCGACTTTTTCGCGCGTCAGGAAGAAGTTGCGCGCCACCTGCATGGTGATGGTGGAGCCGCCGCCGTGGCCAAAGCCGTGGCGCAGGTTCGACAGCACGGCGCCGCCGACGCGCACGAAGTCGATGCCGTGGTGCTCATAAAAGCGGCCGTCTTCAATGGCGAGCAGGGCTCTTTTCATCATTTCCGGCACTTGCGCTATCGGCACGAAGTCGCGGTGCTCTTCGCCAAATTCGCCGATCAGCACATTGTCAGCCGTGTACACGCGCAGCGGTATCTTCGGCTGGTAGTCGGTGATGACGCCTAACTCGGGCAGGCGCGGGCGCACGTACAGGAACAGATAGGTAGCCAGCAGTATGGCCGCTGCCAGCGCGGTGCAGCCGGCGAGGATGATAGCGCGCATGGCAGCGCGGCGGGAAGGCCAGGGGAATCCGGATCGTTTGGCAGTCAAGGCAGTCTCACGTGAGCGTGCAAGGCACGGTGGCAGCGATTATAGACCAAGGCGCCAGCGTTTCTGGTGCGGGCGCGGTCCGGGACCGGGAGCAAAAAACCTTTTCATCGAAACGCGGCTGTGCGATAGTCTCGGCTTCAAGAAAGAGCCCGGGCGTCAATCCGGGCTGTTTATTTTTACATCATTACTAATGAGCGCTTGATAAAACCGTAGCGAGCGAAAGGGAGTTGTGGCCGAGAAGCGCAACTGTACGCAGGTACAGTGAGCATCGCAGGCCGCAGATCACGACGCGCTTAGGTTTGCTCAGGCGTTCCTTAGACACAAGGATTTTTTTATGGCAAAAGATGCAATGCCGAGCGCCGTGAAGCCGTATATTCCGGCCGATGCGAAGCTGCCCGAGATGACCTTCCGCGCGCTGTTCATGGGCGTCATTCTGGGGATGGTGTTTGGCGCCTCCTCGCTGTACCTGGTGCTGAAAGTGGGCTTGACCGTCAGCGCCTCGATCCCCGTCGCCGTGATCGCCATCACCCTGTTCGGCCTGGCCAAGAAGGTGGGCGGCAAGGATTCGTCTATCCTGGAAAACAGCATCACGCAAACGGCCGGTTCGGCCGGCGAGTCGCTGGCTTTCGGCTTGGGCGTGACCATGCCCGCCATCCTGATCTTGGGCTTCGACCTGGAAATGTCGCGCGTCATGCTGGTCGGTATCCTCGGTGGCTTGCTCGGTATCCTGATGATGATCCCCATGCGCCGGACCATGATCGTCGATCAGCACAAGGAACTCAAATTCCCCGAAGGCACGGCTTGCGCCGAAGTGCTGAAGGCCGCTGCCACGGAAGAATCGCGCATCGCCGCCGGTGAAAGCATCGAGAAGGATTCGGCCGCCGCACTGGACGCCAAGCGTCGCGCCAAGATCATCTTCGGCGGTTTCGCCGTCGGCTTGCTGTATAAAGTCTTCAATATTTCGTTCAAGGGCTGGAAGGATACACCGGGCGTGGAATTTGCCGCGCCGCTCAAGGGCGGTTCCATCGGTGCCGAGATTTCGCCTGAATTGCTGGGCGTGGGCTATATCATCGGCCCGCGCATCGCCGCCACCATGGCGGCCGGCGGCGTATTGTCTTATTTGCTCTTGATCCCGATGATCAAGTTTTTCGGCGACAGCCTGACCACCGTGCTCTCGCCCGGCACCAAGTTGATCAGCGACATGGGCGCCGACGACGTGCGCAGCGCCTACGTGCTGTACATCGGCGCGGGCGCCGTGGCCGCCGGCGGCCTGATTTCACTGGTGCGCGCCATGCCCATGATCTGGCGCAGCCTGTCGGCCGGCCTGAAAGGCATCGGCAAGGGTGTCAAGAGCAATTCCACGCTGCGCACCGAGCAGGATATCCCCCTGAAATGGGTCATCATCGGCTGCCTGGCCATCATCGCCGTGATCACCTTCGCCACGCCGCTGCACATGAATTTCCTCGGCGCGCTGCTGATCCTCGTCTTCGGCTTCCTGTTTGCCACCGTGTCGTCGCGCCTGACGGGTGAAATCGGCTCCTCGTCGAACCCGATCTCCGGCATGGCCGTGGCCACCTTGCTGTTTACCTGTCTGATCTTCCTGATCATGGGCTGGACGGGCGGGCGTTACTATGTGACGGCCCTGTCGGTGGGCGCCATCGTTTGCATCGCCGCCAGCAATGCCGGCACCACCTCGCAAGACCTGAAAACTGGCTACCTGGTGGGCGCCACGCCGCGCCTGCAGCAGTACGCGATCCTGGCGGGCGCACTGTCGTCGGCGCTGATCCTCGGCCCCATCTTGCTCAAGCTGAATGAGGCGAGCACCGTCTATGTGCCGGCCGCGCAAGTGGCGCCTGGCCTGACGGTGGACGCGTCGAAACTGACAGTGACGGGCGAGCTGCATGGCCCGCAAGCCGACACCGACCACACTACGTATAAAGTCTGGCAAAAGACCGATACCGTGGGCGGCCCGGCCGGCAAATATTTTGTCAAGGACGATGGCCAGTTGGCTTACCTGGTCGATCCGGGTATTAATGGCCATTACAGCAAGCGTCCCGACGGTTCGGAAGTGAAAAAATACGATGCGCCCAAGGCCGTGCTGATGTCCTACATCATCAAGGGTATCCTCGACCAGCAACTGCCGTGGACGCTGGTGCTGTTTGGCGTGATGATCGCCGTGGTGCTGGAAATGGCCGGCATCCCATCGCTGGCGTTTTCGGTGGGCGTGTACCTGCCGCTGTCGTCCACTTTGCCGATTTTCGTCGGCGGCCTGGTACGCTGGCTGGCGGACCGCCGCAACAACAAGCTGGAACACAACGCAACATTGAACGAGGAAGAGCGCCAACTGGCGGGTGACCGCAGTTCGGGCGTGCTGCTGGCGTCCGGCTACATCGCCGGCGGCGCACTGGCCGGCATCATCATCGCCATTACGGCTGGCGTGCTGACGCACTTCGACCAGATGATGGCCGACTGGGCCGAACACGGCAACCCGTTCTACGCGGGCCTGCACTCGGATGCGTTGTCCCTGCTGCCGTATGCGCTCATCATCGTGCTGTTGTATATCGTCGCACGCGAGAAAAAGGCGGCTAGCAAGCTGGCTTGATGCCGGGTACTGTCGAATGCAAGCCGCCCGGATCGTGATGATACCGGGCGGTTTTTTTTATGCGCGCCCGGTCGGGCCGCCAGGGCAGGGCGGGCCGCAAAACGCCGCGCTTCGAACAGGCCGCCATCGACATGCGTTTCGCAGGCCTTGCTACACGGCGCGCAGTATCGGCGTATGCAGCGGCGCAGCATCGAGCAAGGCCAGGCGTGCATGCGAGTACCTCTGCACTCGCGCATAGGGATCCCGCTTCTCGAGAAAATCGGCAAACAGGAAATCAGTCGCTCATCAGGCCTTCGTCGGCTAGATGCCGAACACTTTCAAGATCGCATCGGCGCAGCCCTCGAACCAGCTGCCTGCCTTGCCCGCTTGTTTGCCGTGGCGCGCGGTTTCTTCATACAGGTAGACGCCGTTGTCGCCATCGAAGCGGTCGTTAAGCAAGGCTTGCTGGCCGCGCAGGTAAGGCATGAAGGTGTCGCTGCGCAGGGTCGAATACAGCACGTCGGTGCTAAAGCCCAAAGTGGCGCACTGGCTGATCGAGCGGCCCTGGTCTGCGCGCTCCAGGCGCACGCCGCGGCAGCCGCGCACGATCAGGGTGACGGGGCCGCGAAAGACGATGAAGCGCAGCTGCAGGGTGAGCCATGCGTGCAGGCTACCCAGGCGCCAGTGGCTCGATATCGCCAGCGGCTGGCCCGCGTCGCAGATCAATCCCACCAGGCCCCGTGGCTGGAAGACCAAGGCGCAGCCGGCCGGCAGGTGGACGATGGCCACTTCCAGCAGCGGATCGTCGCTGGCGGAAATGGTCACGGATGCTGCTTGCTCGCTGCGCAAGCGTGTCAGTAGCAGCATGCCGGCGGCCAAGCTGGTGAAAGGGAAGCGCCAGTCCAGCAGCCACTGCGTGCGCTTGGTGCTATTGACGGGCGACGCTTGCAGGTAGGCAGGATGGATCAGCATCTGCTGGCCAGGCTGCAGTTGCAGCGCCTGCGAGACGGCGGAGATGCGCGATTCGCCTGGCGTTAGCAGCGGCTGTGGCAAGGCCAGGGCGTTGCCCGCTACTTGCAGCTCGCGCGCGACCGACAGCGGCGGCATGCGCGCGGCCAGCGGCGCGAGCACGAAGTAAAAGAAGGCCCTGATGGCGACTGGCAGCAGGATCGCCGACAGCACTAGCAGGGCGGCCGTGGGCCCGTAACGGGCGAATAGTTCACGCAATGCGCGCCACCAGTTGTCGCGCAGCTGTCCTTCCATCGACGCCATGGCATGGACCAGATCGCGCAGGCATGAGTCGAGGCGTGCCTGGTCTATCTGGAATGACGCGATGCTGCCGGCGTCGACAGGAGCGAGGTGCTGGCGCTGCGCCAGGTAGCGCTGATATGCCAGCGCATTGGCCTCGCGCAGGCGCGCTTCCTCGGCCTGCATCGCGGCCATCGCTGCATGTTGCGCCGTACCAGGGAGATAAGCGCGCAGCGGGTATGCTCGTATCTGCTCCTGTTGTCTGGCCAGGTTGCCGCAGAGTGTCTGGTAAGCCTGCCGATGTTCGCCATGCAGGCGCTGCAGCAGCTGGCGTGCGCTTTCATGGCCGAGGGCAATACGCAGTGATTGTAGATAGGCGCGTTCCTGCAACAGCAGTTCGATGCGGATGTGCTGCTCGGCCTGCCTGGCGATGGCGTCGCCGAGATCTTTGCCTGTGGGTAGTGCCAGGGTGAAGGACCACGCTGCTGCCGTTTGCCGCAGCGCGCCCAGTGCCATGTCGATATGCGCGATGCGCGTCGCGATGGCTTGGTCGGAAGCCTGGCGCAGCCCGTCTACCCGCGCCTGCGTCTCCCGGCTCAACATTGCTTTGCGGGTGTCGGCATGACTTGCTCCATCGCGCAACATACCGAGCCGGGCCTGTCCAGCGTGAAATTGGCGTGCCTGTTCCAGCAGCGCATGGCCGGCTGCGAGTATGGCAACGAATAGCAGGAATTGCAGCAGATGTCGGCTGAGAAAGCGTAGCAGGGAAGCGAGGAGAAGGCGCAAGGGTCGGCAAGAATAAAGCTGGCGGTGGCGGTGGCCGTAATGGCTGGGGCTGCGTACCGGCTGCAAGGGCAGTCCGATACGCACACCTGATTTTACCGCACCGCCGTGATGGCAGTGCAGTGCGATCAGCCGCGGTGGATCATCGCTTCGTTGACGGCCTGGACAACCTGGTTCAGATACTCGCGGTTTTTGGTCATGAGGGCGCGTGTTTCACCGGCAGAAGTTGCCAGCAGCACGTGGTAGACGGGCTTGACCAGGAACAGGACGGCGAGACCGGCTCCCAGCACCAGCAGGCCGAAAAAGGGACTGCTGCCGACCATGATGCCCAGGCCAATCAAGGCAATGATGATGGCAAGTGCACGTGGCGGTTTTTTCTCAAATGGCTTGACCGATGTCACATTGCTCATGGCATAGGTCTGGCCACCGCTGACGAAACGGGCGTTGGTAACCTTGACATCGCCTTGCTCAAAAAAAGTGCGCTCTTCCATGGAATTCCTGTGTGGTGATATTGATTAACATTGTTGCATTTCAACAATCTTTTCACTATACACAGTTGTGTATTGTCAATACTCACGCATTGTCACATTTTGGCCCGATAGAACATCATATAGAACATTTTTTACGCGGCATCGGCATCGGCGCAGCATTTTTTGTACTTCTTGCCGCTACCGCAGTGGCACGGGTCGTTGCGCCCCGTCTTTGGCACTTCGCGCAGCACGGTGGCGCCGGGCTGGCTTTGTGCCTGGCTTTTCAGGTGGCGCTGGCGTGCCCAGCCGGCATTGATGGCGATGACAGCGGGAATCACGCCATCCATGGCCGTTTCGGCTGCGTCGTCGTCAAGCGCGCTGGCTGTCGCCAGGTACTGGAACGGTGCCAGGCAGTGCGGCTGGCTGACGGCCAGGGCTGCCCACTGTGGCTTGTCCAGGCTGGTGCCAAGCAGGAAGCCTGCGCACCAGGCCGGTACGCTCCACTCGGGGCCGCATACATAGATGGGCTCGAAGCTGTCCGGGTCCTTCGCCAGCCATTCGACCATGTAGGCGTGGTGGCGCTGCGCCAGGCTGGCCGCTCGTTCGCTGTCCGCGTCCGGCGCGGGCGCAGTGTTGCCCGCTGCCTTGTCCCAGACCCAGGGCAGCCATTGCTCGGGTGTGATGTGTTTCGGGCTCAGGGCGACGGCCGTGAGAAAACCTTCCAGCATGGACACGTCCATGGCGGCATTGGCCAGCGCTGGCGCTGCCAGCAGGGTGTCGAGTTCGGCGTATTCGTCGTCGGAGAGAGGGGAGGTGGTGGAGATACTGGACATGGGATTCTTTATCGGGGTTGCTCGGGGGGGCCGCTGGCCATGGCGGTATTGTACCGCCCGGCAAGCGTAAAACCGGTGCCGGAATAAAAAGCGGCGGCCCGCAGGCCGCCGCTTTTATCCAAGGCAGAACGCTTACTTCACGCCATGCATCAGTTTGTTGATCAGCGGTGCGATCAGGAACAGGATGACGCCGGCGCCCAGCAGGGACCAGAAGCCGAAGGTGTAGCCGGACAGGGCCGACTGCACCGACATGCCGCTTTCGCCGCTGACGTGGCTGGCGAAAATGCCCGACAGGTTGTTGCCGATACCCGTAGAGAGGAACCAGCCGCCCATGCCCAGGCCCACCAGGCGCACCGGCGCCAGCTTGGTCACCATCGACAGGCCGATAGGCGACAGGCACAGCTCGCCGATCGATTGCAGCACGTACACGGTGGTCAGGGTCCAGAACGGGATCTTGTTATCGGCGCCAACCAGGTTCGACAGAGCGAAGATCAGCAGGCCGAAGGCCAGCGCATTGCCCAGCAAGCCCAGGCCGAATTTGCGCGGGATCGATGGATTGACGTTATGGCGTGCCAGGAAGACCCAGACGGCGGCGATAATAGGCGCGAAGACGATGATGGCCACCGAATTGACGGTCTGGAAGTAGGCGGTCGGGAAGATCCAGAAGCCCAGGTCGCGGTTGACGATTTTGTCGGCCAGGAAGGTAAACGAGCTGCCTGCCTGTTCGAAGAACATCCAGAACAGGATGTTGAAGACGAAGATCAGCAGCATGGCGATGACGCGGTCGCGCGCAACTTTACCGTTGCGTATGCCTTCGATCATCAACATCACGGCCAGGCCGGCGAACAACACGGTCAGGACGATTTGCAGCTTTTCAGCGCCGACGGTGAGCAGGAAGTACATCAGCGGAATCACGCACAGCGAGCCGACGGCTACCCAGACGACGCGCATCGGGTTGCCTGAACCGGCTTCCGGTGCGCCTATGCCCTTCAGGGCGCGGCGGCCGATGAAGAACCATACCAGGCTGATCAGCATGCCGAAACCGGATGCCATGAAGACCATCTTGTAGGAAGGCATGGCGCTGGTGCCAAAGATCGACTCGGCCAGCCATTGCGTGAAGACAGGCGCGACCATGGCGCCCATGTTGATGCCCATGTAGAAGATGGTGAAACCACTGTCGCGGCGCGGATCGGCTGTCGTATACAGCTTGCCGACCATGGTCGAGATGTTCGGCTTGAACATGCCGTTACCGACGATCATGGTGGCCAGGCCCAGGTTGAAGATATCCTGGTTGGGCACCGAGATGCAGAACAGGCCGGCGGCCATGAAGATGGCGCCCAGCAGAATCGAGCGCTGGTAGCCGATGACGCGGTCGGCGATGTAACCGCCGAACAGGGCGCCGGCGTACACCAGCGCGAGGAAGGAACCATAGGTCAGGTTGGCCGCTGCCTGTCCTGAAGCGTCGCCGCCGTGGAACTGGGCAACGATGTACAGTACCAGTGCCCAGCGAACTCCGTAGAACGCGAAGCGTTCCCAGAATTCGGTCATGAACAACATCCACAACGGGCTTGGATGGCCCATAATTTGCTTGAACTCCGGAATAACGGCTTCCTTGTTGGGCGTAGTCGCACCGCTCATGCGGTTCCTCCTGAAAAATTATTATAGTCTATCGATACAACACACTTATGGAAGCCTGCGTGCGGCGGGCACTCTCATGAAGAACCTCACGCACGGGAATTCCAATAGGCTGGCATTCTAATCTACAAATTGCGCTGAGCGAAGGTTTCGATTCGCATTAGCAAGAATGACTGTTTCATATGAGTCAAACCGGTTTGCAGGCAAGGATGGCCGGGCGATTTTGCGGCGACACAGCACAACTTGCCTGACTTGTCGTATATTTGTCGCAAATTTGTCGTATATTAAGGCTGCATGACCTTCGAGCATCGATTTTTAAAGGGATTTTTCGCATTATGGAACACGACGTTATCGATACTCTGGTTTCACCGGAAGGCCGCCTGGACGTGCTCTCCAAGACGGAAGTCAATAAACTGCTCGATACCAGCCAGGGCGGCCTGTACAACACCTTCCGCCGCTGTGCGCTGGCAGTCTTGAATTGCGGCAGCACCATCGACGATGGTCGGGCCTTGCTGGAGCGCTACCAATCGTTTGAAATCTCCATTATCCAGCGCGAGCGCGGCATCAAGCTCGATATCAAGGGTGCGCCAGCCATCGCCTTTGTCGATGGAAAGATGATCAAGGGCATACACGAGCACCTGTTTGCCGTGCTGCGCGATATTATCTTCGTCAGCGATGAGGTCACGGGCAACCCGAAATTTGACCTGCACAGCACGGAAGGCGTGACTGACGCCGTGTTCCACATCTTGCGCAACGCGAACGTGCTGCAAACCCAGCTCAACCCGAATCTGGTGGTATGCTGGGGTGGTCATTCGATCAACCGCGCCGAATACAATTATTCGAAGGAAGTGGGCTACCAGCTGGGCTTGCGCGGCCTCGATATTTGCACCGGTTGTGGTCCCGGCGCCATGAAGGGTCCCATGAAAGGCGCCACCATCGGCCACGCCAAGCAGCGCCTGCACAATGGCCGCTACCTGGGCATCACCGAGCCGGGCATCATCGCCGCCGAATCGCCGAACCCCATCGTGAATGACCTCGTCATCATGCCGGACATCGAAAAACGCCTGGAAGCGTTCGTGCGTGCCGGCCACGGCATCGTCGTCTTCCCCGGTGGCGCCGGCACGGCCGAAGAGATTTTGTACATCCTCGGCATTTTGCTACACCCCGACAATGCCGATATTCCATTTCCCTTGATCTTCACGGGTCCGGAAACCTCGCGCGAATATTTCGTGCAGATCAATCAGTTCATCAGCGACACCTTGGGCCCGGAAGCGCAGCAGCGCTATAAAATCATCATCGACGACCCGGAACTGGTGGCGCGCGAAATGCTCGAAGGCATACGCCTGGTGCGTGAATTCCGCAAGGCCCATAGCGATGCCTATTATTTCAATTGGCTGCTGAAGATCGACCACGAGTTCCAGAAGCCGTTTCACCCCACGCATGAAAACATGCGCAACCTGAGCTTGCACAAGAACCAGCCCACGCACTTGCTGGCAGCGCAGTTGCGCCGCGCGTTTTCCGGCGTGGTGGCGGGCAACGTCAAGGACGACGGCATACGCTCGATCGAAGAGCACGGCAACTTCGAAATCCATGGCGACAAGGACATCATGGGCCCCATGGATGCCTTGCTCGCCTCCTTCGTGGCGCAGCACCGCATGAAGCTGGCGGGCACGGCGTACGTGCCTTGCTATACCGTGATGCAGTAAGCTGCCTTGGCTTGCTGTTTTGGACTCAGTAAGCGGCAGCAAAAATACCGCCTTCGGCGCGCCGGGACGGCGCTGAGCACGCTGTACAGATGGGGCGGCTGGATGCTTACAGGGTAACGGCGAAGAAGCGTAAAAAAGCCGCCTGATCTTGCGATCAGGCGGCTTTTTATCGGTTTGCGTGCGTGCTTAGTCTTCGCGGCGCAAATGCGGGAACAGCAGTACGTCGCGGATATTGGGCGAATCCGTGATGATCATCATCAAACGGTCGATGCCGATGCCGCAGCCGCCGGCTGGCGGCATGCCGTATTCCAGCGCGCGGATGTAGTCGGCGTCATAGAACATCGCCTCTTCATCGCCGGCATCCTTGGCGGCCACTTGCGCCAGGAAGCGGGCCGACTGGTCTTCTGCATCGTTCAACTCGGAGAAGCCGTTGGCGATCTCGCGGCCGACCATGAACAGTTCAAAGCGTTCGGTGATGCCGGCCACCGTGTCGGAAGCGCGCGCCAGAGGCGACACTTCGACCGGGTAATCGATGATGTAGGTCGGTTCCCACAGCTGCGCTTCGGCCGTTTCTTCAAACAGCGCCAGTTGCAGCGCGCCCAGGCCGGCCGTGGCGAATGGCTTGACACCGAATTTCTTCAGCTCTTCCTTGATGAATTCGGCATCGCTCAACTGCTCGGCGCTGTAGCCCGGCGCATACTTGTTGATCGCTTCGACGATGGTCAGGCGGTGGAACGGTTTTGCCAGGTCCAGCTCGCGGCCGCCGTAGGTCAGGCTGGCAGTACCGTGCGCATCGATGGCAGCCTGGCGAATGACCGCTTCCGTGAAGTCCATCAGCCATTTGTAGTCGGTGTAGGCGGCGTAGAATTCCATCATCGTAAATTCTGGGTTGTGACGGATCGACACGCCTTCGTTGCGGAAGTTGCGGTTGATCTCGAACACGCGGTCGAAGCCGCCCACGACCAGGCGCTTCAGGTACAGCTCGGGCGCGATACGCAGGTACATTTGCATGTCGAGCGCATTGTGGTGCGTGATGAATGGCTTTGCCGCGGCGCCGCCCGGAATCGTGTGCAGCATCGGCGTTTCCACTTCCATGAACTCGTTCTTTTCCATGAAGCGGCGAATCGACGAGATGGCGGCCGTACGCGCCTTGAAGGTGCGGCGTGTCTCCTCGTTCATGATCAGGTCGACGTAGCGCTGGCGGTACTTCGTTTCCTGGTCGGCCAGGCCGTGGAATTTGTCTGGCAGCGGGCGCAGCGACTTGGTGATCAAACGCAGTTGCGTGACCTTGATGGTCAGTTCGTCTGTCTTGGTCTTGAACAGGGTGCCCGTCACGCCCAGGATATCGCCCAGGTCATAGTGGTGCAGGGCGGCCATGGCCGCTTCGCCGGTGAGATCAAGGGTGGCGTAGATCTGGATGCGGCCGTCGGCCTTCGGGCCGGAAGCGTCTTGCAGGGTGGCGAAAGCGGCTTTCTTGCCCGCTTCGCGCTTGAGCATCATGCGCCCGGCCAGCACCACGTGCACGGGATTTTCTTCCAGCTCATCGCGCGTCTTGCTGCCGTATTGCGCGTGCAGATCGGCCGCCTTGTGCTCAGGGCGGAAATCGTTCGGGAAGGCGATGCCTTGTTCGCGCAGTGTGGCCAGCTTGACGCGGCGCTCGGCGATGATCTTGTTTTCATCTGGGGCGGCGGCTTGTTCTTGGATATCCGTAGTCATGGTGTTCTTCGTTGGTGATTATTGATGATGTGGCGTCAGAGCAGGCGCCACGCTGGCAAACAGTGCGTCGACGTCGAGTGCGGAGAAATCGGGCACGATGGCAATGACGTTGTCGTATGCGGCAAATGCTTCGGCCGGCAGGGTGGTGCTCAGCACCACGACGCGCATGCCGGCACGGCGCGCCGCTTCCACGCCCAGGGGCGCGTCTTCAAAGACGATGCAGTCTTGCGGCAGCGCTCCGGCCAGTTGCGCGCCTTTCAGGAACACGTCCGGCTGCGGCTTGCCGCGTGCCACGTCGGCGGCGCCGACGATGGCGTCGAAGCGGTGCCGCAGGTCCAGGCCGTCGAGTGTGAACGCGATGTTCTCGTCCGGCGCGGCCGTGCCCACCACCAGTGCCACGCCGTGCTGGCGCGCGCTGGTGATCAAGCGCTCGAACCCGGCCACAGTGGCCAGGTGCGGGCCATACAGTTCGCGGTAGACGACTTCCTTTTCAGCCAGCAAGCTAGCGTGGTCGGCTTCGTCGCCCAGGTACTTGGCGATGATTTCGCGGCCCTGACGTCCTGCCGTGGCGCGGAAAAAGGTGTCCGCATCGAGCACATGGCCCTGACGTTCAAAGAACGCCAGCCACGAGCGCGTGTGGAAGGCCATGTTGTCGACGATCGTGCCATCCATGTCGAACAGGAAGGCACGCTGCGCCGATGCCGATGCCGATGCCGGTGCATTCATCCTTACACGCCCTGTTTCAGCGAGGCGGAGATGAATTCGTCGATGTCGCCATCGAGCACGCCCTTGGTATTGCCCGTCTCGAAGCCGGTGCGCAAGTCCTTGATGCGGGACTGGTCCAGCACATAGGAGCGGATCTGGTGACCCCAGCCCACGTCCGTCTTCGAGTCTTCCAGCTTTTGCTGCTCGCTCATGCGCTTGCGCAGTTCATGTTCGTACAGCTTGGCTTTCAGCATTTCCATCGCTTCGGCGCGATTGCGGTGCTGTGAACGGTCGTTCTGGCACTGCACCACGATGCCGGTCGGCGCATGGGTCATGCGCACGGCAGAGTCGGTTTTGTTGATGTGCTGACCACCGGCGCCCGACGCGCGATAGGTATCGACGCGGATGTCGGCCGGGTTGACGTCGATTTCGATCGAATCGTCGACTTCGGGATACACGAACAGCGACGTAAACGAGGTATGGCGGCCGTTGGCCGAGTCGAACGGCGACTTGCGCACCAGGCGGTGCACGCCCGTTTCCGTGCGCAGGAAGCCGTAGGCGTGATCGCCCTCGACTTTCAGGGTGGCCGTCTTGATGCCGGCTACCTCGCCGTCGGACTGCTCCAGGATCTCGACCTTGAAGCCCTTGCGTTCGCAATAGCGCAGGTACTGGCGCAGCAGCATCGAGGCCCAGTCCTGGGCTTCCGTGCCGCCGGCACCGGCCTGGATGTCGATGAAGCAGTTGTTCGGGTCCATCGGATTGTTGAACATCCGGCGAAATTCCATGCTTTCGATGACCTTGCCGATTTCCTGTACGTCTTGCTCGATCGCTTCGAGCGTCTCTTCGTCGCCTTCTTCGCGGGCCATGTCGAACAGATCACGGGTGTCGCGCAGGTCGGCATCGGCACGGGTCAGCGTGAAGACGATCGCTTCGAGCGCCTTCTTCTCTTTACCGAGTTCCTGGGCGCGCTTGGGATCGTTCCAGACGGTCGGATCTTCCAGTTCTTCGTTGACTTGCTCTAGTTTCTCCGACTTGACAGTGAAGTCAAAGATACCTCCGAAGTTCGGCTTCGCGGACCGTCAGGTCGTTGAGCAGGGCGGAGATGATATTGATGCGTTCGGCTTCCATAATATTCTGGTCTTCTATGGTGAAATCAAACCTTGGATTATACGCGAGCGCGGCCCGTTTCTGATGCCAAGAGCGGGAAATCGCTGCCGCGCGCGGCAATGGCTTGGCGATTTTGCGGTATTTGCGACAAGATTGCACCTGTTGCGGCGGGCCTCGTACGGCTTGCTGGGGGCTGCCGTGCTGCGTATGATGCGGACGATATTGTCTTTCTACAGGAATACTTCATGCGTCACCTTATGCGTCAACTCATGTGCCAGCGCCCCCGTCTCGCCCTGTTGCCGCTGCTGCTGGCCGGCTGCAGCGCCTTGCCGCCCGCCGCCCTCGGACCGGACCAGGCGCCCGCCGCCGCGCCAGCGGGCAGCAGCGCCACCCTGGCCCTGCTGGAGACGACGGACTTGCACGCGAATGTGCTCAGTTATGATTACTATAAGCTGCAGGCGGAACCGTCGGTCGGCCTGGAACGCACGGCGACCCTGATCGCCCAGGCGCGCGCGCAGTTCCCGAACAATCTTTTGCTCGATAACGGCGACACCATACAGGGTACGGCCCTGGCCGACTACCAGGCGCTCGTGAAACCGCTGGCCTGCGACCAGACCCTGGCTATCTACAAGGCCATGAATGTGCTGAAGGTCGATGGCGGCGGCATCGGCAACCATGAATTCAATTACGGCCTGGCGTTCTTGAGCCAGGTGACGGGCAACCGCTTCGACGTCGACGGCGTCGATGCGAGCAAGCCGCGCTGCGCCGGTCCCGCGTTCCCGCAAGTGCTGGCCAACGTCTACAGCGTCAAGACGGGCCAGCCTTTGTTCGCGCCATATCACATCATCAACAAGCAGATCACGGCGACGGGCCCCGATGGCAAGGCCGTGCGCAGCAGCGTCAAGGTAGGCATCATCAGCTTCGCCCCGCCCACCATCATGGCCTGGGACAAGCGCTGGCTGGAAGGGCGCGTCTACACGCAGGGCGTGCGTGAGACGGCGGAAAAATTCATCCCCGAGATGCGCGCCAAGGGCGCCGAACTGGTGGTGGCCATTTCGCACGGCGGTCTCGATGACAGCGCGTATTCGCCCAGCATGGAAAACGCTAATTACTACCTGTCGCAAGTGCCGGGCGTGGATGCCATGCTGATCGGCCATTCGCACCAGTTGTTCCCGAATGCCAGCAGCACGGTACCGCAATTCAATTTGCCCGGCGTCGATAAAGTCAAAGGGCTGGTCCATGGCGTGCCCACCGTGATGGCCAATCTGTGGGGCAAGCACTTGGGCGTGATCGGCCTCTCCCTGCGTCACGACGGCAAGCAGTGGGGCGTCGACAAGAGTGCCACCACGGTGGAGGCGCGCAGCATCCAGAATGCGGATAAAAGTTATGTGGCGCCCGATGCAGCCATCGCCAAACTCGTGGCCGAAGAGCACGCAGCGACGATAGCCTACGTGCAGACGCCCGTGGGCACCACAGATTTCCGCATGTCGACGTATTTTGCCGACGTGGGCGATGTCAGCGCCATCGAGGTGGTGAACCAGGCGCAGGCGTTCCATCTGGCCGCCTACGTCAAGGCGAATTTGCCGCAATACGCGCACTTGCCCGTGTTGTCGATGTCGTCGCCGTTCAAGAGCGGCTCGGCCGGCGTGTCCGACTACACGGATGTCAAGGCGGGCAATGTGGCGCTAAACAACGCGGCTGACTTGTATTTATACCCGAACGCGTTGTATGGCGTGAAGATGAATGGCGCGCAATTGAAGGCCTGGCTGGAACACTCGGCGCAGCGTTTCAATACCATCGCCGCCAACAAGCGCGAGCCGCAGGAATTGGTCAATACGGCCCATCCGAGCTACAACTTCGATGCCATTAGCAGTGCTGACGTGCGCTACCAGATCGATGTCACCCAGCCGCCCGGCCAGCGTATCCGGGGTCTGACGTACCAGGGCAAGCCGGTGGATGCTGCACAGCAATTCTTGATCGCGACAAATAACTACCGCGCCAGCGGCGGCGGCAATTTCCCCGGCCTTGATGGCAGCAACACGGTGGTGGCCTCGCCCGACAATAATCGGGAACTCTTGATTGCCTACATCACGCAGCAGAAAAACCTGACGCGGGCGAAAAACGGTTCGGCGCGCAGCTGGACTTTCGCCAAGGTCGCCACACAAGGGCCGGTGGTATTCCACTCGGCGCCGAACGTGATCGACCTGGCGCAAGCGGCCGGCATCGACAATGTCACGCAGCTGAAGGCCGACGATGGCGCCGGCAAGGGCTTTGCGCTGTACCAGCTAGACCTGTCGAAATGATCTGGCTACTGCCTGGCGCGCTGTTGTTATCGCTCGTCTGTTCCTCGCTGACGCCCGGGCAAGCGCAAGCGCAGGATGAGGCTGGCAATCAGCTGGTTCAGGCCAAGGCCTTGATGCGCGGCGCTGTGGCAAGCCAGCCGCAGGCGCGCGCGCTGTTCAAAGTTGCGGCGCAACAGGGCAGCGGGCCCGCCGCCTATTATCTTGGCCTGATGCACAAGAATGGCTTGGGCGGGCCGCTGGATACGGCGTCCGCCATATCCTGGCTGGCACTGGCTGCCCAGCGTGGCGTGGCGCCTGCGATGTTTATCCTGGCGAACCTGCTCCAGACCATAGATGAAACGCAGGCTCGCCATTGGCTCGATGCGGCTTGCGCGCAGGAGTACCCGGAAGCCTTGATGCAAAAAGCCATCGTCACGAAAGACGGGACGATGGGCTATGAGCGCAGCGAGGCACAGTCAGCGTTGCTTTTCAGGATGGCTGAGCATGCGATGGGGCACCGGGGGCAGGAGCCTTGATGGCGTCGTTTTGATTAACCGCTAGCCTTGACCAACGCCTGAAGGTCTTTCGTTGCGCCGATCACGCCCATGACGTCTTTTGACAGCAAGGTCGCCGCAACACTGACGACGGCCGCGGTGACGTCAATCGCATGCTTGACGGTCTTAATTTTCTCCAGCGCCGTATTGGCGGTATCGATCGCCTGGTCGGCCTGCCTGGCGGCATCTTGTGCTCCATCTGCGATCATGTCGATGCCGTGCGCCTGGAAGCTGGCCACCAGTTCATTGAGGTGATCTTCGAGTTCCTTCAATTCCCCTTTTTCCTCAGTGCTCAGCGTTCTGCGCCCCTTGATCCGCCACGCCAGCAGCAAGGTGGAAATCTCGGACAGGTTATTGGCGATTTCTAATGCCTTCAAGGTGGCCTGTTTGTTGATCGTTGCCATGATGTCCTCCTACCAGTTTACAGGTGCAAGGAAGGCCACCTGGAGTTTCAGTTCATCGACGCGCCGGGAGAACTCCTTCAATTGCTGTTGCAGCTGTGCGCTGTCGTCGTGTGATTTGCGTAGGCTCTCAAGGTTGTCTTGAAAGGCTTTGACGGCCCTTGCATAGCTATCGGGAATTTTTGCGCGTTCGCCTAGCTGCTTCTCGTCGCGATACAGTCGGACCCTGACGTAATTCGTCGCCAGCGGCTCTGCGCGTGCCGTTTCATGCAGGGCCATTTGCAAGACGCCGCTGTCGCGCCGTTCGATCGCGATCCTGTCGCGGTACACCGTCTGCACATAGGTATTGAGCGCATTGGTGATGGCGGCGATGGCCTCTTGCTGGGCGAGTAGTTCGTTGATGGCTGATTTCTGCATGTCCTGCGTCAGCAAACGGCTCAGTTGTTCGCTCAGTTTCATGATGAGGCTTACCTGCCCCGGGTCGAGCAGCGGCTTGTCGCTGCCGGGAACCGGGATGCTGCCCAGGGCTTCGCCGAGGCCGGAAAACTGATCATGGTAGTGGGCCACCTTGCCGCCACTCAGAACTTGCAGGGCTTGAGCGTAGCGCGCCAGGACATCGTTCAGGCGTAGTATTTTTTGATTCGAATCGGCGATCTTGTCACAGCCGCGCCTAGCCTGTTGCTCGGCGGCTGCAGGGTCGAAGCCGTCGGTGGAAATCAGGTTCCTGCGCAACTCGTTGTTGATGCAGCTGTCTACGGTGGCGTTGGCGATGGGGGGAAAGGTGACGGTCATTTGCTGGCCCGTCCGTGCAAAGTTGTCGACGGATGTGAAGCTGGCGCAACCGCTGAACATACTGAGCAGCAGTGCAGCGAGGGAAAGGGCAAGCGATCTTCTCAGGGGTAGCGGCATGATGCCTCCATGCAGGTGGTGGTGCTGGAGAGACCCGTGCGGATGCAGGGAGATGCCTCACCTTAGCAGTCAACGACGGCTCGGCTTTGCGGCGGATCAAGCGGGCGAGGTGGAGCGTGTTTTACCGGAGATCGACACTCGCCTTTCTCCTCGCTGGTCAAGTCATTTTGGGTTTGCTTCATATTTTCCTTACAGAAGACTGACAATAGACCAAGCAATTGGGCGTCTTACACATGTTGCGACGCGTCATATGTAGTTGTTGCTGGTGCATGTTTACTAACCTACAATGATTTATCGATGGGGCGGTTATCCAGCGTACGACTATAAAAATATGTGGCTTTAAAAATGTTGTATCAGAGGAGATGAGAATGAATTTGAAACAGAAATTGCTCGTGGCAAGTTTGGTTTTGGGTTTCTCGCAGGCGGCAGTCGCAGCCGACCCCATCAAGATCGGCGTGTCCGGTCCGTTCACCGGTGGTTCCGCGCCGATGGGCGTTTCGATGCGCGACGGCGTCAAGCTGGCCGTCGCTGAAATCAATGCCAAGGGCGGCGTCTTGGGGCGCTCGCTGCTGCTGATCGAGCGCGACGACGAAGCCAAGAATGAACGCGGTGTGCAAATCGCCCAGGAACTGATCAACAAGGAAAAGGTTGCCGCCACTGTCGGCTACATTAATACCGGCGTGGCCCTCGCTTCGCAGCGCTTTTACCAGGAAGCGAAAATCCCCGTCATGAACAATGTGGCGACGGGCTCCATCGTCACCAAGCAATTCGCCGACCAGCCGGAAAACTATATCTTCCGCAACGCGGCCAATGACACTATTCAGTCCGGCATGATCGTGCACGAGGCGATCGAGAACCGCAAGTTCAAGAAAGTGGCGATCCTGGCCGACTCCACCAATTATGGCCAGCTGGGTCGAGAAGACCTGGAAAAGGCGCTGGACAAGAAGGGCATCAAGGCCGTTGTCGTTGAAAAATACAACATCAAGGATGTCGACATGACGGCCCAGCTGCTCAAAGCCAAGCAGGCGGGCGCGGAAGTGGTGCTGACCTACGGCATCGGCCCGGAACTGGCGCAGATCGCCAATGGCATGGAAAAACTCGGCTGGAAAGTGCCGCTGATCGGCAGCTGGACCCTGGCCATGGGCAATTTCATCGATAACGCCGGCAAGAACGGCAATGGCACGCGCATGCCGCAAACCTTCATCCAGGATGCCAGCACACCGAAACGCAAGGCCTTTATCGACGCCTATGTGGCCACCTACAAGCCATCGGGCGGACGCATGCCGTCGGCCGTCTCTGCCGCGCAAGGCTATGATTCCATTTATCTGCTGGCTGCCGCCATCACGCAGGCGGGTGGCACGGATGGCCCGAAAGTGCGCGCCGCGCTGGAAAACCTGAATGAAAAAGTGGAAGGCGCCGTCACCACCTACAACAAGCCGTTCAGCAAGACCAACCATGAAGCGATCACGGCCGACTTGACCGTGTTTGGCGAAGTCAATGACGGCAAGGTCGTCCTTGCCAAATAAGTTCGGCTAATTCCAACGATCTAGCCGCGCAATGGCCAGCCTTGAGGAATCAGGACTGGCCATTTTTTCATCTTTCGTCTTCCGGGGAATACCATGGAAATCTTCCTGCAGCTCGTCTTCAGCGGCATTGCGCTGGGCATGATTTATGCCGTCATTGCCTTCGGCTATCAGCTGACCTTTGCCACTTCCGGCACCCTCAATTTCGGCCAGGGCGAATCTCTGATGCTGGGCGCGCTGGTGGGCCTCTCGCTGGTGGGCACCATTCACGGCGGCCCCTACATGAGCTATTTGCTGATGATCCCCATCGTCATCGTCTTCGGCGCCTTGCAGGGCGTGTTCGTCGAATGGATAGGCGTGCGGCCCGCCATCAAGATCAAGTCCGAATTCGGCTGGATCATGTCGACCATCGCCCTGGCCATCATTTTCAAGAACGTGGCAGAAAATATCTGGGGCAAGGATGATCTGATGTTCCCGTCGCCGTTGTCGGCCGCGCCGTTCCAGGTGTTTGGCGCCAATGTGCAGCAGATGCAGGTGGCCGTTATCGTCGGCGCGCTGGCCATCATGCTGGCCGTCGAAGTATTCAACCGCAAATCCATTTACGGCAAGGCTGTAGTGGCGACAGCCAATGACCGCGACGCGGCCGGTCTGATGGGCATCAATACGGGCATGGTCATCACTTTTTCCTACGCGCTGTCGTCGGCCACGGCCGCCTTTGCGGGCGTGCTGGTGGCGCCGTTGACCTTGACTGGGGCCACCATGGGCGCCTCGCTGGGCTTGAAAGCGTTTGCCGTGGCCATTATCGGCGGGCTGACTTCGGGCGTGGGTGCCATCGTCGGTGGCCTGATACTGGGCATCGCCGAGACGACCACCGGCTATTACATCTCCACTGGCTACAAGGAAGTGCCAGGCCTGCTGCTGTTGCTGCTGGTGCTGGCAGTCAAGCCATCGGGCCTGTTCGGCAAAGCCGCGATCAAGAAAGTCTGAGGATCATATGAACCAGAAAATCACTATGCTGGCGCTGAGTGCGGCGGGCCTGGCCGCGCTCGTGCTGTTTCCCATCCTTATCCCGAACCCTTACTATATCCACTTGGCCGAGACCATTCTGATCTACGCCATCTTGCTGTTTGGCCTCGATATCGTCGTCGGCTACACGGGCCAGGTGTCGCTGGGCCACGCGGGCTTGTTCGGTATCGGTTCGTACGTCACGGGCGTGCTGGTGTTCAAGCTGGGCTTGTCGTTCTGGCTGGCCATCCCCGCCAGCATCGTCGGCGCGGCCGCGTTTGGCGCCATCCTGGCCTTGCCGGCCTTGCGCGTAACGGGTCCCTACCTGGCCATGGTGACACTGGCCTTCGGCACCATCGTGCAAATTCTGATCAACGAGATGAGCTTCCTGACAGAGGGGCCGATGGGCATCAAGATCCACAAACCCGTACTGTTCGGCCACAAATTGAGCGAAGTGGAGTATTACTACATGGTCGCCGCGCTGATGGTGATCTCGCTGGTGCTCGTGCACCGTATCTTGAAGTCGAACCTGGGGCGCGCCTTCGAGGCGCTGCGCGACAGTCCCATCGCCTCGGACTGCATGGGCGTGTCCGTGTATCGCTACAAGGTGTACGCCTTCGTCATCAGCGCCGGTTTCGCCGGCCTGGCCGGCAGCCTGTATGCGTATTCGGAAGAGTACATCTCGCCCAATACCTATAACTTCGAGCTGACGATATTGTTCCTGCTCGCCGTCATCATGGGCGGTCGCAAGACGCGCTCGGGCGCCTTGATCGGCGCCTTGATCGTCGTCATGCTGCCCAGTTTGCTGGCGGACATCGAACTATTTCGCAAGATCGCCGTCGCCGCCGCCGTGCTGGGCGTGATCGGTTCCATCTTCATGCTGGCGAAAAAGCGTTCCACCGTGCGCGGCGTGCTCGTGCCCCTGGTCGCCACCATCGGCCTGGCCGCCTACTCGTACAAGCTCGATAACATGGTCGACTGGCGCCTGACCATCTTCGGCTTGATGATCTTATTTGTCGTCTACTATCTGCAGGACGGCATCGTCGGCTTTTTGATGAGTTTTGTGAGCAAGGGCCGGCGTCATGTGCTGGCCGTCGCCTCGCATGGCGTGGCGCCTTTTGACCATGCCCAAGGCGGCCAGCGTGGCGAAACGCTGCTGCGCGTGGACCGGGCGCTGATGCAGTTCGGCGGCTTGAAAGCGCTCAACCAGGTGGACTTGAACGTCACGCAGGGCTCCGTGCACGGCTTGATCGGGCCCAATGGCTCGGGCAAGAGCACGATGATGAATGTGCTGACGGGGATCTACAAGCCGACGGCGGGCAGGGTGGAATTTGCCGGCGCCGTGATTTCCGGGCGCACGCCGTCCGAAATCGCCGTGGGTGGCGTGGCGCGCACTTTTCAGAACGTGCAACTGTTCGGCGAGATGACGGCCACCGAGAATGTGCTGGTGGGTTTGCACAATACCTTCAAATCGAATGTGCTGGAGGTGATGCTGCACACGCCGCGCTACAAACGTGAAGAGAAGGCCGCGCGCGAGCGCGCCGCCAGCATCCTCGAATTCGTCGGTCTGGCTGACCTGGCTAACGAAGAGGCGCGCAATTTGCCGTATGGCAAGCAGCGGCTGCTGGAAATCGGCCGCGCGCTGGGCCTCAATCCGCGCCTGCTGCTGCTCGATGAACCGGCGGCGGGCCTGACGGCGCCCGACATCAAGGAGTTGATGGCCATCATCCGCAAGATCCGCGAGCACGGCATCACCATCATCCTGATCGAGCACCACATGGACGTGGTGATGGCGCTGTCGGACGTGGTGACGGTGCTGGACTTCGGCCAGAAGATTGCCGAAGGCGCACCCGCGCTTGTCCAGAGCGATCCGAAAGTGATCGAAGCCTATCTTGGCGGCAGCGCCGACACCCTGAGCCCTGCGGCGCACTGAGAGGAAGACCATGCTGAGCATTCATAATCTGCACGCCGCCTACGGCAAAGTCGAAGTCCTGCACGGTATTTCGTTCGAGGTCCCGAAGGGCAAGCTGGTGACCCTGATCGGCTCGAACGGCGCCGGCAAGACCACTACCATGCGCGCCATTTCCGGCATGCTGAAACCCAAATCGGGCACCGTTACGCTGGGCGGCAACGATGTCACGGGGCTAGACTCGCACCGCATCGCGCGTGCCGGCCTGGCCCACTCGCCGGAAGGGCGGCGCGTATTCGCCTCCATGTCAGTAACCGATAACCTGCTGCTGGGCGCCTTTCCCCGCTTTACGCGGGCGCGCCCGAAGGGCGACATCAAGGGAGACCTGGACAAGGCCCTGGAGCTGTTCCCCCGCCTGAAGGAACGGCGCGACCAGCTGGCCGGCACGCTTTCGGGTGGCGAGCAGCAGATGCTGGCCATGGCCCGCGCCGTGATGCTGAATCCGGAAGTGATCTTGCTCGACGAGCCATCCATGGGCCTGGCACCCATTCTGGTGGAGGAAGTCTTCCGCATCATCACGCGCCTGAAAGCCGAAGGCGTGACCATGCTGCTGGTGGAGCAATTCGCCGCCGCCGCCCTGAACGTGGCCGATTACGGCTACGTGCTGGAAAACGGCAGCATTTCCGTGCATGGCCCGGCCCAGAGTTTGAAGAACGATCCGAAGGTGATCGCCGCTTACTTGGGCGGCGGGCACTGACGCGCGTTGAGGTGCGTTGAGGTGCGTTGAAGTGTATTGACAATGCGCTACGCTGCACATTGTCAATCCGCTACGCTACGCGCTTCTGTTTCTTGCCGTGCAGGAGGATGATTTTTACCCCGCCCATTGCAACACGAGTTCAATTTGCAGCGTCGACGCAATGTGGTGGCGTGGCCCTTAGTGTTTGGTGGGTTTGGTGGGCTTTTCCTGCTGCACCAAAATGAACGGGCTGACGACGACCGCCCACAGGGCCGCGTCGGCCGCTTGCCAGTCCAGCGCTTGCTGGTCCGACACCTTGGCCACTTTGCCATCGACCATCCATTGCGTGATGGTGGTCTTGTCGTCGTGCGAAATGCGCACGGCCACTTCGACCAGGTCGAGCTCATTGGCGACCCAGACGACATTGCCTTGGGCGAAGTGCTTTTCCAGTTCGCTCCAGGCCAGGCGGGCCGTTTCGCTGTTGACTTTGAGGCGTAGTTCGGTGTCTTTTTCAGGATTGGTTTGCATGCGGTATATCAAGTAGCGGTGACTCGGGTGCCGTTGCGCGCGCTTGGCTTGCCTTATGCGGCTTCCACGCGTGGCGTCGGCGTACCCTGCCATGTTAACCGATAGACGGCGCCTTTGCGAACATTGCCTACCAGGGCAGGGCGGAAGCAAGCCAGGTTGGTGCCGCTGGCGTGGCGGACGCTGGGGAAGATCACGCCCATGGAGCCCGCTTCGAGCAGGATGGCGGCCAGCTCTTGCGAGGCGATGTAGCTGGCCGGGTCAAGGCAAGCCTGGTAGCGGGGTTGGCCGCGCAGGTCGTGGAAGCTGGCGGAAAAATCGGCCAGCAGCGCCTGGTAGCTGACGCTATCGTCGAAATAGTCGATTTCCTGGTATTCCACGGTCTTGTGGAAAATGATCTCGGCCAGCGCCGTTGGCATGTCGAAGGCGCAATACCAGGCACCGCGCTCGCCATCGTTGAAACGCGCCCCTTCCGGGCGGGCGTAGGTGTAAGCGGCGTTGATGATGCGAAAGTGCGGTACGCCAAAAACCAGCTCGTCCACGCCAATTCCTGGTGCGCCGCCGTACTCGGCCACCAGGCGCGCATTGGTCGCGTTATCGAGTTCAAACAACTCGCGCAGATGATTGTCGTCCTCGGCCAGGGGCGCCAGCACGGAGTCTTCCATGTCGGCGAAGCGCGAGGGAATCAAACGGCAGGTGTCGATCTGGCGCAAGGCGGCCAGCGGCGGCAGGTGCGCCTGCGCGGCGGGCATGCTTACAGGCCTCCGCGGCGCGCGTCGAGCAGCTTGCGCACCGTCTGCATGGCCAGCAAGCCGCCGGCCAGCATCTGTGACAGCGGCGTGCGGCCGCCAAAGATGGCGTTTTTGTTGGGCAAACTTACCCATTCGTCGGCCAGCTTGTCGCCGTACAGGATGTGCAAGGCCTTGTAGATGCCGAGCAAATAGGAAATGCGTGTGATGCGGTCCACTTCCAGCACGCGGTCCGGCTGCTTCTTCCACTCGTAATAGGCGCTGCTCGACAGGCCACCCAGCAATTCGCGCGCCTCGTCGTCGCGCAACTTCCAGGCGATGGCCAGCTTGAAAAACCCTTTCAGTGCCGCTTGCGACAAGCGCTCGCGTTCAGCTTTGGCATTCAGGTCGACGAGCACGGCCGGCTCGAAGCGGCTCTTGGGGTAGGCGTAGGCGAGATGCATGGCATTCCTTGTGTAAAACTCTGATTATGGACCATTTATACTCCTTTTCTGGATTCGTTGCAAAGGCGGCGCGCAAGAAAAACGGGGCGCAGCAGGATGTGTCTCCCGCTGCGCCCCGTTGGCAGGTGTCCCGCGCCAGCTTATTTTGCCGTGATAGTCACCGGCACGGTCAGCTGCGCCGTCAAGCCGTTATTGTCCCGCGCCACCACTTTCAAGGCGTAGTTGCCGGTCACCGGTTGCGGCCAGGTGGCGGTGATCGTCAAGCCGCTCATGGAAAATTGCATGCCCAGCGGCGCGCCGCTGATCGAGATCTGCAGCGCGTTCGCGCCGGGTGCTGTCAGCACGATGCTGCCGCTTAATGACTTGCCCGCCACGCCCGTCATGGCAGCGGCGCTGATGGTGGGGCCGGCGGCGGCGATTTTTACCGCAGCCACGGCCTGGCCCGTCAATCCCGTCTTGCTATCTTTGGCGATGACGGTGACGTTGTAGCTGCCCAGCACGGGGTTGGCCCAGCTGACGACGCCGGCGGCGTTGACGGTCATGCCGGACGGCGCGCCCGACAGGCTATAGGTGACGGCGTTGGGCGCTACCGTCGTGGCGGTGAACGACAGGGCCACGCCGGGCTTGCCGCTGACGCTGGCGACGCTCACTACCGGTGGCAGCGGTGCGGCGATGGCCACCGTATAAATGCCCTTGCCACTCAAGCCGGTCTTGCTGTCCGTGGCCGTCACGGTGACGGTGTAGGTGCCGGCCACGGGGGCGGCCCAGCTCACCAGCCCTGCGCTGCTGATGCTCATGCCGGCCGGTGCGCCGCTCAGCGCGTAGCCGACGGGATTGGCGGCCGTGGCGCTGACATTGAACGCCAGCGCCGTGCCCACCTTGCCCGCGATGGCGCCGGCGGCAACGACAGGCGGTGCGATGGGCGCGATGACGATGCTGTATGCGCCCTGGCCACTGAGGCCGCTGACGGTATCCTTGGCTACTATGGTGACGGCATACGTGCCCGCCAACGGCGCGGCCCAGCTGACCACGCCCGTGGCGGCGATGCTCATGCCGGTCGGCGCGCCCAGCATGGTATAGCTGAGGGGGTTCGATGCGCTGGCCGAGACGGTGAAGGACAGCGGCTTGCCGGCCGTGCCACTGATGCTGGCCGGCGCCACCACGGGGGCGGTTGGCGCGATCTGGCTTCCCGACAGGCTGGCCAGCAGGTTTTTCACGTTGGGCGTACCCAGGCCACCGAGCGGGTCATAGCCGACCCTGGCCGTGCATGCGCCGCAAGTACCGTTGCTGCCGCGCGTGATATCGGCAAAGCTGCTGGCAAAGGTGCCCGGTATGGTGGCGATCTGGCCGTACAGCATGGTGTGCGCCAAGCCGAGCGCCGTCTTCGCTTGCAGCGCGCGGTTGGCGTTGGCGATGGCGACCAGGCCGGCCCATTGCGGAGTGGACAGGCTGGTGCCGCCAACGCTGAGCCAGCTGGCGGTGCTGCTGCCCGGTGTCATCACTGCCGTGTACTGGCCCGTGGCCGGGTCGGCATTGAAGGCCACGTCGGCCACGTTGCGCCGCAACAGATTGCTCAGGCCGGGTACGTTGGCCGTCTGGTAGCTTGGCAATGGCGTATAGGCGCTGATGCCGCCGCCCGTGCCGGACCAGGCCGTTTCGCTGCGCACGCCGCTGCCGCTGTAGCTGAGCGTAGTGCCGCCCACGGCCAGCACATTGGGCGACACGGACGGCCAGGAGACGCCGTTGCCCGAGTCGCCCGTGGCAGCCAGGTAAGTCATGTTCTTGCCCGTGAAGGCGCTGTCGACGGCAGCGGTCCAGTTGCCTTCGGCGGCGCCAAAGCTCATCGACACGACGCCTGGTCCCATCAGGTTGGCCAGGCGCACGCCGCCCAGCAGGCTGTTGACCGAAGCGTCGGGTGCCTCGATCAGCACGATGCGCGCCAGCGGCGCCGTGGCATGCGCCCATTGCACGTCGAGCGCGATTTCCATGGCCCAACCCGAATTATAGGCGGGCGCGGTAGCCGTCATGGTGCTCGCTGGCGTGTTGTAGACGATGGAAAATTCACAGCCACTGGTCGAGGCAGGCGGCAATGGCAGGGTGGCATTGGTGGCGATGACTTTGCTGGTGCAGCCGGGCAAGCCGAACTTTTGGTTGAAGAGGGCCAGTTCGGCGGCCGCGTTCGGGTTATGCATGGCGTTGACGATGTAGATCGTCTGCCCCGCGCCCAGCTGTGCCGCCTGGGCCGGCGTCAGTGCCGTGCCCGCCGCAGGCAGGGCGGGCAAGTCGTAGGCGGCGCGGATTTGCGCGGGGGAATAGGTAGCCACCACACTGCTGCCGGCCAGGGGCGCGGCAATGTCGCTTGCGCCGCCGTCCAGCAGTGGCGCAACTTCTTGCGCCACCTGTTCCGAGGCGACAATTGTTTGCGCCGTCAAACGGCGCGTGCTCATTTCCTGCATGGCGCCGGGCACTCGCTGCAAGTGCGGCCGCCAGCGGGCCGAGCCGCTGCTGTTGGCGCTGTCGCGCCCGTCAGGCGCATCGAGCAGCATCGGGGCCGCATGGAACATCGGTTGCACCACCAGCGCCCCGACATCGGCGGGGATGACTGGCACTTCAACACTAAACTGTGTCGCAGCCGTGGCGACGGCGGCGGGCGGGGTCGATGTTTCCTGCCCTGGGCCGCAAGCGCCCAGCAGGAGGGCAGCAGTGGCGCCCAGCAGCAGCCGAGCGTGGCGGCGATGTGGCGGGATGATTTTTTTCATGGCGAAACTCTCCGGGTTGGCGAGGGCCACATTTCTACAACGCATCGAGGCATGGTGCCGCGCACTGGCGGTGTCAGCCCTGCATTGGTAGCCCCGCTGCCATAGCGCTTGCGCGCGGTAGGCCGGTGGCTTTGCGTCCCCGTCTTTCGACGGGTTTGCCCTCAGAATTAATCATGCATCGCTACACTCCCTGATGCCTTATTAATTCTAGCGAATTCGCCAAATAAGTGTTAACTATTTTCAATCAATAGTTTTATTTTAGCAATTTAATGTTGCGGATTTGCCCATTATTGAATGCAATAATGCCAGCTTGATTAAGTATTAAAAGCAAGGTTATCAGAGGGATATTGATGCGAAACAGTGTTTCTCCCGGATAACGGTGCTTGTCTTTCCTGGTAATTTCATGAATTTACCGAATATATTGTTTTCATACATCAATCCTCGAACGCCATGCCTGGATACGGCGCTGCGCGGCAGGCCGCCAGCATGGCAACAAGGCGACTAATCTCAGGGCACCTGAGCAAGCCGTGGCGAGCGGCAGTGATTTGTGGCCGAGAAGCGCAACCGTACTTCTAGTGCGCTAAGCATCGCAGGCGGCCTATACCGACGCGCAGTAGATACTGTCAGGTGTCACTACACAGGTTCCGCGTGTTCCACCATCAGTTGTACTTTGGTCGTGCCATTGTATTCATTCGCATCGAGGCGGAAGGCGACCCTGGTGCGTTCGCCCAGGGCGTCCGTGTGGCCAAACCAGATGGCGTCGAAGCGCACGCCGTTTTTTTCCAGCAGCAGCTTCAAATGGCGCTCTTTCAATATGCGCTGGCTGACGACGCGAAATTCATCGCAGAAGACGGGCGGGGCGAAGCCCTGGCCCCATACTTGGCCATCCATCAGTTCGATGAAGGCCGTCGTGTAATACGCGTCTTCCAGCGGGCCGTCCGTTTCCACTACCCGTTCCAGCTGTTGCGAGCTGAGCCAGGCCTGGCCCACGGCTTCGAAGGCCTGGGAAAACGCGTCGAAGGCCTCGGCGCGGATGGTCAGGCCTGCCGCCATGGCGTGGCCGCCGAACTTGTCGATCAGGCTCGGTGCCCGTTTCGACACCAGGTCGAGCGCGTCGCGCAAGTGGAAACCGGGAATCGACCGGCCCGAGCCCTTGATCCAGCCGTCCGCGCCCGGTGCAAACGTGATCGTCGGGCGGTAGAATTTTTCCTTCAGGCGCGAGGCGACGATGCCGATCACGCCCTGGTGCCAGGATGCGTCGAAGACGCTGATGGTGCTGCTGTTGGCCGGTTCGAAAGCATCGAGGTGCAGCAGGGCGGTATCCTGCATTTCCGCCTCGATTTCGCGGCGCTTCAGGTTAATGTCGTTCAATTGCTGCGCCAGCGCCCAAGCCCGCGCTTCGTCGTCCGTGATCAGGCATTCGATGCCCAGCGACATGTCTTGCAAGCGCCCGGCCGCATTCAGGCGCGGGCCCAGGGCAAAACCCAGGTCGAACGGCGTGGCGCTGCGCGCTTCGCGGCCCGCCACGCGGAACAGGGCGGCCACGCCCGCGTGCATATTGCCCTTGCGCATGCGTTTCAAGCCTTGCGCGACGAGGATGCGGTTGTTCGTATCGAGGCGTACCACGTCGGCCACCGTGCCCAGCGCCACCAGGTCGAGCAGATTGTCGAGCTTGGGTTGCGTTTGCGCATCGAAAATCCCGCGTCGTCGCATTTCTGCGCGCAGGGCCAGCAAGACGTAAAACACCACGCCCACGCCTGCCAGGTGTTTGCTGGGGAAACCGCAGGCTGGCTGGTTGGGATTGACGATGACGGCCGCGTCGGGCAGGGTGTCGGCCGGCAAATGGTGGTCGGTAACGACCACTTCGATGCCGCGCCGGTTCGCTTCGGCCACGCCGTCGATGCTGGCAATGCCGTTGTCGACGGTGATGATGATGTCGGGCGACTTTTCGCGCGCGGTCAGTTCGACGATTTCCGGCGTCAGGCCGTAGCCGTATTCAAAACGGTTGGGCACGATGAAATCGACGTCGGCGCCCATGGCGCGCAAGCCGCGAATGGCCACGGCGCAGGCGGTGGCGCCGTCGCAATCGTAGTCGGCGACGATGACCATGCGTTTCTTGGCGGCAATTGCGTCGGCCAGAAAGGCCCCGGCCGCGCCTATGTGCAGCAAGCCCGATGGCGGCATCAGGGCCGCCAGTTCGCTCGACAGTTCCGCGGCGTCAGACAAGCCACGCGAGGCGTACAGGCGGGCCAGCACCGGGTGGATGCCGCCCTGGCGCAGCAGTTCGGATTCGCGGTAAGGACAGGGGCGGGTGGCGATGCGGGTACGGGTCATGTTGTTTTCAATTTGTTCAGGGTCATCGCGCGCCAGAATTTGCGTTGCGCATTCTTGCTGGTGCTGCAAGCTAGCCAGGCATCGCGGTGGCTCAGCACCAGGCGCAGTTGCCCAAGCCGGCCGTCTTTTACGGCCGCCAGCAGGGGCGTGAACCAGTCCGCTTCCAGTGATTGCAACTGTTGCAGCCACATGCCCCATTCCTGCGCCTGCGCCGCCTCGATCAGTCCGCCCAGCACGACGACGGCGTCGGCATGCTCGGCCAGCACACTGTTTGGACTGGCATCGCGCCGGGCCGGTTCCGCCAGCGCTGCCAGCCAGCCGGGCGCGTCCTGCGTATGCAGCTTGGCGGCGCAAAGCTCCGCGGGCGCCGTGGCGACGCTGGCGCCCCAGATCCAGAAGGAGTTGATGGCTTTCAAGCCGCGCTCCTCGCGCGCCGCGTTGACAGGGTGTTCATGCCACAGCATCTGCACTTCGTTTTGCAGACGGCGCGCAGCGCGCGCGTGCTCGCCTTCCGGCATCCAGACGGACAGGTCTTGCGTGGTGGCGGCGTCCGGCGAGGCGCACTGCAAGTCGCTCCAGGCATCGGCGCGCATGAACCAGGTGCCCGCATCGCCGTACGCCAGGGGCTGGCCGATTTCGTCGAAATACGGGGCAGCACTGTCGAACAGGGCGCGGCCATCGGCTTCGCTCAGCCTGAGTTGGCGCAAATCTTCCAGGCTGATATGGCTGCGGGCGATGGCCAGGTGGGCTGGATGCAGCAGGAAGTAGCGCGCCCCAGGTTCCGGCACGAGGCCGTAGCCGCGCATGGCTTGCGCGGCAAAGGCTGCTTGCGCCGCCTCGCCATTGGCTGCGGGCGCCAGGCCCAAGGCGTGCGCCAGCCACGCTTCGTGCGGCAGCAGGCGCTTGGCGTTGTCAAAAGTTTCCAAATTGCAAGCGGATGTGCGCGACAGCAGCGCCGCCAGGGCGGGTGCCTGCAAGACCTTGAGCAGGTCGGCGGCCAGTTCGGCATTGGGCAAGGCGCAGGGCAGGACGAGGGTAAGTTGATTCATCCCCAGATTGTAGGCGATTGTGGTCATGCCCGAGTAGGGCTAGATCATCTTCCTCGAATAGGAGGGTGTCGAAAAAACATCAAAATAATATGAATTCAATCATTTTTTAAGGAAAATATTTTTCTTTTGAAAGCATAGTAGATATAATTGAAATAACTTTAGTGTCGTAAAAACAATCATACCCTGCTGTATGGTTGCGTCGTTTGGCTTCTGTGTCCCTCAAACCGTATACAAGATGCTGCCGGCTTCATTGATTAAATAAGACTCTTTTTTGGAAGCCCCCACCATGTATACATTTGCTGCTTCGCGCAGCCGGGCTGACTGCGCCCTGGCCTCTCACATTTGCACTCCTGGCGCCATCGCTGCGCATTGCCAGGAGGCCGCATGACTACCTACAATCTGTCGACCACGGTTCACGTGTGCGAAGACATCAACAAGAACTTTGATATCCGCGACTTGCTGACACAGGCCGGCTACGCTGTACAAGGTGAGCTGAACATCAAGAATTTTACCGTCCTGTTACCCGATGATACGGAATCGACCAGCAACACGCCCCTGTTCGGCATGTTGGACGCCGACACTGTTTATGTGCGGCCCGGCGACTGGGCGGCCAACTACAATGGCAATTTCTCGACCATCCAGGTGACGATCGACAAAGGCAATGGCGATATCGTCCAGTTGGAACTGCAAGTGATCATCGATCCCGTCAACGACGCGCCCGATGCGGCTGACAAGACGTTCAACCTGGTCGATGGCTCCAGCGTCGTGCTCGGCGAAAGCGATTTTGGTTTTCACGACGATGTGGAACACAACGACTTCAAGTCCGTGCTCATTACCAACACGACCACTGCCGGCCAGGTATTGCTCAATGGCGTGGCGGTCACGGTGGGCACGGAAATTTCCATCGACGACATCCGCGCAGGCAACCTGGTCTTTGTGCCAAGCCAGACGGTCGCCGGCAATTTCGACCTGGGCTTCAAGGTGCGTGACGATGGCGGCACTGCCGGCTGCAACGCGCAAGACCTGAGCCTGGCGCCGCACTACCTGACCTTCAAGGTGCCGATGGCGCACCTGGGCGATTTCGTCTGGGAAGACAAGAACGCCAACGGCGTGCAGGATGCGGGCGAGGCCGGTATCGCCAATGTGGTGGTGCAATTGAAGGATACGGCCGGCAACGTGGTCGCTACCACGACGACGGACGCCAGCGGTGGCTACCACTTCGACGTCAATCCGGGCACGTATTCGGTGACCGTGGTCGCGCCGGCCGGCTATGTGCCGACGGTAGCGAACCAGGGCGGCGACACGGCCAAGGACAGCAATATTGATGCGGCCGGCAAGATGGCGTCTGTCACCCTGGCACCGGGCCAGACCAACTTGAGCCTCGATGCGGGCCTGTACCGCGCTGCCGAACTGGGCGACCGCGTATGGTTCGATGCCAACAAGAATGGCTTGCAAGATGCGGGCGAAGCAGGCGTGGCCGGCGTGAAAGTGACCTTGCTCGATGCGTCGGGCAATGCCGTCGGCAGCCCGCTGGTGACGGACGCGAACGGCAACTACCTGTTCACGAATCTGAAACCGGGCGCTTACAGTGTCCAGTTCGACAAGACCAGCCTGCCTGCCGGCTATGCCTTTACTGGCCAAGACCAGGGCGGCGATGAGCAGCGCGATTCCGACGCCAGCGCCATCGACGGCAAGACGGCGCAAGTGCTGCTCGCTTCCGGCGACAGCAACCATAGCCTCGATGCGGGCATCGTGGCTCTGCCGGCTTCCTTGGGCGACCGCGTCTGGCATGACGCCAACTTGAACGGCGTGCAGGATGCGGGCGAAGCCGGCATCGGCGGCGTCACGGTGCAGCTGAAAAATGCAGCTGGCAGCGTGATCGGCTCGACCGTCACGGATGCCACCGGCTATTACAATTTCAGCGTCGATGCTGGCACGTATTCCATCGCCGTCGTCGCGCCGCCAGGCTATCTGAGCACGGTCAAGGATGTGGGCGGCAACGATGCGCTCGACAGCGACATCAATGCCGCAGGCCAGAGCGCTCTGGTGACGGTTGCAGCCGGCCAGAACTACAAGGACCTGGATGCGGGCTTGTACAAAACGGCTGCTATTGGCGACCGCGTGTGGTTTGACGCCAACGGTAACGGCACGCAGGATGCGGGCGAAGCGGGTATGAGCGGCGTGAAAGTCAATCTGTTCGACGCCTCCGGTACCGTGGTGGCCAGCGCCACCACGGATGCCAGTGGCAATTACTTGTTCAGCAACTTGATGCCTGGTAACTACTTCCTGGGTTTCGTGCCACCAGCCGGCTACACTTTCACCAAGCCGGACGTGGGCGGCTATGCCACTGATTCCGACGTCGATCCGGCCACCGGCCTCACCACCAGCTGGATCGCTCTGAAATCGGGCGACGTTCAGCTGGAATGGGACGCTGGCCTGGTCAAGCGCGCGCCTGTCACAGGCAGCATTGGCAACCGCGTGTGGGAAGACAGTAATTACAATGGCGTGCAAGATGCGGGCGAGCTGGGTGTGGCTGGAGTGAAAGTTAACTTGCTCAACGCCAGCAACCAAGTCATCGGCACGACGACGACGAACGCCAGCGGAGAATATCTTTTCGATAAGCTGATTGCCGGCGGCTATAAAGTGGAAGTCGTTCGCCCATCGGGCTTTTATTACACCAAGGCGAATGTCGGCAATGACGCCAGCGATTCCGACGTCGATACCAGCACGGGCCGTTCCGGCTTGATCAACCTGGCTGCCGGCCAGAACGACATGAGCTGGGACGCGGGTATCTATCGCAAAGCCAGCCTGGGAGACAAGGTGTGGCGCGACGCCGACCATGACGGCGTACAGGATGTCAACGAGGCAGGCATCGCCAACATCAAGGTACAGCTGTACTCGGGCAGCGGCGTGTTGCTGGCTACCACTTACACTAATGCCACCGGCAACTATCTGTTTAGCAACCTCGATCCTGGCAGCTATTCGCTGAAGTTCGACAAGAGCAACGTGATGCATGCTGGTTACGCCATGAATAGCTGGAAGTGGGGCGCCAAGAATGTGGGTAGCAATGACAACATCGATTCGGACGTCAACAGCAATGGTAGCTATGCCAACGTGGTTTCCACGGATGTGCTGAAGCTCGCTTCGGGCCAGAACGACATGAGCTGGGATGCCGCCATTACGCCTATCGTGATCGACTTGAATGGCGACGGCGTGCACACTATCGCCCGCGCTGATTTCCACGGCAGCTTCGACTTGCTGGGCACGGGCAGCGCCATCCAGTCGGGCTGGGTCTCCGCCGACGACGGCTTGCTGGCCATTGACAACAACGGCAATGGCAAGATCGACAATATCTCCGAACTGTTTGGCGGCAATGAGAAAGGTACGGGTTTTGCCAAGCTGTCCAGCTATGACTCGAACGGCGACGGCGTGGTCGATGCGAAAGATGACAAGTTTGCGCAATTGCGCATCTGGCGCGACGCCAACAGCAATGGCGTGACGGACGACGGCGAGCTGATGTCGCTGCATGACGCCGGCGTGGCCAGCCTGACCGTGTCCTACACGGAACTGCCTTTCCTCGACGCCAACGACAACCTGCACCTGGAGCGCAGCAGCGCCACCCTGGTCAACGGCAAATCGGTCGACATGACGGACGTGTATTTCAACGTCGACTCCAAGGATGCGGCCAAGGCTGGCATCACCTTGCCGAGCATGGCCGACCTGCTGCGCGACGACCATGCGCTGGACAAGGCCTTGGGTCAGGGCGCGGCTGGCGCTACCGTTGCCGCGCCAGTGTCCCAGGCTGTCGACGCCCAGGCCCAGTGCGAGATGGCTGAAGTGTTGCGCCGCGCCATGGCACATACCACTGCACAGCCCCAGGAAATGGTTGTCTGATGTCCTGTTTTGCCAGGCCATATCCGCCTGTCTGATATGTGCAGGCGCCCCCGTTTCCAGGCGGCACCGGCACTTTCCAATCACTTTGAAAAGAATACACAATGAAAAAATCCATGCACCTGATCGTCCGCGCCAGTATCGCCGCCGCTGTTTTCGCCCTCGCCAGCGGCAGCGCCCTGGCAGCGTCCAACCTGCAAGTCGTCGATTCGCATAGCGTCAGCCTGTTTACGGCCAGCGGTGGCGCCTTCGGCCCCGGCCGCGCCATCTCGCCTACCTTGTGGCAGGTCAAGTATGACAGCAATACCTTCCTGGCCTTCTGCCTCGATCCCAATGTGGCAGTGAGCAACAGCGCAAATAACTATAGCAGCAGCGCCTTTGCCGCCAGCGATTCCGTGAAGCGCCTGTACGAGGGCTACTACGCTTCGTCCATTGCAAATGTATCCACCAGCGTCGACAGCGCCGCCGCCTTCCAGTTGGCCCTGTGGGAATTGAATAACGACAATGCCAACTTGCTAACGGGCGGCCTGCGCTTCAGAAACCTGAGCAATGCCGTCGTCATGCAGGCAAACAGCATGCTGGGCGTGGCGACGGGCAATGGCGCCATCCAGAACCTGTACAACTACACCAGCCTGACGAGCGTTAATCCTGCCTCGCAAACCTTGCTCAGCGTGTCGCCTGTGCCGGAAGCGCAAACCTGGGCCATGTTGGTCGCCGGCCTGGGCTTGCTGGGCTTCATGGCGCGCCGGCGCAACGCTGGCGCAGCGTAAATCGCTAGCAGCGGTATTGACTGAGTCAACTGAGTAGTTTCGGCTGCGGTGCGTCCGTCACGACGCACCGCAGTTTTTATTTTTCCGCAACACTATTCTGAATAGCTGTTATTACTATGGCACAATGTTTCTGCAAGCTAGCACTGCGCGACCTTGACAATAGTTTCTCACTGTTCATTGCAACTGCCTGAGATCGGATTTGAGTTCATCATGACGCCACCTTCTGCCGCGAACGCCGCCGTCGACGATTCCCCATCCACCGCCCGCGCCGACACGCTTGCCGACGCCATCGTCTTCCTGGCCCGTTTTCTTGGCACCGGCGTACAAGCCGAACGCCTACGCGACAGCGTGACCGCGCATGGCGACCCGGGCGCCGCCGATTTTCTCGATCAGGCGCTCAGCCATGCCAGCTTGACCGGCACGTCGCTGCCGATGGACAAGCCGCGCCGCGTCACGGAAATGCCAGCCTTGCTAGTCAACGGCGAGGGCCAGGCGCTGGTGGTTCTGAGTATTGCAGATGATAAATATGAATGCCATGTGCCTGGCATCGCCGGCACCTCCTGGCTGGACGCGACCATGCTGGCGCAGGAAGTGCCCGCCGGGCGCTGGGTGGCCGTGCGGCCCGTGATGTTTTTCGACCAGCGCAGCTTGCTCTACAGCATGCCGGCGGCGGGGCGCTGGTTCTGGGACGTGTTCAACCGCAACCGCTGGGTCTTTCGCTGGGCCTTGCTGGGCACGCTGGTCTTGAACGTCATCAGCGCGCTGGTGCCGTTCTATGCGATGGCCGTGTACGACCGCGTGATTCCCAACAACGCCACGTCCAGCCTGTGGGTGTTGACGATAGCCGTTGTCGCGCTGACCGGTTTCGAGCTGGGCATGCGCTTGCTGCGCGGCGAGCTGGTGGAAACAGCATCGCGGCGCATGGATGTGGCCCTGTCGTCCAATATTTTCGCCCAGTGCCTGCGCTTGCGCGCGGCCAGCCGGCCCGCCTCGGGCGGAGCCCTTGCCAATACCGTGCGCGATTTTGAATCCGTGCGCGAATTCTTCGCCTCGACCACCGTGACCACTCTGGGCGACTTGCCCTTCCTGCTGCTGTTCTTGCTGGTCATCGCCTTTGTCGGCGGCTGGCTGGTGCTGGTGCCCTTGGCCGCCATCCCCATCCTGCTGCTGTTGGCCTTCGCCTCGCGCGCGGCGCTGGCGCGCCACGTGGCCGCCTCGATGCAGGAAAGTGGGCAGCGCACGGCGCACCTGTTTGAAAGCATGAATGGCCTTGACACCATCAAGGCGCTGGGCGCCGAGGCGTGGAGCCGCCGTAAATGGGAGAGCCTGACGGTAGCCATCGCCGCCAGCAGCGTCGAGACGCGCGAAATCGTCAGCCGCGTCAATTACATCAACACGGCCGTGCTGGCCCTGTCCGGCGTGGCCGTGGTAGCCGTCGGCGCACTGCTCATGGGGGAACGCCTGCTGACCCTGGGCCAGATCATCGCCGTGAGCATGCTGACGGGGCGCGCGCTGGCGCCCGTGAGCCAGATCGCGGGCCTGATTATGCGCTGGGAGCAGACCAAGCTGTCCTACCACGCGCTGAACAAGATCATGGAAGCGCCCACGGACGACGATGCAGCCAGCTTGCAGGCGCCGCCGCTGTCCGGGCGCATCGAGTTCCGCGAGGTGAGCTTCGCCTACCCGAACTCGCCGCCGCTGCTCGATAAACTGAGCCTGCAGATACGTCCGGGCGAACGGGTGGGCGTGATCGGCAAGCTCGGTTCCGGCAAGAGCACCTTGCTGCGATTGCTGCTGAACCAGTACGGTCCACAAAGCGGCAGCGTGCTGTTCGACGACCTGGCCAGCACCCAGCTGGACCCCTTGAGCCTGCGCCGCCAGATCGGCTATGTGCCGCAGGACGTGACGCTATTTCACGGTACCGTGCGCGAAAACATAGAACTGGGCCGCAGCCAGGCGGACGATGCCGGCCTGCTTGACGCCATCCGCCTTGCTTGCCTGGACGACATCATCGCGCAGCTGCCCAATGGCGTGGCGATGGAAGTGGGCGAGCGCGGCGAGCGCCTGTCCGGCGGCCAGCGCCAGGCCGTGGCCATGGCCCGCGCCTTGCTGGCGAAACCGCCGATACTGCTGCTCGATGAACCGAGCAGCATGTTCGATCCGGCCACGGAGCAGCGCCTGATCGCCCGGCTGCGCACCTTGCAAGACACCACCATCGTGCTCGTCACGCACCGCATGGCCATGCTGGCGCTGGTGGACCGGCTGATCGTTTTCGACAAGGGCCGCATCGTGGCCGACGGCCCGCGCGATGAAGTTTTGCGTGTAATTCATGGTCAAAATGGTCAAAATTCGGCTCAAAATCAGGCCGCCAAGCCGCCCGCTGCCGTTGCCAACACGACGGGAACATCGACATGAGCGCCCTGAATGCGCGTGCGCTGACGCAGGCGCACCCGGACCCCGAGCGCGAGCCGCGCCGCATCATTATCTGCATGCTGGCGCTGACGGCCGTGTTGCTGGTGCTGACCCTGGTCTGGACCACGTTCGCCCAGCTCGACGTGTCCGTGAATGGCCGCGGGGCCATCACGCCGCCGTCACACCTGCAGGAAGTGCAAAGCCTGGACGGTGGCATCGTGCGTGAAATGCGGGTCAAGGCTGGCCAGCAGGTGCGCCGCGGCGACTTGCTGCTGCGCCTAGATACGGCGCAATACGACGCCAACCTGGGCGCCAGCGTACAGAACCGCCTGGCCGCGCTGGCGGGCAGGGCGCGTCTCGATGCGCTGCTGACTGGTGGTGCGCCGCAGTTCGCGCCGGAATGGCAACGCGAGGCTCCCGCGCTGATCGCCAAGGAAACGCAGTTGTGGCGCGATGGCCAGCGTGAGTTCGCGTCGGCCACGGCGGCCGCGCGCGAAGGCGTGATGCGCCGGCGCGGCGAGCTGGCCGAGGCGCACAGCCGCATCGCCCAGCTTGAGACGGGTCTCAAGATCGGCATGGAAAGCCTGGCTATCGAGGAGCGGCTGTTCAAGGAGGGCGCGGGTTCGCGCGGCGATTACCTGAACGCGCAGCAGCGCGTGCAGCAGCAGCGCACGGAACTCGACAGCCTGCGCAGCTCCTTGCCGCGCCTGGTCGCTACCCTGGCCGAAGCGCAGGCGCAGGCCAGCGAAGTGGAGGCGCGCATGCGCGGCCAATGGGGCGCACAGCGCAGCGAATATGAAACCAAGGCCGGCGCCCTGGCCAGCACCGTCAAAGGCCAGCAGGACCAGGTCAGCCGGCGCGACGTGACGGCGCCCGTTGACGGCGTTGTCAACCGCGTGCTGATAGCCACCGTGGGCGGCGTGGCGCCGCCTGGAAAACCTATTCTTGAAATCGTGCCGGCCGACTCGGAAGTGCTCATTTCCGTGCGCGTGAAGCCGTCCGACATCGGCTTTATTCACGTCGGGCAGAGCGCCTCGGCAAACGTGCTTGCCTACGACGCCACCACTTATGGGCGCATGAAGGCGCAAGTGGTGCGCGTGGGTGCCGACGCCATCCCCGACGAGCGCAACGAGCCGTATTTTGAAGTGCAGCTCAGTACCGACCGCAGGCAGCTGACGGCGCATGGCAAGGTGCTGCCGATTACGCCCGGCATGCCGGTTGACGTGGGCATCCTGACGGGGCGCCGCTCGGTGCTGCAATATGTGTTCAAGCCGGTGCTGCGCGGCTTGCAGTCTTCCCTGCAGGAGCGTTGATGCGTGCCATATCAATATCGCTCATGCTGGCGTGCGCCGGCATCGTGCTGGAAGCGCAGGCCCAACTGCCAGGAACCTTGTCCGTCCAGCCGATGCCCATGCGCGGTTTGCCTGCCCTGCTGGCGCGCGCCGTGCCGAGCGACCCGCAGGTCATCACAGCGCAGGCGGCGCTGGCCACCGCCGAGGCGCGCTACAAGCAGGCCCGCTCGCGCCTGTTCCCAACTGCGGCGCTGCAGGCGACGCGGGGGCGCAGCAATGATGTCGATGGCACGCTGGACGTGGAACGCCGTACGCACCAGGTGGAAGCGAGCGTGCGCTGGAATCTGTACAACGGCGGCGCCGACCGCGCCGAACTCGATGCGGCCGAGCGCGAAATGGCGGGCGCCGCCTTCGACGTGCAGCGGGCACGCGCGGAAAGCGCAGAAAAACTGGCCGAAGCGTATTTCGACATGCAGCGCCTTGAGCGCAGCCTGTTGCAGTCGCAGCAACGCCTGCATGACGTGACGCTGTTGGTGAAGCAGGTAGCGCGCCAGGCGGAGCTGGGAAAATCGTCGGAAGTGGACCGCGAACTGGCGCAAAGCTCGCAGCTGGACGCGGAACTGGTGCACGACGGCGTGTTGACGGACCGTCTGGCCGCGCAGATCAAGCTTGAGGCGCTGGCCTTCGAGCCGGTGGCGCAGTTTCTCGACTTCACGTTTGCGCCGCTGCCGGCGCAGGCCCTGGAAAACGCCGACACGCAGCAGGCGCAGTTGCGTGCCGCGCGCGAGCGGGCGGCGGCGGCCCAACTGCGCGTGCGCAGCGTGGCGGCCACGCTGGCGCCGAAAATCGACCTCGATGTCAGCCATCTGCTCAATAACAAGACGACGCCGCCGCCATCGACGATACAGCAGCGCGGCTGGTCGGTGGGCGTGAGCTGGGAGTTTCCGCTCGGCGGCGGCAGCCTGGCGCAGCGCGACGAGAGCGTCAGCCGGGCCCAGGCGGCCAAGGCAGATGTGGCGCGCGCCGAGCAGGGCATGCGCGCCGATCTGGCCAGCATGCTGCCGCGTATCGCCAATGCGCAGCGCACCTTGGCTCTACTCGACGAGCAGGAAAAGAAGATGGCCTTTGTCGTGCGCGGCGGTAGTATCCAGTACGAGGCGGGGCGGCGCAACCTGCAGCAGATCATCCAGACGCGCGACAGCTACTTCACGATACAGCAGCGGCGCATCGACCAGTTGCACCGTTTGACCCTGGCGCAGATGCGGCAATATGCGCTGGCGGGGCAGCTACTGCAGGTGTTTGGGCTGGCACAATAGGGCGCTGGCGCCAGATTTGGTGTCAGCGTGCGCTGTTTTACATGCAGTTTCATGCATGAAATGGCCATTGTGTGGCAAACTGCGCGCTCGCATATTACCTTGTCGCGGGAGCGCATGAGCATCAATGAGCATCATCAAACAATTTCCTTTTGAGTGGCAGGTCGGCGTGCGCTATACGCGCGCCGGGAAACGCAGTGGCCGCAACAGCTTCATTTCCTTCATTTCCCTCATTTCCGTGGCCGGCATCGGCCTGGGCGTGGCCGCCCTGATCGTCGTGCTCTCCGTGATGAACGGCTTTCAAAAGGAAGTGACTGACCGTTTGATGTCAGTGCTGGCCCATGTCGAGGTGTTCGATACCAGCGGCTCCATGCCCGACTGGCAAGCGCAGGAGCGCGCCGCCTACGCCAACCCGCAAGTGAAAGCCGTGTCGCCCTTCGTGGAAACCCAGGGTATGCTGCTCAATGATGAAACCATGCGCCCGTCCATCGTGCGCGGCGTGCTGCCGCAGCAGGAAGGCAGCGTTTCCAGCGTGGCCTCCCAGATGAAAGAGGGCAGTTTCAAGGACTTGACGCCAGGTTCGTACAACATCGTGCTGGGCATCGATCTGGCCAAGGCGCTCGACGTCAAAGTGGGGCAAAACGTCACCCTGATGCTGGAGCGCGAACCGAGGGCGGGCGAGGCGGCCAATGGCATCGCCATGCCGCGCATGCGCGCGCTGAAGGTGGCCGGCATCTTTGAGGCAGGTCACAATGAGCTTGACGCCGGTCTGGCGTTTGTGAACATGCAGGACGCGCAGCAGTTGCTGCAGCTAAACGGCCCGTCCGGCCTGCGTTTGCGCCTGCATGACATGAACCAGGCGCCACAGGTGGCGCGCGAACTGAAAGCGTCGATGCCGGGGCAACTGTGGATGCGCGACTGGTCGCGCGCCAGTGCCAGCTGGTATGCGCTGGTGCAAAGCCAGAAGAACATGATGTTCATCATCCTGAGCATGATCATCGCCGTGGCCGCGTTCAACCTGGTATCGACACTGGTGATGTCGGTCACCGACAAACAGGCCGACATCGCCATTTTGCGCACCCTCGGCGCCTCGCCATTCTCCATCATGAAGATCTTCATGATCCAGGGCGCACTGGTGGGCTTGCTGGGGAGTGCCTTGGGCGTCATCGGCGGCGTGCTGCTGGCGCTCAACGTGGGCGTCATCGTGCCCTTCATCGAAGGCATTTTCGGCCTGCATTTCATCTCCAAGGAAATCTACCAGATCAGCGCCGTGCCATCCGACGTGCATTGGCTGGACGTGGCGCAGATCGGCCTGATTGCCTTTGGCCTGGCGCTGGTGGCGACCATTTACCCGAGTTGGCGCGCCGCGCGCGTCAAGCCGGCCGAGGCGCTGCGCTATGAGTAAGAAAATTACCCCTAAGGCAGAATCTGGGGTCGGACCCTCAGGGTCCGACCCCGGCACTTCGCCGTTGGGTCAGCACGGTGGCATGTCGCTTACACAAGAATCAATCACATCACAAGCATGTTAAAAAATATTCCTTTCGAATGGCTGGTCGGCCTGCGCTACACGCGGGCCGGCAAGCGCAGTGGCCGCAACAGTTTTATCTCCTTCATTTCCCTCATTTCCATGGCCGGCATTGGACTGGGCGTGGCGGCGTTGATCGTCGTGCTGTCCGTGATGAACGGCTTCCAGAAGGAAGTGACGGACCGCATGCTGTCGGTGCTAGCCCACGTGGAAGTATTCGACAACAGCGGCAGCATGCCGGACTGGCGCGCCGAGGCGGCGCAGGCCTTTAAAAATCCGGCCGTGAAAGGCGCCGCGCCATTCGTGGAAACGCAGGGCATGCTGCTGCGCGACGATGCGCTGCGTCCCGCCATCGTGCGCGGCGTGCTGCCCGAGGAAGAGCCGAACGTTTCCGATGTGGCCGGCCAGACGCGCATGGGCAGCTTCAAGGCGCTGCAGCCGGGCACCTTCAATATCGTGCTGGGCATCGAATTGGCGCGCGCCCTGCGCGTCAACCTCGGTGAAAAAGTCACCCTGATGCTGGCGCAGGGCCAGGTCACGCCGGCCGGCGTGCTGCCTCGCATGCGCAGCTTCACCGTCAGCGGCATCTTCCAGGCGGGCCACAATGAATTCGACGCCGGTTTGGCCTTCATCAATATCGAAGACGGCCAGCGCTTGCTGCGCCTCGATGGCCCGTCCGGCCTGCGCTTGCGCCTGGCGGACATGAACCAGGCGCCGCAAGTGGCGGCGCAGCTGAAAAAAACCATGCCGGGCGATCTGCGGCTGCGCGACTGGTCAAAACTGAACGCCAACTGGTTCGCCGCCGTGCAGACGGAAAAGCGCATGATGTTCATCATCCTGACTCTGATCATCGCCGTAGCCGCCTTCAACCTGGTGTCGACCCTGGTGATGACGGTGACGGACAAGCAGGCCGATATTGCGATCCTGCGCACCTTGGGCGCGTCTCCCGGCTCGATCATGAAAATTTTCATGATCCAGGGTGCGCTGGTGGGCATCCTGGGCACGCTGCTGGGTGTGGGCGGCGGCGTGCTGGTGGCGGTGAACATCGACGTCATCGTGCCCTTCATCGAGCATTTGCTGGGCGTGCAGTTCCTCTCCAAGGACATTTACTTCATCAGCACCGTACCGTCCGACTTGCGCTGGCCCGACGTCACCAAGATCGGCGTGCTGGCCGTGATCCTGGCCTTTTTGGCAACCCTGTACCCAAGCTGGTGGGCTGCCCGCGTGAAACCTGCGCAAGCCCTGCGCTATGAATAAACCACTGACTATTACCATGACCGACTTGAACAAACCTGTTTCCAACGGCGCTGCCGCTGCTTCTGCCGTCCTGTCCTGCCGCGGCCTGGGCAAGACTTTCACGCAAGGCAGCTACAAGGTGCAGGTCCTGGCCGGCATCGACATCGACATCCATCGGGGCGAGCGGGTCGCCATCGTCGGCGCTTCCGGTTCCGGCAAGTCGACGCTGCTGCACCTGCTGGGCGGGCTCGATACGCCCACCAGCGGCAAGGTGAGCTTGTTGGGCAAGGATTTCGCTACCCTCAGTGAAAAGGCGCGCGGCAACTTGCGCAACGCCTCGCTGGGCTTCGTCTACCAGTTCCACCATCTGCTGCCCGAGTTTTCCGCGCTGGACAATGTCGCCATGCCCCTGATGATACGGCGCATGAAGCGCGCGCAGGCCACCGAACTGGCGCAGCAGATTCTCACGCGCGTGAACCTGTCCAAGCGCGTCACGCACACGCCCGGTGAATTGTCGGGCGGCGAGCGCCAGCGCGTGGCGTTGGCGCGCGCCCTCGTCACGCAACCGGCCTGCGTGCTGGCCGATGAGCCGACTGGTAACCTCGACCATGCCACGGCAGAACAGATTTTCGACCTGATGCTGGAATTGTCGCGTACTCTGGGCACGGCCTTCGTCATCGTCACGCACGATATCGAACTGGCCAAGCGCTGCGACCGCGTGCTGCGCCTGACGGACGAAGGGCTGCAGCCGTATCAATACTGAACAATACTAAGGAGCCGTCATGCTGTGGATCGACACGCATTGCCACCTCGACGCGCATGAATTTGGCAGCGAGTCGCTGCAAGTGGCCGCGCGCGCCAGTGTTGATGGGGTGGCGATGATCGTTATTCCCGCCGTCGAACGGGCCAATTTCGCCATCGTGCGCGATCTGGCGGCAACGGCGCCGAACGCCTGCTATGCGCTGGGCATACACCCGATCTACGTGCCGCAGGCCACCGAGGACGATTTGATCGCCCTGCGCGAGGCCGTGGCGCAGGCCATGACCGACCCGCGCTTTGTGGCCATCGGCGAGATCGGCCTCGATTTCTTCATCCCCATGCTGTGCGAACCGGCGATGCGCGCCAAGCAGGAGCATTTTTTGCGCGAACAGCTAAAGATCGCCCGCGACTTCGACTTGCCCGTGCTGACGCATGTGCGCCGCTCGCAGGACATCGTCCTTAAGCATGCGCGCCAGATCCGTCCGAACGGCGGCATCGCGCATGCGTTCAACGGCAGCTTTCAGCAGGCGCAAGGCTATATCGACCTCGGTTTCAAGCTTGGTTTTGGCGGCGCCATGACCTTTACCCGCGCGCTGCAGATACGCCGCATGGCAGCCGAACTACCTTTGGCGTCCATTGTGCTGGAGACGGACGCGCCCGATATTTCCCCGGCTTGGTTACACCCTGGGCGCAACAGTCCCGAACAATTGCCGCGTATCGGCGCCATGTTGGCCGAACTGCGCGGCCTGGATATGGCGCAAGTGGCCGCTGCGACCTGCGCCAACGCGCGCGCCGTACTGCCCCGACTACCGTTGATGGAATAAGACCATGCATCTGAAAAAATTCACCAGCACCTTGGCGGCCTGCCTGGTCAGCGCCACCACTCCCGCCATGGCAGCCGTCAATGCCCAGTGTGACGGCATGCCGCGCCTCGACGTCGCCACGCCGGCCGGCTTTTGCGTGGCCGTGCTGGCCGACGGTTTGAAGTTTCCCCGTGGCGTGCTGCCGCTGACGAATGGCGACATCCTCGTCACGGACATGGCGGGATGGGCGCCGAAGCTGGGTAAATTGTGGCTATTGCAGCGCAAGGCGGCAGGCCCCGGCTACGCACGCAAGCTGCTGCTCGACAAGCTTGATCGCCCGAACGGCATCGTGCAAGGGCCGGACGGCATGGTTTATGTGGGCGAAGTGGGGCGCATCTTCCGCTTCGATTTGCGCGACCCCGCTCGCACCGTCAACGATGTGATCGGCGGCACGGCCAAGACGCCGCGCCTGCCGGGACTGGGCTTGCACCTGCTGACGACGATGCGCTTTGGCCCCACGGGCGACCTGTATGTCAACGTGGGTTCGAGCACCGATCATTGCGAGAACGATGGCCAGGCGCCCGATCCGGCTAAGCCCTGCGCTGCTGCGGAAGGCCCGCAAGCGCTGGGCGCCATCCGCGAATACAAGATGGCCTGGCCGGACGGTACGGTGACGAGCTGGCGCACGCATGCGCGCGGCTTGCGTAATTCGATGGCGCTGGCCTTTCATCCGGCCACGGGCGAACTGTGGCAGGCGGAAAACGCGCGCGACGCCATCCAAGCCGCCATGCCGCAGCTGAAAAGCGATGAAAACCTGCCGCACGAAGAGCTCAATTTGATCAAGGCCGACCGGCATTACGGCTGGCCGTACTGTTATGACGACAATGTCGCCAGCCCGGAGTATCCGAAGACGGCTTGCGCCACCGAGTACGTCGCTCCGCAGCGCCTGCTGCCGGCTCACGCCGCGCCGCTGGGCATGACCTTCTACACGGCCAGCCGCTACCCGGAGTTATACAAAAATAGCTTGATCATCGGCTACCACGGCTACCGCAGCAACGGCCATCGCCTGGTGGCGCTGCTGCCCGACAAGGCCGGTGCGCCGCTGGGCAAGTCTGTCGAGTTGATCGGCAACTGGGAACGCAAGGGCAAGCAGGGCAGGGGCGCGCCCGTCGACGTGAAGCTGGGCCAGGATGGCGATATCTACATGGCCGACGACCATAATGGGCTGGTGCTGAAACTACACTATGCGGCGGCGAAGCCGTAATGCCTATTGCCTGGCCTCGCGCAGAGCGAGGTCGGCGCATCGTCCTGCAATCGGCCGGCCATCGCATCATTGACCAGGGCTGGCCTCTGGAAATCAGTGGATGCTTATGCGACTTTCCGAAGTAACTGCGACGTGTTGGAAATTGCTGCGACTACGGGCGTAAAGTAGCGAAGTCCACCGCTTCTTGCTGAGTTACGCTGGCGGCGACGAACTTCCGCTTTCGGCCCAGGAGCAGCCGTTCGTACAAGCTCAAATAAGGAACGTGAATGCTCTGGTTCAGGTTGCCGAGGGGTTCAATGGTTCGACCTTCTCGGCACCCTCTGGCGGCATGGGCAGCCTTCATGTAACTCTCTCGACCATCCCTGGGAATGGGGCGTATAATCTTAGCTTGTTTTTTGATGTAAAATTATGACTAATTTGAGAACGAGGAGAACGGCATGGCGAAAGTAGCTTTCTCTCGTAGTGACGTTATGGCTATCAATGGCCGAATGTCTAGCAAGTCGGCCGTCCCGAAACAGGCTAACTATGGCCTAGCTTCTACTACTTTGTCGCGGGCGCCGTCCTCGCCAGTTGCGGCGAAAGTCATGCGGGAAATAGGAGTTTCAAACAAAAAAATGTCAGAAGCCTATCGCTTTGCAAAGACAAGCACTAATAAACCAAAGTGACCTGTGGCGTACAACACTATTTACGGAAAGCTAACTGCTGATCCCAATGACTTGGTAGGGGCGTTAGCTTACATTATCTACAAGCAACAAAAGGTTGAGTTCTGCAAGACAACTTCTGGTGGCAATCCGAGTCGAGAGGAAATTGAACGTTTCCACGCTATCGCTTCCCTTGACGCATCAATAGCAGCGTATCGTTCACAAGCTGAGGCGATGGCCCAAGCTTTTCTCAATGAGGGTCTTGACGACCTGGTTCAACGTACTGAGGCAGAAACTCGGCAGGACGTTCTGTACACATATATTGGAACCATTAATGCCAGCTTGCAGACACAGCTAACTACTGTCAATGGGGCTTTGGCAGCTAAACGTACTTGGGTGGGTTGGTTGCGCGACGTTGGTGGGAACCTTATTGTTAATGTTGTGACAATTTTGGTCATCGGCGCTTTAGTACTCGGCTATAAATTTATCGGTGAGCTTCAACAACGCACTGAAACGAAGGCAGGACTTGGTTCGGCAAGTGTTCCAGTTAGCCCGGCGACGGATGCCGTAAAGAACTGACATCATCCACTATAGTCCAACGTCTGCTTCGGGGCGCAAGCAGCCGGTCCCGATCCTTGACTCTGCGGCGCCGTTACCTTAGCCGTCAAGTCAGGCAAGAAGTGACTCGCAGCTATTAGCAAAATGGCTTGGGCGCCGCCTTACACGGGCGCACCTTGCGTCGCATCTATTTCGGGAAATCACAGCTTATTTGAACTTTTTGCCCGCGCGTCCGCGCGATGCCGCATTGTGCGCGCGCAGGATGGAGTCGACGCGTTCGGAGGCATCGCGCGACAGGTTTTGCGCCACGGCGATATCGGGGAAAAATTCCGGCAGGCGGTAACTGAGCCACGCATACGCCGAGTAGTAGCGGCAGGTGTCTTCCACCTGCTGCAGATTCTGCGTGCCACCGCCATACGCATGCTGGCGCAGTGTGCTGGCCTTGCCCTGCGACAGATTCTTTGCCCAGTGCTCCCACGCGGCTTGCAAGGAGGGCACCTTGCTCGATATCGGCACCAGCGACAGGGCGAACTTGTCGGCTACGGATAGCGGCAGGGTGTCGAGCCAGACGGCGCGCTCTTTCTGCTCTTCCGTGATGCGGGGGAAGAAGAAACCGTCCGGCACGTCGATATTGTGGATGAAGCGGCGCAGTAGTTTTGACAGTGACAGCTCGCCCGTTACCGATGAAATGCGGTGCAAATGTTCGAGCGAAGGGGCCACGGCGAAGCCGCTGGTATTGAGCGGATGCAGCTTTTCCTTCAGCAGGGCGCGCATCACTTCATGCGTCTCGTTGTCGTAGCCCGCTACCAGCCCTTCTTCGTGGACGCCGTAGCGGCCAGCGCGTCCGGCGATCTGGCGCGCCAGCGCCGCCGAAATCTCTTCTTCTTCGCGGCCGTTGTACTTGACGCAGGTGGTCATGACGATGCGCGCAATGGGCATGTTCAGGCCCATCGCCAGCGCATCCGTGCCGACGACGACATCGGCCGTGCCGTCGCGGAAGCGCTGCGCCTGAGCGCGTCGTACTTCGGGCGACAGGTTGCCGTAGACGGTGGCTACCGACAGGCCCGTTTCCGTGATCATGTCGCGCCACATCAGCACTTCGCGGCGCGAAAAGGCGATGACGGCGTCGCCGCGGCGCAGGTTGCGCACTTTGCGCACGGCGGTCGGCTCCATCGACAGGGGCGCCATGCGCTTTAATACATGCACTTCCAGCGGGCAGTCGAGGCGCTCGGCCAGCGCTTCGATGGCGCGCCGCGCTTCGGGCGCACCCACCAGGTACACGGTGTGGGCCGGCGCGCCGCAGACGGCCGCCGTCCATGCGGCGCCCCGGTCCGGGTCGCCCAGCATCTGGATTTCATCGATGACGGCCACTTCGACGACGGTTTTCGTGTCCAGCATTTCCACCGTGCTGGCCACATGGGTGGCACCGTCGACGACGCGGCGTTCCTCGCCCGTGATCAAGTTCACCGCCAGCGGTTTGCCGTGCGGCGCTGCTTCTTGCAAGCGTTCGTAGTTTTCCAGCGCTAGCAGGCGCAGGGGCGCCAGGTAGATACCGCTCTTGGCCTTGACCAGCGCTTCTATGGCGCGGTGCGTCTTGCCGGAATTGGTTGGCCCCAGCAGGGCGATGAAGCGGCGCGGCAGGCGGCGCGCCATCTCGAACGAGGCCGGATACTCGGCCAGGTTGATGCTCTGGCGCGTGCGCGCCGCGTGCTGCTCTTCTTGCTGGCGCTCGATGGCGTGGTTGAAGCGCTGGCGGATGCGGTCGAAGACCATGCCCGCCGGCTCCGACGTCTGCATGTCGGCCAAGGTGTGCAGGAAGAGCATCGGGTCCGTATCCACATCCTCGCTCAGGCCAGCGATATCGGCGACGAAATCCATCACATGCTGGCGCAGCTCCTCGAAGGCGGCCGCGCTGGCCCGTTCGCGCACCAGTGCCAGCTTGGCCTCGCGCTCCATCTTGCGCCACTTGGCCGGCCGTGCCAGCACGCCCTGCGCTGGCACCAGCGCATACGGCACCAGCAGATGCCCGGCCTTGACCGTGCCGGAAAAGCGTATGAAGACGCGCCCTTCCATCTTGACCAAGCGGATATGCTCGGCCAGCTCCCCCAGTTCCGCGACCAGGGTGGCGTCGTTATTGTCTTCGCTGCTGTCGGAAATATCGGTGGAAGTAACGGGGGGGAGTGCGGAGGAAGTCATGTCGTGCCTGGGTGTTGAAGTAAGCGAGGCCGATTATACCGTTGATGGCTGCTGTCGGTATTGCCCGGCCTTGGTCGCCATCTTTTCCGTCAGCGTGCGGCGTAGCGCCTTCGGCTGCGCTCCTGTCGATAGGGGCAGCGGGGACAGGCATGCTTACTAAAGTCGCGGCGCATTGCACGCACGAACGGCTTTGTCTGCCCACCATTGCGCCAGATCAGACGGCACAGCATGGAAAGCGATCACAGTACCTGAGCCCCTGACGCCGCGGCTGACGATCTTGCCGCGATTTTGCCGCGATCTTGCCCCGATTTCATCTTGCCCTTACCTTTACCTTTACCTTTACCTAGCCCCCGCCTTCCCATGCGCATCCTGATACTCGGCTTTGCCGCCGGCGCCACCGGGCTGCAGATGCAGGCCGGATTGCCGCCGCATGCAGGCCTGCTGCTATTGCTGATCGCCGGCCTGGGCTTGCCAGCCGGTCTGTTGCTGCACCGTCACGTGCGCTGGCGCTGCATCGTTGGCTTTGCCGCTGGGGTGGGACTCGGTTTTTACTGGGCTGCGTGGCTTGCCCAGGCCGCGCTGGCGCCGCAGCTGGCGCTGGCCGATGAAGGGCGCGACATCAGCGTCACTGGCACGGTGGCCAGCCTGCCATACCGTTTCGAGCAGGGCGTGCGCTTCAATTTTGCCGTGGAAAAAGCGCTGGGGGCGAAGGTGCCACCCTTGATTGCCCTGTCCTGGTACGCGGGCTTTCGCGATGCAGTGACGCACGAAGTGGGCGACGTGCAGCCGGGCGAGCGCTGGCGCTTGACGGTGCGGCTGCAGCGTCCGCACGGCAATGCCAATCCGATGGGATTCGACTATGAGGCGTGGCTGCTGGAACAGGGCGTGCGCGCCACCGGCTATGTGCGCCCGCAGCCAAGCGCCAATATGTCGAATCTGCGCCTGGCCGCTTTCGTGCCCGGCTTCGGCAATGTAGTGGAAGCGAGCCGCGCGGCGTTGCGCGCGCGCATATTGCGCAGCCTGGAAGGCAAGCAGTACGCGGGTGTGATCGTGGCGCTGGTGGTGGGTGACCAGCGCGCCATCGGGCAGTCGGACTGGCAAGTGTTCAACCGCACGGGCGTGAGCCATTTGATTTCCATCTCCGGTCTGCACATCACCATGATCGCGGGCCTCTTCGCGCTCGGAGCGGGGGTGCTGTGGCGCCGCTCATTTTTCACGCACAGGCAACTGCCCTTGCTGCTGCCGGCGCAAAAGGTGGCGGCCCTGGCCGGTGCGCTGGCAGCCTTGGTGTATGTGCTGCTGGCCGGCTTTGGCGTGCCCGCGCAGCGCACCTTGTATATGTTGCTGGTGGTGGCGCTGGCCTTGTGGCTGGAACGCATCACCAGCATAGGCCACGTGCTCTGCCTGGCGCTGGGCGTGGTGCTGCTGCTCGATCCGTGGGCCGTGCTGTGGCCCGGTTTTTGGCTGTCGTTCGGCGCCGTCGCCACCATCCTGTATGAGACGGCAGGGCGTATCACGGCGCCTTTGCCCGAGAGCGCCAGTCGCTGGCGCCGCTTGCGCGCCGCTGTGGCGCTGGGCGCACACACGCAGTATGTGGTAACGGTGGGACTGGTGCCGTTGACGATGCTGCTGTTCTCGCAAGTATCGCTGGTCAGCCCGGTGGCCAATGCGCTGGCCATTCCCGTCATCAGCCTGCTGGTTACGCCTTTGTCGCTGGCCGGCAGCCTGTTGCCCGCACCCGTGTCCGATGCGTTGCTGCTACTGGCGCACGCCATCGTGCAAATGTTGGCGCAGGTGCTGGAATGGCTGGGTGCGCGCCGCTTTGCCGTGTGGACGGCGCCCGCGCCGCCTCTGTGGAGTTTTTGCTGGGCCTTGTTTGGCACGGCATGGCTGCTGGCGCCACGCGGATGGCCGCAGCGCTGGGCCGGTATGCTGGGCTGGCTGCCGCTGCTGACGGCCTTGCCGTCGAGTCCGCCGCCAGGCCAGATGTGGATTACGGCCTTTGACGTGGGGCAAGGCATGGCCGTCCTGGTGGAAACGCATGGCCATCGTCTGCTGTACGACACGGGGCCCGCCTACAGCCTCGATTCCGACGGCGCCAGCCGCGTCATCGTGCCTTACTTGCGCGCGCGTGGCATTGCCAAGCTCGATGGCGTCATCATTTCCCACAGTGACCTCGATCACGCGGGCGGTGCCGTCTCTTTGCTGGAAAACATAGACGTGGGCTGGCTGGCCTCGTCGCTGTTCGATGGCCACCCGGCCATCGAGGTGCGGCGCGAATCGCAGCGGCCCTATCTGCACTGCATGGCAGGCCAGAGCTGGACCTGGGAAGGCGTGCACTTCGCCATGTTGCATCCACTGCTTGCCAGTCACACGGACATTTCATTGAAACCGAACGCCCGCAGCTGCACGCTGAAAATCACGGCAGGCAAGCATGCAATTTTGCTGGCCGGCGACATCGAAGCGGCGCAAGAAGCGCAATTGCTGGCGCGCTCGGCGCAGGGTGAGCTGGCGGCCGACGTGCTGCTGGCGCCGCACCATGGCAGCGGAACGTCTTCCACGCCAGCGTTCTTGAACGCCGTCCATCCGGGCTTGGCGATTTTCCAGGTCGGGCACCGCAATCGCTATAAACATCCGAAAGCGCAGGTGTATGCGCGCTATGGCGACATGGGCATCACGCGCCTGCGCACCGATGTGACGGGGGCTGTGGTGCTGGCGTTTGGCGAGGGTATCGACGTGACGCTGTATCGGCACTGGCGGCCGCGCTATTGGCATGGACGTTAGCGCTGCGCTATGACGGGCAGTCCGATGGTAGCTGGCCTTGGCGTCGATGGCGTGCAGTTTGCCGTGTATGGTGACACCGTCGTCGCGCAATAGACGCAATAGACGCAATAGAAGCTACAGGACGCGTTCATCGGCTATTTTGAGCCCTTGCTGGCGCACATATTCCAAAAACAGCCGCGCCCCCTTGGCCATGCGCGAGCTGCCGTACACGGCGTGGATGCTGGGGTCGAGCTCCTTGGACGACGTCAGCCGGTACGCCGTGCAGACCCGGCGCAAGCTGCCGCTGGCGACCGCCGGTTCCGCCAGCCAGCTGGCCAGGCGTACGATGCCGGCGCCTTCCAGGGCCGCCTGGAAAGTGGCGATGCCGGAAGTAAAGCGGAAGCGCGGTTGTACCTGGTAGCGCACGTTGCGCGTCGCAGAGACGAAATGCCAGTCGCGCAGGATGCGCGGAGCCGAGTGCATGATGATGTCGTGGCCGGCCAGCTCTTCCGGTTCGTCGGGCGCGCCCATGCGTTGTAGATAGTCGGGCGAAGCGTACATATAGCGGCGGTAATTCCACAGCGGGTAGCCGATCAGCTCACTGGACTGTGGGAAGGCGCCGCGGATGGCAAAGTCCAGCTTTTCCTGGATCGGGTCGATCGATTTGTCCGAGAAATGGATGTCCACCGACACATTCGGGTAGTCGCGTGAAAATTGCGCCACCACTTTGGGCAAGAAGCCCAAGGACAAAATTTCCGGCGCTGACAGGCGCACCCAGCCTTGTGGCGAATTACTCAGTTCAGCGAGCTGGTCTTCCGCCTCGGCCTGCGTTTCCAGCAAGTGCCTGGCTGACGCGTAATAGGTTTCGCCAGCCGTCGTCAGCGTGAACTGCTTTTGCGTGCGCACGATCAGCTCGGCGCCGATGGCGTCTTCGAGGAACTGGATGGCGCGCGTGACGGCCGACGGCGAGCGTCCCAGCATGCGTGCCGCATGGATGAAGCTGCGCTTTTCGACCACGCTGCAAAAAGCGCGTATCTCCCACATCAGTTTCATCGACATTGCATGACTCCCGGCAAAAGAGGCCAGTAGAGCGCACGCGGTGCATTCCGTCAAGCGTTACGGATGATTGCGTTTTCCGCAATTTGAAGTTGCATCTGGAAAAACCCAAGGCGCCTATACTGCCGCTGTTGCTCATTTTTCATTGCCTATCATGCTGACCATCTCGCTGCTGTGTTTATTTGCCTTCTTTGCCGGCCTGATCGATGCCGCTGTGGGCGGGGGCGGGCTGATACAGCTGCCGGCCTTGTTCAACCTGATGCCGAACATGGCCTCGACCTCCTTGCTGGGCACGAATAAACTGGCGTCGGCCTGCGGCACCACGTTTGCCGCCCGCGCGTTTGTCGGCAAGGTGCATATTCCCTGGCTGCTGGTGCTGCCGGCTGTGGCCAGCGCCTTCATCATGTCCTTCATCGGCGCCGCTGCCGTGTCCTATGTGCCGCAGCAGGTGGTGCGCCCCATGGTGCTGGTGTTAATCATCATCATGGCCATTTACACCTTCATCAAGAAGGATTTCGGCACCACGCGCGTAGCGCGCCCCATCGGTGGGCGCGAACGCATCCTCGCCATCGTCATCGGCGGCGCCATCGGCTTTTATGATGGCCTGTTCGGGCCGGGTACGGGCAGCTTTTTGATCTTCCTCTTTATCCGCGTCTTCGGCTTCGACTTCATCCTTGCCTCGGCCTGCTCGAAACTGGTCAATATCGCCACCAACGTCGCTGCCCTGGCTTTTTTCATTCCCGCCGGCCACGTCGTGTATGCGGTGGCCGCACCGATGGCAGTGTGCAATATCCTGGGCGCCCTGACCGGCACCTGGATCGCCGTGCGGCGCGGCGCCGCCTTCGTGCGCATCCTCTTCCTCGTGCTGCTGGTGTTGCTGATCGTCAAATTGTCTTACGATATCTTTTTCAAGTAAGTTATTGAACCGAGCCTAGCCATGAAAACCATCTGCGGCGTGTTGTGGGATAACGATGGCGTGCTGGTCAACACCGAGCAATTGTTTTACGAAAGCAACCGCGACTTGCTTTTGCCCTACGGCATAGACTTGACGCCAAAGCAATTTTTTGACTGGTTCCTGGACAATAACTATGGCGCCTGGCATGTGTTGCTGGGGCGGGGCCACGCGATCGAACTGGTCGAGCGCTTGCGCGCCGAGCGCAGCGTGTTGTTTGGGCAACGCTTGCGCCAGGCGCGCCGGCTCGCCATGCCCGGCATCGCAACGTTGCTGGCGGCGCTGCGCCCGCATGTGGCCATGGGCGTGGTGACGAGCGCTTACGCACAGCATTTTCAGATCAGCCATGCGGCCACCGGCATGTTGCCGCACTTTGACTTCGTGCTGACGCGTGAAATGTATGGGGCAAGCAAGCCGGCCCCTGACGGCTACGCGCTGGGTTTGCAGCGCCTTGGGCTAAGCGCTGCCCAGTGCGTGGCCGTGGAAGATTCGCCGCGCGGCTTGCGCGCCGCCAACGCAGCCGGGCTGGAATGCATTATTGTGCGCAATCATATGAACCGCGAGCATGCGTTCGATGATGCCTTTTGCGTGGTGGAGTCAAGCGCCGAGCTGAGCGCAGTGCTGGCCTCCTTCGTGCCCGGCATGGCCATGGGCGCGGGCAATTAGAGGCCTTCCTCTGATACGGCTTGCCAGCATGCCATTACAATTGTCTATTGCATTCACCGGCACCATCCTACGATGACACTCCCGCAACTGCACTTTGCCCACGCCAACAGTTATCCGGCCGGCACTTACCGCAAGCTGTTCGGCTTGCTTAGCCAACATTACGCCGTGCAAGCGCTCGACATGCACGCGCACGACCCCGAATACCCGGTCAGCACGGGCTGGCCGGAATTGGTACGCGAGTATATCGATGAGCTGGAGCGCCGCTACAGCGCGCCCGTGATCCTCGTCGGCCATTCGCTCGGTGGCATGCTCAGCGTGATGGTCGCCAAGCAGCGGCCCGACCTGGTGCGCTGCGTGGTCTTGCTCGATTCACCCGTGGTGGCCGGCTGGCGCGCCTTGCTGGTGCGCCTGGCGCGCAATACGGCGCTGGGCGAGCGCTTTTCCCCTTCGCGCTTTTCTGCCCGGCGGCGCAAGCTGTGGCCCGACGCGCAAGCCGCGTATGCCCACTTTGCCGCCAAGGACATGTTCGCCATCTGGGCGCCGCAAGTGTTGCACGACTATATCGATAGCGGCCTGGCGCCGCATCCGCAAGGGGTGCAGCTGCGCTTTACGCGCGAAGTGGAAACACAGGTCTACCGCAGTCTGCCGCATCACATCGGCGGCCTCGTCAAGAACGGCTTGCCCGTGCCCATCGGTTTTATCGGCGGCACGGAATCGGTGGAATGTCGCCAGGCAGGCTTGAAAGCCACGCGCAAGCTGGTCGGCAAGTATTTCCGCCAGGTGCCGGGCGGGCATCTGTTTCCCATGGAAAACCCGGAACTGACGGCGCAAGTGGTGCGCGAGATGGTCACTTCCTTGCTGGCTAAAGAGTAGCCTCAGGCCAACGATTTTCATGTTGCAAGGGCCAACAGTGGCGGGTTTTCAAGTAAAATCCTGCCATTCGGGCCGCGCCTGTGCCAGGCGTGCAGCCCCGCCATTCCGATATTCTAGAAAGAAGCCCCTGCGATGACGATTAAAAGCGATAAATGGATACGCCGCATGGCGGAAACAACGGGCATGATCGAGCCGTTCGAACCGGGCCAGGTAAAGGAACGCGACGGCAACCGCATCGTATCCTACGGCACCTCCAGCTATGGCTATGACATCCGTTGCGCCGACGAGTTCAAGTTATTCACCAACATCAACACCACCATCGTCGATCCGAAGAATTTTGACGCAAATAATTTCGTCGATGTCTCCGGCAAGGGCTATTGCATCATTCCGCCGAACTCATTCGCGCTGGCCCGCACGGTCGAGTATTTCCGCATTCCCCGCAATGTGCTGACGATTTGCCTGGGCAAGAGCACCTATGCGCGTTGCGGCATCATCGTCAACGTCACCCCGTTCGAGCCGGAATGGGAAGGTTTCGTGACCCTGGAGTTTTCCAATACGACACCGTTGCCGGCGAAAATCTACGCCAATGAAGGCGTGGCGCAAGTGCTGTTCTTCGAATCCGATGAAGTGTGCGAAACCTCGTACAAGGACCGTGGTGGCAAATATCAGGGCCAGGTTGGCGTGACATTGCCCAAGACCTGAGCGCTTGCAAGGGCCGGGCGTCTATCTTGCCCGGCCAGCTGGCTGCTGGCAATGGCCCTAGAGCGTGGCGGCGGGCGTGCCGCTCAGCATCAAGTTGCAGTTGCTCAACGCCAGCGGCAGTTGCTTACGCTGCTTTCATGAAACCCAGGTCGCGCCGGCTGAAGTTGCCGATATTCGGGAACACGTCGGCTAGCTGGCTGTCGGCCACGCCGAACCATTGCGCCAGGGTGGCACCGTACTGTTCGACGGAAGTGGTCGGCAGCAGCACGCCGGAGCCGACGTCCAGCGCATGGCCCAGGCCCGTGGCGGGGAATGTGCCGTAGATGTCGCCGCCCTTGACGGCGCCGCCCACGACAAAGTGGTGGGCACCCCAGCCGTGATCCGTGCCGTCACCGTTGCTGCTGAAGGTGCGGCCGAAGTCCGACGCCGTAAACGTCGTCACCTGGCGCCGCACGTCGGCGCCCTGCAGGGCTGCCAGCGTGGCGTCGAAATACGCGAGCGCGTGCGCCAGGCGCGCCATCAGGTCGCCATGCAGCTCCTTTTGGCGGTCATGCGTGTCGAAGCCGCCCAAGGTCACATAAAACACTTGCCGTTTCGCCCCCAGGGCGCCGCGCCCGCCGATGATGCGCGCCACGGTCTGCAATTGCACGGCCAACTGATTGACGCCGGACGCGCCCGTGTTCGGATTGATGTAGGGTGGCGGATTGGGTACGCCACCCGCGCCGGCCGCCAGCATGGCGCCGCTCAGCACGCTCTGGCTGGAAATGGCGCGCTGTACTGTCGCCACGTGTTCCTGTTCCATCATGTCGTCGCTCGCCGTGCTGATGATGTCACGCAAAGCGGCCTCGCCCTCGGTGGTGCCGAACAGAGAGCCGCTGCCGCCGATATTGCGGATCGGCACGGCGCCCGCCTGTCCCACCTGGAACTGGCGCACCTGTCGCCCGCTGAGGAAGAGGGCATTCGACGCAGCCGAGATGGCCGTAAACGTTGCATTGCCGTTGCCCGTGCCCAGCAGGTCACCCAGGCGTCCGCCCCAGCCCACGCTGGCGCCTTCCGGCAGGCCAGATTGCCAAGTCGATTGCTGGTCGTTATGCGAAAACAACTTCGGCGGCAGCGCCACATTGCCTGCTTTGTATTGCGCCAGTGTCACTGGCTGTATCAGGGTGCCCGCATTGGCGATGATGGCGGCGCGGCCGCCGTCGAACAAGTCTTTCAAGGGGCCAAGGGAGGGATGCAAGGCAAAGCTGCGTCCCGCTTGCGCCGTGGCGGGCGTGATCGGCAGTACGCCGCCTGTTTCACCGAGGCCGGCCAGGTGGATCGAATCGTTACCCCCTGTGTTGCGCAAGCGCAGGTATTCATTCCAGGATGGCGTGTCGGTGGCCAGCACCGTGTTGAAGGCATCGTTGCCGCCGGCCATGAACAGGCACACGAGGGCCTTGTAGCCGTCGGCTGACTGCGCCGCCGCCTGGCCCATGGCCGCCAGGTTGAGGGCGAATGGCGCAGCCGTGCTGCCGGCCAGGCCCAGCATGGAGCCGAGGAAGCGGCGGCGCGAGAAATGGGAGGTGGTCGTCATGTCGCTTCCTTATTTTTGAACCAGGTATTCGGGCGAGGCCATGGCCAGGAAAATGGCCAGGTGCACGCGGTAGGTTTTCGCCGTCGTCACTTGTGCGGCGTTGCTGGCGCTGGCGGCGGGAATGGCGATGCTAGTGACCGCAGCGAGGATCTTGCTGCGCAGCCGGGACGACATATTGCCGGACATTAAAAGCAAGTCGATACGGTCCAGCAAGGCGCCCGGCTCGCTGGCCAGGGCCAGTTCAGCCGTGTAGTCGGCCTGCACGGCGCGGCTTTCCCCCACGCCGCCGCGGATGGCATCTTGCATGAAGTTCAGGTAACCGGTGACGGAAGGCTCCGACGTGATCTGCATTTCCGGTGCCACCAGGCCCGCTGCTGCCAGCGCCGAATTGGGCGGCACGTAGGAGGGGCGGAAGTAGTTGAACACGGACGGCGCATTCATGGGATTCTGGCCCAGCCCCGAGAGTGGATCGCTGAGGTAATAGATGCGGTATTGCAAGGCGGCGTCCTTGGCGTTGAAGGCGCGCATCCAGTTGCCCAAACGCACCAGCGGTTCGCGCAGTTTGCCCGTGCGCAGGGTGCCGCCGGCTGGCGCCAGTGCCTCGGGGTCCAGCAGCACGGCGCGGATCACGGCCTGCATGTCGCCGCGCACGCCCGCACCATTGTTGGCAAAGGCGGCTGCGACCCGGCCCACATAGGCCGGGCTGGGATTGCTGGTGACCAGGCGCTGGATCAGCTGGCGGCCAAAGAAGGGGCCAGCATTCGGGTGGTTGAACAGGGTGTCGAGGGCTAGCGCCATGTCCGCTTCGCCTTCGCCGGCGCCTGCCGCACTCACGCCGAGAAAGTGTTTTTCGCTGGTGGAGTGAAACGCCGCGTAGTTTTGCATCGGTTTCCAGTCGCGATCGGGATCGGCCACGCTGCCATAAAAACGGTTCGCGGCCTGGTCTGGCCCAGCCCAGCTCCAGCCCGTGAATACTTTTGCCAGAGCGCTCACATCGTCGCGCGTATAGGTGTCGATCGGCTTGCCACCAGATAATTTCACTGAGCCATCCGCATTCAGCTGGTAGAGGCCGATGGTAAATAATTGCATGACTTCGCGCGCGAAATTTTCGTCGGGCGTGCGCGTGCTCGATTCCTTCTGGTTGCGCAGGTGTGACAGGTACAGCCCCATCATCGGATGCGTGGCCACGCCCTGTAGCAGGGTGCGGAAGTTGCCGAACGCCTGTTGCCCCAGCATATCGTAATAGCTTGCCAGGCCCCGCGTCTGCGGCCACACGGCCTGGCTTTGCGTGGAGACGACGAAGATTTCACTGAGCGCAAAGGCGACGCGCTGGCGCAACTGGTCATCGCCGCGTACCGCCTGCTGCCAGAACGATTCATAGAAATCGGTCGGATTAGCCTTGCTGGCCGCCGCGCCTGCGGCCGGATATTTTGCGTCGATATACTTGCGGTGCAAGGTTTGTGGCTTGGAAAACTGTGCGCGAAACCAAGCCTCGCTATCGCTGGCGGCCAGCGCCTCGATGGCCGCCATGTCCGGCCCGAACGTGGCGCGGCCCAGGAAGCGCGATGCTTGCGGGCGCGTAAATGTGCTCGTCTGTTTGCTTGGGGGCGTGCTCAGGGGTGGCGGTGCCGTGGTGTCGCCCGGCGTTGTGCCGGGGACAGTGCTTGCTGGCGGCACGACCGAAATGTCGGGATTGCGGGCAGTATCGGACTGGCTGTCGCCGCCACCGCCACCGCCACAGGCCGTAAGTACAGTCAGCGATGCGATGGCCAGTAAGTGGCGTAAGGTACGGTAAGTCATTAGTTTCCCTGGGGCAATAAAAATATGACCTGCTAATTGTAGGGCTTGCTTACCGGAATCCGCGTCCAAATAACTGTTTGCGTGTTGATCACATGAATTTTTAAGGTTCTTTTAGATGAATTTGATGCATTTTTCAGGTGTTTAAGCCGAAGTTTATTTTTTAAAAATGAAAAATATTTTTTATGGATAGGCTGTACTGTGGCGTATAAACGACGTAATCATTTCCGCCAATTAAGCTTGTTCGAAAACTCATCTTGAGAGGGAAAATCACTGCATCGGAAACGATGGTCGTTACGCTATCGGCGAAATGCCGTTCGCCATGCCGTCGCCACGCGCGCATGAGTCGCCCATCCCGGATGCCCGCTATCGTCGCGGTTTGATCTGGCGCCAGCGTGTGCGCTGGCCTGCAATGCAAAACGCCGCCTGATTTGCATCAGGCGGCGTCATGTAGGCAGCGGTGCTCCTAGGGCATCGTTACTGGCGAACGCAGTCGACGAAGTAACCACGCTTGCCATCGACTTCGCGTTTCACGAGGCCATGCACATCCGTCTCGAAGCCGGGGAAGCGCTCGTTGAAGTCGCGTGCGAAGCGCAGGTAGTCGACGATGGTCTTGTTGAAGCGCTCACCCGGGATCAGCAGTGGAATGCCCGGTGGATACGGCGTCAGCAGGATGGAGGTGATACGCCCTTCGAGGTCGTCGATGGCGACGCGCTCGATTTCGCGGTGCGCCATCTTGGCGAACGCGTCCGACGGTTTCATGGCCGGGATCATGTCCGACAAATACATTTCCGTCGTCAAGCGCGCCACATCGTAGGCCTTGTAGAAATCGTGGATTTGCTGGCACAGGTCGCGCAAGCCCATTTTTTCGTAGCGTGGGTTGGCCGCCGCAAATTCCGGCAAGATGCGCCACATCGGCTGGTTCTTGTCGTAGTCGTCCTTGAATTGCTGCAAGGCCGTCAGCAAAGTATTCCAGCGGCCCTTGGTGATGCCGATGGTAAACATGATGAAGAACGAGTACAGGCCACATTTTTCAATGATGACGCCGTGCTCGGCCAGGTATTTGGTGACGATGGATGCAGGAATGCCCGTCTCGCCGAACTGGCCGTCCAGCGACAGGCCCGGGTTGACGATGGTCGCCTTGATCGGGTCGAGCATGTTGAAGCCGGGGGCGAGGTCGCCGAAGCCGTGCCAGTCATCTTCGGCGCGTATCATCCAGTCTTCCTGCTGGCCCATGCCTTCGTCGTTGAATTTTTCCGGACCCCAGACCTGGAACCACCAGTCCTGACCCCATTCCTGGTCGATCTTTTTCATGGCGCGGCGGAAATCGAGCGCTTCCATGATCGATTCTTCCACCAGCGCGGTGCCGCCCGGCGCTTCCATCATGGCAGCGGCCACGTCGCAGGAGGCGATAATCGAGTATTGCGGCGAGGTCGAGGTGTGCATCAGGTAGGCCTCGTTGAAGGCATCCCGGTCCAGTTTGACCGTGTCCGATTCGCGCACGAGGATTTGCGAGGCTTGCGACAGGCCAGCGAGCAATTTGTGCGTCGACTGGGTCGAGAAGATCATCGATTCCTTGGCCCGCGGACGGTCCTTGCCGATGGCGTGCATATTTTTGTAGAAATCGTGGAAGGTGGCGTGCGGCAGCCATGCTTCATCGAAGTGCAGGGTGTCGATCTTGCCATCGAGCATTTCGCGCAGGGTTTCCACGTTGTAGATCACGCCATCGTAAGTCGATTGGGTGATGGTCAAAATACGTGGTTTCTTGTTCTTCGCTTCGCGCGCGAACGGATTCGCTTCGATCTTGCGGGCAATGCTTTCCGGCGTGAATTCAGCCAGCGGGATAGGGCCGATGATGCCCAGGTGATTGCGCGTCGGCATCAGGAACACGGGAATGGCGCCGCACATGATGATCGAGTGCAAGATGGACTTGTGGCAGTTGCGGTCAACGACGACGATGTCGCCCGGCGCCACGGTCGAGTGCCACACCATTTTGTTCGAGGTCGACGTACCATTGGTCACAAAGTAACAATGGTCGGCATTGAAGATGCGCGCCGCATTGCGCTCCGAGGCGGCGACTGGGCCTGTATGGTCGAGCAGCTGGCCAAGCTCTTCGACGGCGTTGCAGACGTCGGCGCGCAGCATGTTTTCACCGAAGAACTGGTGGAACATCTGGCCGATCGGCGACTTCAGGAATGCCACGCCACCCGAGTGGCCGGGGCAGTGCCATGAGTAGGAGCCGTCGTTGGCGTAGTGCACCAGCGCGCGGAAGAAGGGCGGCGACAGGCCGTCGAGGTAGGATTTCGCTTCACGGATGATGTGGCGCGCGACGAATTCCGGCGTGTCTTCGAACATGTGGATGAAACCATGCAGTTCGCGCAAGATATCGTTGGGGATATGGCGCGAGGTGCGCGTTTCGCCATACAGATAAATCGGGATATCGGCGTTCTTGTAGCGGATTTCTTCGACGAAGGCGCGCAGGGACTTCAGTGCGTGGTCGGTTTCTTCGACGGAACCGGCACCGAACTCTTCATCGTCGATCGACAGCACGAAGGCCGACGCGCGCGACTGTTGTTGGGCAAATTGCGACAAATCGCCGTAACTGGTCACGCCCAGCACTTCCATGCCTTCTTTTTCCATTGCGGCGGCAAGGGCGCGAATACCCAGGCCGGACGTATTTTCAGAACGGAAATCCTCGTCAATGATGACGATAGGGAAACGAAATTTCATGCATGTCTCCAAAAAAGCAAGCCGCCCCTGACGTAATCGAGGGGCGGACTAGGGCGCGACGGTCAGGCGGTCGTGAAACCCGGCAGCCGCATAAAAAAAATAAGAACGGGATTCTCGCAGAAATGCGGCGTCTGCGGGAAAAAAATATGGTCTCAAAACATCACGAAAGAGCGCTAGCGTGACGCAACGGTGTGACTGGGGTATTACAGCAACGTTTTGCCCACGCAATTATCAACGTTACAGCTCAACCTTATCAGGCTTTGCGTTGCAGTGTGACAAAGGCGTAAGGCAGGCCAGATTTCTCCGAAACCTGCGATACACGCGCTGTTTCTTGCCAAACGGCATGTTCAATGGCGGGAAAAAACGCGTCGCAGTCAAATGTCTGGCCGATTTCCGTGATGATCACACGCTGTGTCAGCGGTAATGCTTGCTTGTAAATCTCGGCGCCGCCGATGACATAGCCTTCTGCGCCGTCGAGCAGGGCGATGGCCTCTTCCAGCGACGCCGCCGTTTCCACGCCTTCATGGCGCCACTGCGCATTGCGCGTAATGACGATGTTGCGGCGGTTTGGCAGCGGGCGGCCGATGGAATCGAAGGTCTTGCGGCCCATGAGGATGGGGTGGCCCGTCGTCAGGCGCTTGAAGTGCGCCAGGTCTTCCGGTAATGTCCACGGCAAGGTGTTGTTGATGCCGATGCCGCCTTGCTGGTCGGTGGCGACGATGATGGTCAAATGGCTCATTGGTTCTGTGAAAGTGGTGGGGGCATGGCCCGATGCACGACATTATCCTTTAAATTGTCTGTCGCCTCCAGATGCGCGCGCAGGGCGGCGGCCAGCGCGCGCGGCGCCTCCAGCGGGATCATGTGACCGGTGTCGTCACTGAGCATGTGCAGGGTCGCTTGCGGCAGGCGAGTCGCCATGGCGCGCAAGTCGTCGGCAGGGACCAGCTGATCGTCTTCTGCGCCCACGATCAGCACGGGAAAATCGAGTTCCGGCAAGCGCGCCATCAGGTCCGGGCGGGCTATGGTGGTGATAAATTGCGCCAGCAGCACCTCCTTGCCCAGGTCCAGTCCCATCTGTAAGATCAGGTCAGTGATGCTGGCGTCGTGCAAGTGTGACGGGTGCAGCAGTTCGCGCAGGCGCTGGCGCGTGATGCCCGTATAGGCGTTGCGTTCGAGCATGGCGACGATGCGCTGGCGCGCGCTCATTTCGGTCGGCTGCAAACCTTTGGCCGAATTGGCGATCAAAGTGAGGGACTTGATGCACTGCGGGTGCGCCAGCGCATGTTCGAGCGCCAGGTAGGCGCCCAGCGAAAAACCCAGCAGATGCACTGGTGAAGTGCAGTGCCTGGCTATCATCGATTGCATCTGCGCGCGCGTACGCGCCTGATGCAAGGGCAGGTGCTGCAGATGAAAGGCGTCGCCCAGGGCAGGGACCAGGCGCGACCACAGACGTTCATCGCACAAGGTGCCGGGAATGCAAACGAGTCGCGTGCTGCCTTCAGGCAAGTCCAAGCCAGGGGTCGTATCGCTCATGGTGATGGAAATTTTTGTCGAGCAGTATTATCCGTCATTTTGCTCATCCGGGAGGCGGTACAGTCTTTTCTTGTGGCATTATTTTCAATAGTACGCGACTGACAAGCAGGCACTTTATGGTAGGCTCATAGGGCATCAAGCCGGAGTGCCGGCGAAATGACTTGTAGCACCGAATGCAACCCACTAATTGAAAAGGAATTACCATGGCGATCAGTTTGCAAAAAGGCGGCAATGTCAACCTGAGCAAGGAAGCTCCTGGCTTGAAGAAAATCGTGATTGGCCTTGGCTGGGACCCGCGCGCCACCGATGGCGCCGCTTTTGACCTGGACGGCAGCGCCTTTCTGCTGAAAACGGATGGCAAGGCGCGTTCCGATGCTGATTTCATTTTTTACAACAACCTGAAGTCGCAGGATGGTTCCATCGTCCACGCGGGTGACAACACCACGGGCGGCGGCGATGGCGACGACGAGAAAATCGCCGTCGACCTGGCCAGCGTGCCAGCCGACATCGACAAGATCGCCGTGGCCGTCACGATTCACGACGCCGAAGCCCGCAAGCAGAACTTCGGCATGGTGGGCAAGGCTTTCATCCGTTGCCTCAATGGCGACAACGGCGCGGAAATTGCCCGCTACGACCTGTCGGAAGATGGTTCGACAGAAGCGGCCATGATTTTCGGCGAAATCTACCGCGCTGGCAGCGAGTGGAAATTCAAGGCCATCGGCCAAGGTTTCAAGGGCGGCCTGGGCCCGCTGGCACGCTCTTTCGGTATCAACGCCTAAAACAGCGGTCAAAACCTGCTGTCGTGGCGATTTTCGGCCGCCGATGCTCACTGCCTCGGCGGCCCAGACCAGGCACAGCTGCGCGCCTCGGCCATAACTCGCTGCCGCTCGCTATGGTTTTGTCAGGCGTTTCAACGCATCTGTACATGCGTACTGCCTTCGGACGACGCGCCTTGCCCTGCGCCCTGGTGCGACGCTCCCACTGCTGAATAAATAATCCCATGGAAAGCCTGGACTCGGCTCAGCGCTTGCCGCTGTCATCGAGCGCCCGCTCGTCACCGCCCACGACTTGTATGTCGGTTTGCCCGTTGAACACGGTGATGCGCAGCGGGGAGATTTATCGATGACTGAGTTTCTGCGCTAGCGTACGGTTGATCGAATGAGCTTGTGCGGCTACAAGTGGAAGAGATTTGTAAATTGAAGTAAAAACAAGGCCTGGCATTTGCTTTGGCTGCGCTAATCGTGGCATGCTTTAAAAGTGCTCTCTCGCTGTAGCGTAGAGCCTCATCCTTAGCGTGACGATTATTTTTAAGCCAAATGCATACAAACCTTTTCCACTGTCTGGCGGGCGCCAGCCTGCTAGTCGCCGGCAGCGCCGTCCAAGCGCAAACTGTCACCAGCGACGCCATCGTCAAGCCGGTGCCGGCCAAGGCGCCTGCCATTGACGCTTCTCCTTCCGTCAGCGTGACGGCCGAGCGTCCCACCGGGCGCATCGACCGGCAAGTCTACGACGTCAAGTCCGACGTGGGCAGCAGCAATGGCACGGCGGCCGATGCCTTGAGTAATGTGCCGTCGGTGGCCGTGAGTGCCGATGGTTCCGTATCCTTGCGCGGCAGCAGCAATGTGCAGATATTGATCGATGGCAAGCCCTCGGCCATGCTGCAGGGCGATGCGCGCGGCGCTACCCTGAACGCCATGGCAGCTGACGATATCGAATCGGTGGAAGTGATTAACAATCCCGGCGCGCAGTTCGGCAATGAGGCTGGAGGGGGGCCGATTTTGAACCTGGTGATGCGACGTAACCGCAAGCCGGGCGGCTTTGCTAGCGTGAATGCGAATGCGGGTATCGCTGGACGCTACAACGGCGGCGTGTCTGGCAGCTACAACGACGGTCCCTGGGGCTACCAGGGCGGCGTCTATGTGCGCCACGACGGCCGCAACTCTGTCGGCGAGGTCAGCCGCGAGCGCCTGGACCGCCTGGTGCCCGGTATGGGTGCTTTTGCCCCCAGCAGCCAGCATTCCACCAGCAATGGCTTGAATGACTCGCTGGGCTTGCACGGCAGCGTCAATTACAACCTCAATACGCAAGATACCCTGGCCGCCAGCGTGTCGTATAACGGGCGCGGCAACGACCAGCGTTCGCTCGACCGCTACATCAATGGCGACAGCACGGGCAGCCGCATCGGTGACTATGTGCGCAGCACCGTGCGCAATGGCGACAGCCGCAACTACAGCTGGGGGGCGCGCTACGACCATAAGGGCGAATTGCCAGGTGAAACCCTGAAAATCGACTTGCGCGTATCGTCGTCGGCCAACGAGAGCGACAGCGATTACGTCAATACCTACACGCTCGCGCCCGTGCATGCCTTCGACAGCCGCGCGCGCCAGCACAGCGATACGGGCAACCGCATCGTCGACTTCAGCGGCGACTATGAGCGTCCACTGGCGGGCGGCACGGCTAAGCTGGGCTATAAGGTGGCCGATAACCAGAGCAGCTTCGACACCCTGTACACCAACATCAACCCCACTAGCCTGGTGGAAACGCTCAATCCCATGCGCAGCAACCGTTTCGAGCTCGACGAGCGCACTGTCGCGCTGTACGGTTCCTACCAGATGCGCCTGAGCGAGCGCTGGGGCGCCTTGGCCGGTTTGCGCGCCGAATACACGGACTTGCACGTGCGCCAGATCACCGGTGGCGTCGAGGCCAGCAACAATTACGTCAACTATATTCCCAGCCTGTTTGCTACCTACAAGGTCAGTGACGAGAGCAATGTCCGCTTCAGCTATGCGCACCGCCTGCGCCGCCCGAGCGCCGGCGACCTGAACCCTTACGTGGTTTACCGTGACGAGTTCAATGTCTCGACCGGCAATCCCAAGCTCAAACCCACGCAGACCGATGCCTTCGAGATCGGCTATGAAACCAAGCTCTTAGGCCTGGAAAGCAGCTTGCGCGCCTACCACCGGCGCGACACGGACGCTATCGTTGATTACCGCTATTTTATTAGCGACAACGTGCTGCTGACGACGCGTGAAAACGGCGAGGGCAGCCATTCGAGCGGCCTGGAGTTCAGCATCAGCGGCAAGCTGACCCCGGCCCTGACGCTGAACACGAGCGGCAACCTGGCGCGCAGCGAGCAAACCAGCTCAGACGACCTGGGCAACCGCAGCACGCGCACGGCGAATGCCCTGAGTGGCCGCGCACGCCTCAATTATCAGATCAATCCGGCTAACCAGCTGCAATTGGCCCTGCAAATGCAAGGAAAAACGCTCTCGGGTCAGGGCTACCGCTCGCCGAACAATACCTTGAACCTGAGTCTGCGCCACACGGTGACGCCGCAACTGAGCCTGGTCATGAACGTGACCGATGTGTTTAGCAGCAACAAGATGGAAACCATCATCAACAGCGCTTCCTTGCGCGAGACAAGCACGCGCCGCTTCGATGGGCGCATGCTGTATGTGGGGCTGTCGTATCGCCTCGGCGGCGCGACGTCGGCAGCAAAAGAGGGCGAGCGCGAACCGCGTTTTGGTCCGCCGGGCGGACGCGGACCGGGTGGCGCAGGTGGCGCTGGTGGTCCGGGTACAGAGCCGGGCTAGGTCGCTGGCGCGATGTGCTGCCGGAAGTCGATGAAACCGTGCGCATGTCGATCATGCACGCGTCGCCGTGAACGGCAGCGTCGATCGGACGAACTCGCTGCCCTGTCGTTGGTCAAACGGCTGGCGCTGCATCGCTGCCAGCGGTTTGACCGGCATCAGACGGCCATCGCCGCCTTGATGGGCGCATGGTGTTCATAGCCTTCCAGCGAGAAATCCGACGGTTCGATTTTTTCCAGCCATTGCGGCTCGTACTTGCCCGTCTTGGCATAGTCGGGCACGCGGTCGGAAATGACAAAGCGCGGCGCCGGGAATGGCGTGCGCTTCAATTGTTCTTCCACCATGTCGAGGTGGTTTTCATAGATGTGCGCGTCGCCGATGAAGTAGGTGAACCAGCGCGGCGTGTAGCCCGTCAGGCGTGCCACCAGGTGCAGCAGGGCTGCGCCTTCGGCGATGTTGAAGGGCGTGCCCAGGCCGATATCGTTGCTGCGTACATATAAACATAGCGATATCTCGCGCGTGCTGGCGTTCGGGATGAACTGGTACAGCAAGTGGCAGGCGGGCAGGGCGACGGCATCGAGCACGGCCGGGTTCCAGCCGTGGAACAGGATGCGCCGGCTGCCCGGGTTCGTCATGATGGTGTCGAGGCACTCGCGCAACTGGTCGACTGCCTTGTACAGCAATACTTTTTGCACGCCAGCGTCGACGATGGGGGCGATGAGCGTAAAGCCGTTCTTTTGCGCATCGGCAATTTGTGCCGGCTGGTCGGCAGCGAGCAGTTTGTAGGCGGGCCATGACCGCCATTGCACACCATACACGGGACCCAAGTCATCCTCGCCTTCGCGGTAGGGATTGGCTAGCCATTGCGCATTTTCGTTGGCGTTCTGGTCCCATACTTTGCAGCCCAGCGCGCGGAACTGTGCCGCGTTGCGCGAGGCGCGCAGGAAGGCGCACAATTCGCCGATCACGGATTTGAAAGCCAGTTTCTTGGTCGTCACGGCAGGGAAGTTGCCGTTGGCCAAGTCGAAACGCATCATGGCGCCCGGCACGCTGAGGGTGCGGATGCCCGTGCGGTTGTCTTGCCAGCTGCCCGTTTCGAGCACGGTCTTGATCAAATCTTGATATTGCTGCATGTATTTCTCCAACGGTAAGGGTACTGATTGTAACGCAGGCACGACAGGTGGGCTGTCGTCAGCACACATAAATACGCTACCGTTACACCTGTACACATGACTTTGTGGTAATTTGTGTGTCCTTAAAGAAATACATAGAAACGGCAGATGCTGCACCATGTTCTTGCGACAATTTGTAAATAACAATAATAACGGCGCCATGGTGGAGATGAGCAGGGCTGATTTTCTCAAGGCTAACTTGCGCCTGATCCTGGCTTGGCCCTTGCTTGGGCTGGTCTTGTGCGCGGTGTTGTGGACGGCCACCTTGCTGCAGTTGGAAGCGGAAAAGAAGGTGGCGCAGCAGCAGGCGCTCGAGAGCGTGTCTTCCTTGTCGAAAGCATATGGCCAGTATCTGTTGCGCACTCTGGAACAGATGGAGCAGCTGACCCTGCAGCTCAAGTATGAGTGGGAGCATTCGCACGGTCAGCTGCGTCTCGACCAATTGAAGACGCGGGGCATGTATGCCTTGCCGCAATTTGCCATCGTTGCCATCCTCGACCGCAAGGGTCATGCCGTGACGACCACGGCGCCGCTGCAGCGGCTGCGGGTCAACGAGCGCAGCGATATCCTGCTGCGCCACTGGCGCAGCAATTCCAGCGCGCTGCGCATCGCGCTGGGGCGCGCCAGCGTAGCGGCTGCCGCAGTATCGGGCGCCGATGAAAGCCTGGTGCACTTCACGCGCCGGCTGGAAGACGAGGATGGTAATTTTGACGGCGTATTGCTCATTTCCATTCATTCCAGCTATTTTTCCGAATTCTACAACAGTGTCAATTTCGGCAAGTTCGGCATGTCCGCCGTGGTGGGCGAGGAGGGCGAGCTGTTTAGCACGCGCCTCGGTTCGCGCGTCTTGCCCATGCAGAGCGGCCACGGCAGGCCGTTTCTCGATACCAGCTTCCTGGAAACGGAGAGCGGCGCCATGCATTCGGGCGGCAGGATCGCTTTTTCCGACCAGCAAAGCCGCTATGTAGGCTGGCAGGCGCTGAAAGCCTATCCGTTTACGGCCGTGGTCGGACTGTCGGACGGCGAACTGCTGCACCCCTACGAAGAAACGCGCACCATTTATATCGGCATCGCCCTGGCCGTCAGCGTGCTGCTGCTGGCCTTTGCCGCCGTCGCCACCGTGTTGTCGCTGCGCCTGGCATGGCGTCATCACCAGTCCGAAGGCGTGCGCAACGCTTATCGCATGGCTACCGAAGGCACCAGCGACGGCTTTTACATCATTGCCGCCCTGCGCGGCGAGGACAGCAACATCCTCGATTTCGAGATCGTCGATTGCAATGAGCCGGGCGCCGGCTACTTCGGCGTGCGCCGCGAGCAGTTGCTGGGCATGCGCTTGCAGTCGCGTGCCCATGAGCCATATTTCCGCGACCTGATGCAGCATTACCGTGCCGCCATGCAGTCCGGTTTTTCCGAGGAAGAGATCGAATTGCCGGAAGGTAATCCCTTCAGTTTGCGCTGGATACGCCGGCGCCTGGTGCGTAGCGGCGACCGTCTGGCAGTGACCCTGCAAGACATCAGTACTGCCAAGGAGCATGAGCGCGACTTGCGCCGTCTGGCCAATGAAGATGGTTTGACGGGTTTGCCCAACCGCTATTGGCTGCAGCAATTCCTACCCGGCGCCCTGGGGCGCGCTGCCATCGCGCAGCAGATGCTGGCGCTACTGTTCATCGATCTCGACGGTTTCAAGGATATCAACGACACGCAGGGCCACGCCGAAGGCGACAAGGTGTTGCGTGCCGCGTCGCTGCGCCTGAAGGCCGTGTTGCGGCCGGGCGACCATGTGGTCCGCCTGGGCGGTGACGAATTCGTCGTCGTGCTCGATCCGGTGGAAGACGATAGCCGTGCCGAACAGGTGGCGCAGCGCATCGCCCTGGCCTTTGACGAACCGTTTTACCAAGGCAGCGAACGCCACAAGATGGGCGCCTCGATCGGCATCAGCCTGTACCCGCGCGATGGCGCCGAAACGGAAGTGCTGCTGAAGAACGCCGATATTGCCATGTACGCCGTGAAAGGGGCAGGCAAGGGCCATTACCGCTTCTTCCAGCCGGAATTGTACGAGACCATCCGCAACCGCCGCGAGCTGGAGCAAAGCCTGGTGGTGGCCCTGGAGCAGGATCAGTTCCTCGTCGTCTACCAGCCGCGCGTGGACGCCTTCAGCGGCGAGCTGTGCAGCATGGAGGCGCTGGTGCGCTGGCATCATCCGCAGCATGGCATGGTGCCGCCGCTGGAATTTATTCCCGTGGCCGAGAGCAGCGGCCTGATTTCGCAGCTGGGCGAAGTTGTCATCGAAAAAGTATGCCTGCAAATGGCGCGCTGGCAGGCCAGCGGGCTGGAACTGGTGCCCGTCTCCATCAACGTCTCGGCGCGCCAGTTCGGCCGTGGCGATGTGCACCAGGTGCTGGCGTCTGCGCTGACGCGCTACAGCATCGATGCACGGCTGATCGAGGTGGAAATCACGGAATCGGCCATGATGGATGAACAGAATCGCGCCGTGGAGCAACTGTCAGCCATCCGCGCCCTGGGCGTGCGGCTGCTGGTCGACGATTTCGGCACCGGCTATTCTTCGTTGTCGCAGTTGCAGAAGTTCGCCATGGATGGCTTGAAGATTGACCGCGCCTTCACCATGGAGCTGGGCCGTTCGGAGCAGGGCGAGGTCTTTGTGCGCGCCATCTTGTCGATGGCGCATGCGCTGGGCATGAGCGTGGTGGCCGAAGGGGTGGAGACGCGCGAGCAACTCGACATCCTGCGTGCGCTGCAGTGTAACGAAGTGCAAGGCTATTTCATTTCGCGCCCCGTGCCGGCAGAGCAAATGCTGGCGCTGATGCAGCAGCGCTTTCTGATACCGCGGTAAGCGCCCATGCCAGCCCCTTGCAGAGCGCGATTGGCGAGGAAAACATCGCTCCGCCACAAAAAAGACCGAACGTTCGCTTTTTTCTAAAAAATATTATATGCTTCGCGCATGCCGTCAGTGAGGCAATTCGCGGCGGCAAGAAAAGTGCAAGGCGGGACAGCTTGAAATGTCCCGAATAGTGCGCCGAAGAAAATTACACATATATAATAAAGAGACTAACTTGAAACATAAATATCTGCCCCTTCTGATCGTTGCCGCGTTCGCCGGCATCTCCTCTACCGCTCAAGCATCGGGCTACCGTTTTGGTTCGCAAAGCGTTGCCGCCCAAGGCACGGCCGATGCCAGCGGCGCCGAAGCGGGCGACGCATCGACTATTTTCTACAACCCGGCCGGCCTGTCGCGCCTGGAAGGTACGCAGTTCGTTGGCGGCGGCACCATCGTAGTGCCGCATTCGACCTACCAGGATATGGGTTCGAAGGCGTTTTACCCATCGGCCGCACGTGCGCCATTTGCCGCTACCAAGGACTACGCCCCGGACGCGGTGGTTGCGCCAGCGCTGTATGCCAGCAAGAAAATCAATGAGCAGTGGACTGTCGGTGCCGGCCTGTTCGTGCCCTACGGCGCCAAGCTCGACTATGGCAATGACTGGTACGGCCGCTATGCGATCACCCACATCAAGCTCGAAGCGATTGCCCTCAATCCTTCCGTATCGTTCAAACTGGATCAGCACCACGCGTTTGGTTTCGGCATCACGGCCGAATACATGAAGGCGGAACTGGGCCAGGGCGTGGATGTACCCGGTTCGGTTGCTTACTTGCATGACAAAGCGCCAGCAGCATCGAAGGCTTTCTTAGATTCCATCGGCATGACGCAGGGGCAGGCTGCCAAGGTCGCTGCGGGTTTGGCATTGCAAGGCGCCAAGGACGGCCATGCCTCCATGAATGGTCACGACTGGGGCTTTGGCTTCAACCTGGGCTATCTGTACCAGATGAATGAAGGCACGCGTTTCGGTATTTCCTACCGTTCATCGATTTCGCACAAGCTCAAAGGCATCACTATCTGGGATTTCTCGCAAGTGTCGAATAATGCTGCAGTGAATGCTTTCGTTGCCAAGGCATCGCGCAAGGCCAACTCAGAAGCGCTGGTGGAATTGCGTACGCCGGAAACCGTATCGGTCAACGCCTTCCACCAGATGGATGATCGTTGGGCCTTGATGGGCGACGTCACCTGGACCCGCACTTCGCGCCTGCAGAACCTGGACATCCAGTTCCCGCCGACGGCCGAAGGCGTCGAGCGTATCCGCCAAAACTGGAAAGACACTTACCGCGTCTCGCTGGGCAGCAACTACAAGTACAGCGAGAGCCTGATGCTGCGCGCCGGTATCGCCCACGATCAGGCACCGGTGCGCAGCGCCGAGCTGCGCCACCCGGCTTTGCCCGACAGCGACCGCATGCAGTACTCGATCGGTGCGAACTGGAAGCTGAACGCCAATTCTTCGATCGACCTGGCTTACAGCTATATCGACTTCAAGGATGCGCCGATGAACTACAAGAATGACTGCACGCCGGTGTCGCCAATTACGGCTGCTTGCACCGGTAACGGTGAAACCACCAAGGGCCTGTTCAAGACCCGCATGCAGTTGATCGGTCTCGCTTATAACTACAAGTTCTAAGCAGGTAGTGGCGGCCAATCCGGCCACCATGAAATGAAAAAAGCGCCTCAGGGCGCTTTTTTTTGGGCACGACAGTGGTGGTGTCGGGTTACGCGCTGCGCGCTAACCCGACCTACCCCGACCTGCGCCTGTCATTCAATTGCTGCCTGCTTGCGCATGCCCTGGTCCAGCAAGGTCAAGGCCAGCCGCACGGTGTCGTCTGGCAGTTCCAGCAACTGATCGCCCACATACCATTCCACCACGCTGTGCCCGGGCAGGGCGGCGTGGCTGGCGCGCCCGAAGAGCCAGATGCCGTGCTTTTCGGCTACCTGGTTGCGGATGGCGATGGCCCGCTCGCGCGAGACGGGCAAATGCAGGTGCAGCATGTTGGCCTGCGGCTGGGCAGGGTTGACGGCAATCGCCGGATAGTCGCGCAGCAGCGCGTACAGCCACTGCGTGCGTTCGAAATAGCGCGGCATGGCGGCAATGCGCGCGTCGAACTGCATGGCCGCTGCCACCACGTAGGGGGTGCGATGCACGACGTTGCCGCCCTGGCGGTGGAACCAGGCACGCGCGCGTTCGACAAACGCGTCACTGCCGGCCAGCATGGCGCCACCGAGGCCGCCGATGCCCTTGTACAGCGAGACATACACAGAATCGAAGCCGTCGCAGATGGTAGACAAGGGCTGGCCAAAACCGGCTTGCGCTTCCCACAGGCGCGCGCCATCCATGTGCAGATGGATGTTGTGCTCGCGGCAGTGGCGCTTGATGTCGTTCAAATCTTTCCAGGCAGGGCACTGGCCGCCGATTTCGCGCATCGGCAATTCGACCTGCGCAGCGCCCAGTGCATCGGGCACGGCGCGCAAGTCGTCCACCGTCCATGGGCGGTGCGGGTCGCCCAGCATCAAACCCTTGAAGTGTTCGAGCAAGGCGTGGTTGCCGCGTTCGTGGCGCAAGATATGCGAAGTAGGATGCAGCGCCACCAGCGAGGAACCCCGGTCCTGGCACGCCAGGCGCAGAGCCGTCACCTGCGTCATGGTGCCCGTAATGCAGAACACGGCCGCTTCGAAGCCGAGCAGGCTGGCGATCTTTTTTTCGAACTGTTCGATCAGCGCGCCATCGCCATAGGTGTCGTGCGCGATGTCGTTGGCGTCGCACCAGGCGGCCATGGCGGCAAAGGTGGCCGCCGGCGAAGGCTGGCGGTGGCCAGGCAGGACGCTGTGGCAACGCTGGCGCAGTTCAATCTCGGTCAAGGCGGTCACGCTAAATCTCCAGTGCAGTTAAAGTGTGGCGGTGGCCAGTTTCGCGCCGAAGCCGATGAACATGGCGCCCACGCCACCGCCCATGCCGGCCGACAGGCGGCGACGGCGGCGGAAGGTCTCGGCCAGGCGCGCGCCGACGAAGATGATGGCCGTCAGATAGGTAAAACTGATCACCTGGCAAGTCATGCCCAGGCCGATGAAGGACAGCACGGGATTCGGGAATGCCGGGTCGACGAACTGGATGAAAAACGAGATGAAGAACAAAATGGCCTTCGGGTTCATCAGGCTGATGATCAAGGCCTTGCGAAATGGCGCGCTTTCCTTGACGGGGGCAGGTGCTGCCGCCGTTTCTCCGTCGGCGGGGGCGGGCGTGCGCAGCTTGCCCCAGCAAGCTATCAACATCTGCAGGCCGATCCAGCCCAGGTAGGCCGCACCGATGTATTTCACGACATAAAACAGCGCTGGGCTCGCTTTCAGCAGCGAGGCCACGCCGCAGGCCGACAGCACCATCAATATCAGGTCGCCGGCGAAGATGCCGAAGGCGCCCTGGTAGGCTGGCCGCACGCCGCGTTGGGCGGCGACCGACAGCACATACATGGAGTTGGGGCCGGGCAGGATGACGATGAAGATGGTTCCCAGGAAAAAGGTCCAGAAATCGGTGATGCCCAGGTTGGCGTGGAAAAGTGCGTTCATGATGCAATTGCTTGTGCTGGGGTGAGCTGGACGTGATGGAATTGCAGGGCCGCTAAATTGGCGTACACGCCTTTCATGGCGACCAGTGACGCATGCGTGCCCGTCTCGACGATCTTGCCGTCTTCCATGACGATGATGCGGTCGGCCCGCTGCACGGTGGCCAGGCGGTGCGCGATGATGACGGTGGTGCGGCCCACCATGGCCGCTTCCAGCGCCTTTTGCACCAGGCGTTCCGATTCTGCGTCCAGCGCGCTGGTCGCTTCGTCGAGCAGCAGCAGCGGCGGGTTTTTCAGCAGGGCGCGGGCGATGGCGATGCGCTGGCGCTGGCCACCGGACAGGCGCACGCCGCGTTCGCCGAGGAATGATTTATAGCCATTCGGCAGGCGTTCGATGAATTCGTGGGCGGCCGCCATTTTCGCAGCAGCGATGACTTCCTCGTCGCTGGCGCCGGCGCGGCCGTAGCGGATGTTTTCCATGGCGTCGGCCGAGAAGATCACCGTATCTTGCGGCACGATGCCGATGGCGTCGCGCAGGGTATGCAGGTCGAGCTGCTTGATGTCGACGCCATCGAGGCGGATGCTGCCGCTTTGCGGGTCATAGAAGCGCAGGAATAGCTGGAACAGGGTGGTCTTGCCGGCGCCGGAAGGACCGACCACTGCCACCGTTTCGCCAGCGCCGATGTCGAGGCTGACATGATCGAGTGCGTGGGTGTCCGGCCGCGACGGGTACGAGAACATGACATCGTCCAGCGACAGCGCGGCGCCAGTGGCGGCGCGTGCGGGCAGCGGCAGCGGCGTGACCGGGGATTCGATTTCCGATTTGACGGCCATCAGTTCCAGCAGGCGCTCGGTGGCGCCGGCGGCGCGCTGCGCTTCGCCCATCACCTCCGACAATGCGCCGATGGCACCGGCCACGATGGACGCGTACAGGATGAATTGGCCCAGATCGCCACCCGTCATCGACCCTTCCAGAACGGCGCGCGCGCCCAGCCACAGCACGAAGACGATGGCGCCAAAGACGAGCAGGATGGCGATCATGGTCAAGAGAGCGCGCGCGCGGATGCGCCGCATGGCCGTCATGAAGGCGCCTTCGACGGAGTCGCCAAAGCGTTTCGATTCGATTTTCTCGTGCGTGAACGCTTGCACGGTGGGCATGGCATTGAGGATTTCGCCAGCCATGGCCGAAGCGTCGGCGATGCGGTCCTGCGAATCGCGCGACAGCTTGCGCACGCGACGGCCAAACACGATGATGGGCACGACGACGAGGATCAGCAAGCCGATGATGATGCCGGCCAGCTTGGCGCTGGTGACGAACAGCATCACCAGGCCGCCCAGGAACAGTAGCACATTGCGCAGCGCCATGGAGATGCTGGTGCCGACTACGGCCTGTATCAATGTCGTGTCGGTGGTGATGCGCGACAGCACTTCGCCGGTCTGCGTGGTTTCAAAAAATTTCGGGCTTTGCGTGACGACGTGGCGGTACACGGCGCTGCGGATGTCGGCCGTGACCCGTTCACCCAGCCACGATACTGTATAAAAGCGCGCGGCCGTGGCCAGCGCCAGGATGGACGCCACGCCGAACAGCGCGAGGAATACCAGGTCGACGTGCTGTATGCTTTTCGAGCCGGCCGCGCCGCCGAAGCCCAGGTCGATCATCTGCTTGAACGCGGCCGGGATGGCCAGGGTGGAGGCGGCGGCCACCACCAGTGCGATGCCGGCGAGGAAGAACTGCTTGCGGTACGGCTTCAGGAAGGGCATCAAGCCCTTGAAGGCGGCCAGGCTGCCCTTTTTGAGTTCGCGGCTGCTGCCGGTATCAGGGGCGGTGGCGGGGGTGGGGCTTGCTGCGGTGCTGCTGGTATTGCCTGTATCTGTGCTCGTTGTCATTGTTTTCCGCTTGGTAGGTACTGTATCCGGTATTGATTGCTTATTATGTATTATGTATTATGTATTATTAATTATGTATTACAAGCTTATTGGCTGCACGTAGCCCGTCATTTCCAGGTAGGCACGGCCCACCGGCTGGCCATCGCGCTCCACCGTGACGGCGCCTTCCCAGTACACGGCGCCGGTCGAGCGGCGCGAATCGAGTTCCTGGTCGGGCTGCAAGGGCTTGATCTGCCAGCGCGTGGTGCCGGTGCGGATCTCGGTGGCGACCGGGTATTGGGCCTGCGTACGGGGCGAGCGCCATAGCTGCTTGGGTGTGAAATCGACCTCGCCGGGAGCGAACTGCGTCACCTTGCCGGACGCCTCGCGCCATGTCGCATGTGCCCATAGTTTAGCACCTGTCTTGCTGCGGATCTGGAAGGCCATCAGGGCGCCGCCATCAGCGAGGTTGGCGCCTAGCCAGTCCCAGCCGCTGGCGTTTGCATCGAGCACCTGGCTGGACCACTCGTGATCGAGCCAGGTGGTGCCTGTCACGGTTTCCGCCTTGCCGCCGGCGCGCGCGATCGTGCCACGGGTAGCAAGCTGTGGCTCGCTATAGTAGTAGCTCGCTTGCGCGGGCCGTGCGCCCTTGCGCGAATAGCCGCCTTCGCCCTGCAGCAGCACGGGCTGGGTGGGGGTCAGGGTCAGCTGCAAGCTAAAGTCGCGCGCGGCCAGGCTGACCTTGTAGCTGCCGTCGGCTTGCCGCTGCATGCGCCAGTCGTCGAGTTTTACATCTGTGTCGCCCACCTTGGCGTAGGCCAGGCCGAAACCTTCGCGCGCGCTTTTCTCGTCGTGCAGCAGCTTGCCCACCTTCGGGTCGGACAGCGCCGCGTGGCCGATGATCAGCTGTTTCGGCGCAAAGGCGCTGGGGTTCATCGTGTCGGCGGCCGTGGCGCTGCGAAAGAAGGTCACCTGGTAGCCCAGCTGTTCGCCGCCGCTGGTTTTGACCCACCCGGTGGCGTACCACCATTCGGTTTTATACGCGGGATGGGCGCCGAAGTCATGCGGCAGGCGCAGGCCTTGCCCGGTCGGCAGCGGCGTGACGGGGGCAAAGGCGGGCGGCGCGGCGATGGCGGCGGCGCTGCATAACAACAACAGACAAGTCAAACGGCGCATTACCAGTCCTCCCTGACGGCGCGGATGGGACCAGCGGACAGGGCTTGCCGGCCCGCGATCAGTGCCGTGGCGGCGGCTGCCGTCAGCAAGGCGCCGGCCACGATGCTGATCATGGACCACGGCAGGTGCAGTTGCATGGTCCAGTGGAACGATTGCGGATTGACGATGAAGACCAGCACAAAGCTGATCAAGAGCCCCAGGACAAAACCGGTAGCAATACCGAGCGCCGTCAGCGTGCCGCCTTCCAGCGCCAAAATGGCTAAAATCTGGCCGCGCGTCACGCCCACGTGGCGCAGCATGCCGAATTCGCGGGCACGCGCCAGGGTCTGTGCGGAAAACGTGGCGGCCACGCCAAACAAACCGATGACGATGGCGATGGCTTCGAGCAGGTAGGTGACGGCGAAGCTGCGGTCGAAAATTTGCAGGCTCAGGGCGCGGATGGCCGAGGGATTCGATACCTCCAGGCTGGCGCCAAATGGCAGGGCCTTCAGGCGCTGCTGCAGTTGCTCGCCCGTGGCGTCCTTGTCCAGCCACAGGGCCGCATCGCTGACATCGAGGTCGCCCGTCAACGCGCGATACTCATCGAGCGACATCTGGATGGCGCCGGAAGAGCGCGCATAGTCGCGCCAGATGCCGGCGACGAAGAACTGGTGCAGGCCGCCGGCCAGCGGCAGGGCTATCCGCTGGCCCGGTTTGACGCTGTACAGGTCGGCGGCCGCTTCGGACAGCCACACGGCTTTCGCGCCATCTGGCACGCGCATGGTGTCGCCCACCAGTACCATGCTTTTTTCCGGATCGGCCAGGTTGATGGGACGTGCCAGCAGCACCACATTGGGTCGGTCGGGTGCCAGCGACAGCGAGCGCAGGCGTTGGAAATCCACCCTGGCCACGCCGGGCAGGGCAGTGATGGCCGCTTGTTCGCGCGGGTTCAGGCCCGCCGTTGCGCCGCCGGCGGTGGTGCGCATATACACGTCTGCGGGCAAGATCTGCAGCAGCCAGTCATCGACGGAAACGCGGAAGCTCGACACCATGATGGCCATCGCCACCATCAGGCTAAAACTCGACAGCACGCCGCCAAGCGCGATGCCGGCCTGGCCCGAAGCGTTCGCCAGGCGGGCCAGGGTCAGGCTGCGCACGGGTGCCTGGCCACTCGCGTCCGTGCGTAGCCAGGCGCGCTGTAGACAACGGAAAACCACGGCCGCCAGCTGTGGCATCAGGGCGATGGCACCGATCAGCAGCAGGGCGATGGACAGATAGCCAAACAGGGGTAGCTCGAACACGGGTGGCAGCAAGGTCATTGCGCCGGCCAGCAGCAGGCAAGCCAGTGCCGGCCAGGTTTTCGCCAGGCGCGTCGTCACGGCTTCCTCGCTGCCCGATTTCAGGGCGATGGCGGGAGCGGCACGCGCCGCCTCCAGCGCGGGCGCGGCGCAGCCCAGCAAGGCTACGCCCAGGCCGAGGGAAAAATACACGAAGGCGGCGACGGGCGTAAATTGCACCTGCGGCTGCACGCCGGCGAAATAGCCGGCACCCAGGTCGCCGCCGAAAAAGCGCAAGGCAACGGCCGCCAAGCCATAGCCGCCGGCGATGCCCAATCCGGCACCGACGATACCCAGGCTGGCGCCCTCGAGCAGCACTTGGCGCAGCAGTTGGCCACGCTCCATGCCCAGTACGCGCAGCAGCGCGAACTGAGCGCGGCGGCGGATGACGGACAGGGCTTGCGTGGAAAATACCAAAAAGGCGCCCGTAAACAGGGCTACGAGGGCGAGCACCGTCAGGTTGACCCGGTAGGCGCGGCTGAGGTTATTGTTGCGGCTATTCTGGTTTTCGTCATTCGGCTGGCCCACCTGGAAACGCCCCGGATACTGCGTTTCCAGCGCGCTGCTCAGCGCTGCCTGGAAAGCATCGCGGTTGACGCCCTGGCGCAGTTTCAAGTCGATGCGCGACAGTTTGCCGAGTTTATTGAAACGCCATTGCGCCGCGCCGATATCCATCACGGCGATGCGCTGACCGGCGCGCGCGCTTTGCAGCGAACCGGCCACGCGCAGCGACACCGTGCGCGTACCCGATTGCAGGGCAATCATGTCGCCCTGCGCCAGCTTGAGCCAGCGCAAGGCGGCCGGCGATAAAAAGACGGTATCGTCGGCCAAGGTGTCGAAAGACTGGCCCTCGGCCGGTGCGCCTATCAGGTCGGGCGAGATGAAGCCGGCGCGAAAGACGTCGAGCGCGAGGATGTGCAGTGGGGCGCCGCTCTCGCCCGCGCGGCCAGGCACCGCAAGCTGCAGATCGAGCACGGGCGAGGCCAAGGCCACGCCGTCGCGCTGCGCCAGCCACGGGTAGATGGCTTCGTCGAAAAATGCTTCGCGCCCAGCCACTTGCACGTCGGCCTGGCCGGACAGGCTTTTGACGGCCGTAGAAAATTCATTGAAGGCGGCGGCGTTGATCAGGTGGATGGCAAAGCCCAGCGCTACGCCGATGGCGATGGCCAGGATGGCGACGAGGGCGCGTACGGGATGCGCGCGCCATTCGCCCAGTAGTAGCCAGCGTGACAGCAGGCGCAGGGTCGCCGGCTTGGCCAACTGTGCGCTCAATTCGGGCATTCGATGGCCAGGCGTTCGCCGGCGCGCCGCGCTTTCAATTGCGCCGCCTCGCGCTGCTTGTCGTTGGCGCCGACGGCATCCTGCGCCGTCCACTTCTGCGCCAGGCGCAGCTGCGCACAATGCTTGTCGCGCGCCTCGATCTGCTTGGCGGCCCGTTCGCGCGCCTGGTCTTCCAGGCTTTCACGCTTCTTGCGCGCCGCTTCCATCTGGCTGGCGACGCGTTCCTGGCGCGTCGCCGCACCCTTGTCGACGGCAGGCGGCGGCGCGGGTAGGTCAAGAATTTGCAGCTGGCCGCCGGTGCACGGCGTGGCGCTATAGCTGGTCTGGCCGTCCTGCACGCATTTGTAGACATCTTGCGCGCTGGCGGGGCCGGCCAAGCCGGCGCAGATGAGGAAGGGGATGCATGCTGTTCTCACAGGACCTTCCCCGGATTCATGATGTTTTGCGGGTCCAGCGCCTGCTTCACGGCGCGCATCAGCTGCAATTCCAGCGGCGACTTGTAGCGCACCAGGTCCGCCTTCTTCAGTGCCCCGATGCCGTGTTCCGCCGAAATGGAGCCGCCAAAAGCGTGCACCTGGTCATGTACGATGCGGTTGATGGCATCCTGGTTGGACAGGAAAAGCGTGTCCGTCATGCCCGCTGGCGGCGCCACGTTGTAGTGCAGGTTGCCATCGCCCAGGTGGCCGAAGCACACGCGCTGGCAGCCGGGGAAGGCCGCTTCCAGGGCCGCATCCGTGACGGCGATGAAGTCGGCGATGCGGGAAATGGGCAGCGAGATATCGTGCTTGATGTTCTTGCCTGCCTGTGCCTGCGCCAGCGGAATATGCTCGCGCAGCTGCCATAGGCCTTCGGATTGCGCCACCGAGCTGGCGACGACGGCGTCGTCGATCAACGCTTCTTCCAGCGCCGCGCCGATGCTCGCTTCGAGCAGTTCCACGGCGTGTGCCTCGGACGTGCTGCTCGACAGCTCGAGCAGCACATATTGCCCATGCGGCTCGGCGAAAGGACGCGGCAGCTGGGGGAACTGCTGCGCCACCAACTGCAAGCAATACTGCGACATCAATTCAAAACCCGTCAGGCTGGCGCCGCAATGGTCCTGCATCAGGCTCAATAAACGCAGGGCGTGGGCGGGCGAGGGCATGGCGGCCAGCGCCGTGATGCACGCTTTGGGCTGCGGATACAGTTTCATGACCGCGCCTGTGATCACGCCCAGGGTGCCCTCGGCACCGATGTACAGGTCGCGTAAATCGTAGCCGGTATTGTCCTTGCGCAAACCGCGCAAGCCGCTCCAGATCTCGCCCTGCGGCGTGACTACTTCCAGGCCCAGGCACAGTTCGCGCGTATTGCCGTAGCGCAGCACGGCCGTGCCGCCCGCATTCGTGGCCAGGTTGCCGCCGATGGTGCAACTGCCTTCAGCCGCCAGCGACAGGGGGAATAAGCAGCCGGCGGCGCTGGCCGCTTGCTGGATGATTTGCAGGATGCAGCCCGCGTCGACCGTGATGGTGCGGTTGACGGGGTCGAGCGCGCGGATGCTGTTCAGGCGCGCCAGCGATAGCACGATGGCCGTGCCCGCGGCGTCCGGTATGCTACCCAGCACCAAGCCTGTATTGCCGCCTTGCGGCACGACGGGAACTTGCCATTGCGCGCAAGCGCGCATGACGCCTGCCACTTGCTCCACCGTGGCGGGACGCAGCACGGCCAGTGCCTTGCCGGTGAACCTGCCGCGCCAGTCGGTGAGGAAGGGGGCTGTCTCGGCGTCCACGGTGAGCACGTAGGCGTCACCGAGCAGCTCGCGGCACGCGGCGAGGAAATCGGCTTGTGCACGCATGGGCTGTTCACTCATTTCTTGATGCTCACTTTATTGACTGTATTTACTTTTTCCAGCAATTCCCTGGCTATGCGCTTGGCCGCCTTTTTATACGGGCGCAGGTACAGCACGGCGCAGAAAAAATAGATGCAGACGATGAGCGCTTCGCCCCAGGCCATCAGGGCCGAGGTGCTGTTCGTGTCGCTGTAGCCGCGCACCACGCCTTCGGTAAAGTACAGCAGGATCACCATCGACGACCATTGCAGCGTGTAGACATCGCGCTTGATGACGCCATACAGCGGTATGAGCAAAGGCACCGCTTTGAGCACGATCCACGAGCCGCCCGGCTTTAGCGGCGCGACCACGGTTTCCCACAGCACGCACCAGATGATCAGGGTAACGAGACTGGCGATGGCGCCCCAGTGAAAATACTTGTGCAGTACGCCGTGCATCATGCGCCCGCCAGTTTTGCGGCGTTTTCCGCCAGGCGCCGACCCAGGGCGATGGCCAGGCGCTTTTCATCGTCGCTGAGCGCCTTGTCGCCGGCGATGCCCGACCAGTGCGTGGCGCCATACGGCGAGCCGCCCGTCGATGTCGTCATCAGTTCAGGATGCGTGTAGGGCAGGCCCATGACCAGCATGCCATGGTGGAAGAGTGGAATCATCATCGACAGCAGGGTCGATTCCTGGCCGCCGTGCAGGCTGCCCGTGGAAGTGAACACGCAGGCGGGCTTGCCGGACAGGCTGCCTGACAGCCAATCGCTGGCCGTGCCATCCCAGAAGTACTTCATGGCAGCGGCCATGTTGCCGAAGCGCGTGGGCGAGCCCAAGGCCAGGCCGGCGCAGTCCTGCAAGTCTTCCAGTTCCACATAGGGCGCGCCAGCGGGCGGTACCTCGGGTGCCGTCGCTTCGGTCACCGTCGAGACGGCTGGCACGGTGCGCAAGCGCGCATCGCAGCCAGGCACGCTTTCGACCCCCTGCGCTATCAGCTCGGCCAACTGGCGCGTGGCACCATGGCGTGAATAGAACAATACGAGAATAATCAGATTGGTTGGCTTCATCATTGGTATTATAGGGCGCTTTACAGCCTGATACGACTGCTGTCATGGCGCCGTTCTAATTTTGCACATGTTTTCAAAATATATACTACCCGTCTTTCAATATCTGTGGCGTGCCCCGAGCATGGGACTGGCCGTCGTGCGCGGCCTGAGCTGGTCCGAAACGCGCGACCTGCTGCAGTTCGCGCGCCGCCGCGTGCGCGAGGAAAGCTTGCCGCAAGTGGCCGGCAGCCTGACGTTCGCCACCGTGTTTGCGCTGGTGCCGCTGTTCACTCTGGCCCTGGCCATCTTCACCACTTTCCCCTTGTTTAATACTTTTCGCCATGCGCTGGAAGACTATTTCGTGCAAAGTGTGATGCCCAAGGGCATTTCAAACACCATCCTCGACTATCTGACGACGTTTGCCTCGAAAGCCACGCGCTTGTCGGCCATCGGCGCGGCCACCCTGATCCTCACCTCGGTGGGCATGATGGGCTTGATCGAACGCGTTTTCAATCGCATCTGGCGCGTGCGCCAGGAGCGCCGCTGGAGCAAGCGCCTGCTCGTCTATTGGGCCATCGTAACCCTGGGGCCGCTACTGGTGGGTGTGTCGCTGACGGTGACGTCGCGCCTCTTCATGGCCACCAGTGGCGTGGTGGGGGCCGTGCCTTTCCTCGGCGCCGTGTTTTACACCCTGGTGTCGATCGGCCTGACCATGCTGGCGTTTACCCTGCTCTACATCGCCGTGCCGAACCGCGACGTCGACTGGCGCGACGCGGCCTGGGGCGGTCTGCTGGCGGCGCTGGCGTTCGAGGTGGCCAAGCGGGGATTCGGTGAATTTATCCAGGAATTTCCCACCTATTCGCGCATCTATGGCGCACTGGCCGCCTTGCCGCTGTTTCTCGTGTGGATTTACTTGAGCTGGATGATCACCCTGGTGGGCGCCTTGCTGGTAGCGGCCTTGCCTGTCGTGAAATATGAGCGCTGGTGGTACGAGGCGGCGCCCGGCAGCGAATTCGTTGACGCCGTCGCCATTTTAAAAGTGCTGCACCAGGCTTGCCATTGCGCCGATTCGGCTCTGGTGGGCGCGGCCGAGATCCGCCGCAGCACGCGCCTGGGCTTCGAAGAGATGGAAACGCTGCTCGACAAGATGGTGCAGCAGGGCTGGGTGGGACGCGTCAACGTGGATGGCGCCGTGCGGGTGCAGTGGGGCAAGCGCGTGGCCGACGGTTCCGACCACTGGGTCTTGCTGGGCAATGTCAACCGCATCAGCCTGGCCGATGTTTACCGTTTATTCGTCTTCGGCGGCATGCGCGTCAATTCAGGCTATCCGGCCGGATCCACCAATGACCGCGACATCAAGGCGGCCATCGATGCCGCCGCGCTGGCAGCGCAGGTGGAAAACGCCGTGGAGCACGGGCTGGGCCTGACTCTGGCGCAGCATTTCGGCGTCGTGCGCTGTAGTTGAGCGAGGCTGCAAATGAGATGACTTGCCTCTCGCCTGCAGGCCCTGTTTGATACAGTATTGGGTTCAGCGCCAGGGCGTTCGCAAAGACCACGTGCAACACCTTTTCCTGTCAATGTCAGGGTGATGCCGGCATCACCCAGTGCGCCAGTGCGCTGCGTTCCAGTTGCAGATGCTTGGCCACGGCGGCTGCCTCGAAGGCCCACAGGCCGTAGTAGCCCCCCAGGCCTTGCGCGCGCAAATGGCCGTTGAACCAGTCTTCTTGCACCAGCGCCGCATGCCACGTCCGCACGTAATGCTGCAGGTGCTCCAACTGTTGCGCGGGAGCGTGCGCGTCCAGGCAGTCATACAGGGCCGAATAGGGCTCGGCGAAATACCACTCGTCGACGCTGGGACGCTGCGGATCGATGGTGGACAGCAGCGCCTCATACACCCCATCTTCGCCATCGAAGGCTGTTTGCAGGGCGGCCAGGCGGCCAGCGAGGTCGTGGCGCTCGAACAGCAAGGTCGCGCCCAGCAACTGCAGGGTGCGGGCGTAATCCGTCAATTGTTCGAAATCGAAGGCGGGCAAGGCATCGTCAGCGTAGGCTGCGCCCAGGGCCGCGCGCGCCGTTTCGCAGGCGGCGACGGCCGCTTCCAGCGCCGTTTCCACTTCCGGCAAAGGCAAGCCTGCCGTGTAGCGCAGCGAGAAAACCTGGTAGGCCGTGCTGGCGGCGGCGCAAGCCCAGTAGGCGCTATCGCCAGCGTCGATGTGTGCCTGCGCCTGCGCGCGGGCGTAGGCGGCCAGCAAGGCATCGAGGTAGGCCAGGTTGCGGGCCACATCGAACGGCATGCCGTTCGGCGCGGGCGGCGCCTGGCGCGGCGTGTATGGCCAGGGCGCCGCTGAAGAGGGGCAAGCGTGCGCACAGCGGCGCTGGATGGCCCAGTCGGCGAAGATTTGCTGCAAATACTGCGCTGTCTCGTCGTCGTGGGCGATGGCGCCCGCGCCCACCATGGTTGTGCCTAGCAGGGTGTAGCCGGGAAAGCGGCTGCTCTCGTAGGCGATGGTGGTGACGCTCTGGATGGCCTTGCCATCGCTCAAGTCGCGCACGCGGAAATAAACATCATCCCAACCGGCTAACGGCGGCGCTGGCGGGCCATCGGCCACGCTGGTCCAGCTGCCATCGGCCTGTTCTGCGTAGGCGTCGAGCAGTTCGTCGAGGCCACCCGGGCGGTCGATGCGGTTGTTGGCGTCGTATTGCAGTCCCAGTTCGGCCGCAAACGCTGCCGCATGGCTACCCGCGAAGACCAGGTACTGGGCGTTCAGGGTGCCGACCAGCAGGTCGCTATGCTGGCCTGCCACCGTCAATGCCTGTGGCAGCCGGTACCAGTGGTGGCCCGGGATGCCGGCCATCGGGCCGCCTGCTGCAGCTTGCGCATTACTGCAGCGCAGTTGTTCCAGCCAGTGATAGCGCTCGTGCCGCGCCGCTTCCGTGCCGCTGCCACGGCCAGTCAATTCATCGAGCAGAGTGTTGAGCAACATCATCCATCTATCCTAAAAAAAGTCCGTTTGGTCCATGTTCATTGCGCTGCTGCTGTTTGCGCAAACGCAAACAGCGCGTCGAGCACGGCATCAGGCTGCTCGGCCATCAATTCATGTCCGCTGTCGACTTGCACCAGCGTGCCATGCGCGATTGCCGCTGTCAGCAGCCGGGTCGATTTGGGCGGCGTCATCATGTCGCGCGCGCCTACAATGAATAAGGTCGGGCAGTGTACCGAAGCGGCGGCGATTTCGCCGTTCGCGTAGGCATTGCAGGCAAAAAAATCTGTATGCAACACGTGCTCGGGGTTGCGGGCGGCGATGCGCTGTTTCAAGCGCCGCGCGCCGCCCATGGCATAGAAGCCGGGGCCGGGAAACGACGGCTTTTGCGCGATCGACGAATGTGACCAGATATTGACCATGTCGATGGCAGCTTGTTCGTCCTGCAGCGCCGTTGCCAGCAGCGCGGGAGACACTTTCATCGGGTAGGTGGAACCGAGCATGGCCAGATGGCTGACACTTGCAGGTGCAAGGAATGCCGCTTCCAGCGCGATCAGGGAGCCCATGCTGTGACCGATGAGCATGGCCTTTGGCGCGCCGGCAGCGTCGAGCACGGCCAGTATCGAGCGCGCCAGCTCCTCTATGCTGCTTTTCGCCGCGCCCTGGCTGCGGCCATGCCCGGGTAAATCCACGGCCAGCACGTTCCAGCCGTGGTGGGCGAAATAGCGCGTTTGCAGGGCCCACACGCAATGGTCGTTCTGCGCGCCGTGAATGAAGACGGCAGTCGGCTGATTCGGGTCAAACGCTTTGCCGCCGGTATAGCAGTAGAGCGTGCTGTTTTCGATGGTAAATAACATCTCAGGCACCTTTCTGCGACAGTTTCAGGCCGCGGGCCAGGTCTTCGATCAAATCGTCCGCGTCTTCCAGGCCCACAGACAGGCGCATGGTGCCCTGCGTGATGCCCGCCTGTGCCAGTTGATCGTCGGGTACGCGGAAATGCGTGGTGGAGGCGGGGTGGATGACGAGCGACTTGGCGTCGCCCACGTTGGCCAGGTGCGAGAAGATCTTCAGGCTGTCGACAAAGCGCTGGCCGGCCGCGCGGTCGCCGCGCAGGCGGAAGGTGAAGACACCGCCCGCGCCTTTCGGCAGCAGGCTTTTCGCCAGTGCGTAGTCGGGGTGGGACGGCAGTTCGGGATAGGATACGGATTCCACTGCCGGATTGGCCAGCAGGAAGTCGATCACCTTGCGTGTGTTGGCCACGTGGCGGTCCATGCGCAGGCCCAGCGTTTCAATGCCCTGCAAGATGGCGAAGGCATTGTGCGGGCTCATGACGGCGCCGAAATCGCGCAAGCCCTCGCGCCGCGCGCGCAGGGCGAACGGCGCCACCGTGGATTCTTCGGCGAAGACCATGCCATGAAAACCGTCATATGGTTCGCACAGCTCGGCAAAGCGGCCTGTCTTGTCGTACGCCGCTTGCCAATCGAAGGTGCCGCCATCGACCAGCAAGCCGCCGATGGCCGTGCCGTGGCCGCACAAAAACTTGGTGGCCGAGTGCAATACCAGGTCGGCGCCATGCTCGAAGGGACGCAGCAGGTAGGGCGTGGTCAACGTCGAATCTAGCATCAGCGGCAACTGGTGTTCGTGCGCCAGGGCGGCAATGGTCGCGATATCGAGCACCTCGAGGCCGGGATTGCCCAGAGTTTCGCCAAACAGCACTTTCGTATTTGGACGGATGGCGGCGCGCCAGGCATCGACGTCGCGCGGGTCGACAAAGGTCGTCTCGATGCCGAAGCGTTTCAGGGTGTAGGCCAGCAGGTTGTGCGAGCCGCCGTAGAGGGCGCGCGAGGCGACGATGTGCGACCCCGCACCGGCGATGGTGCTCAAGCCCAGGTGCATGGCGGCCTGGCCGCTGGCCGTGGCGATGCCGGCCACGCCATCCTCCAACGCGGCGATGCGCTCCTCGAGCACGGCGTTGGTGGGATTCGACAGGCGCGAGTATACGTGGCCGGCCCGTTCCATGTTGAACAGCGAGGCCGCGTGCTCCGAGCTCTTGAAGGCAAACGCGGACGTGAAATGGATGGGCGTGGCGCGCGCGCCCGTGGCCGGGTCGGGCGCCGCGCCCGCATGCAGGGTTAAAGTGTCGAAACCGGGGTATTTCGGGCCGCTCATGGTGTCTCCGCCAAGTTTTATAGTGGCAAGATCGTAACCTGATTTGCAGCTGAGTAAAAGGGCGCGCGTGCAGGGCGCATGGTGCCGTGCTGGCGCGTCGCGCAGCGTACTTGAAGTTGAAAAAAAGTGAACGGCTGCGCGTGGCGGTGGTACGATGCCGTGTCAGTGATATTCGGGCTGTTCGACCTTTGCGCGTGCGCCGCACCGCGGGCAAGCAGTTGCAAGCGAACGAAATCCTGGGCTTCAGGCGCACTCTCATGTATGTCCACCAGGAAAGAATTTATGCCCGCAATCTCGTTCGACGGCGCCCTTGCCGTGCCCGGACCATCTATCGCCGACGGCTTGTGTCGCGCAGGCTGGTACGTGCAGGAGCAATTCATCCCCGCTGAACTTAGTCGCCAACTGGCCGTCGAATGCGAGCAATCCATGCTCAGCGGCAAGATGAAAAGCGCAGGCCTGGGCAGCGGTCATGCGCCGCTATTGCAGCCGGACATACGCGGCGACCATATCGCATGGCTGGAAGCGGGTCGTTCGACGGCTTGCGATAGCTATCTGAAGCACATGGAAGCGCTGCGCCAAAGTCTCAATGGCGAGCTGTTCCTGGGGCTCGAAGAGTATGAAAGCCATTTCGCCGTCTATGCGCCGGGCGCCTTTTACCGGGCCCATCTGGACCGTTTTCGCGACGACGACAAGCGCACCGTGTCGGTTGTACTGTATCTGAATGACGACTGGCTACCCGAACACGGCGGCGCATTGCGCCTGCACCCGCAGGATGGCGGCCACGTCGATATCGCCCCGGTCGTGGGACGCATGGCCATGTTTTTGTCGGGTGAGATGCTGCACGAGGTATTGCCGACGGCGCGCCAACGTCTTTCGATCGCCGGCTGGTTACGCCGTAGGGCATGAGGAAAAGTTGCGCGCAATCGCCTTCGATTTGTTTGCGCGCAAGGCTGGATTTTTCCGCAGGCATAGGCTACAGTCGCACTCAGGGCTAGCATAATCAAAATACCAATCACGCGGACAGGACGGCCAATATGAAAGTATCTGAAATTCTCCAAGTCAAGGGCAATATTCTCTACACGGTCACGCCTGACCAGCCCCTGCTAGACGCGGCCAATACCATGGCTGAAAAAGACATCGGTTCGCTGGTGGTCATGGAGTTTGGCGATCTGGTCGGCATGCTGACGTTCCGCGAAGTGTTGAACGCCTTGCATGAAAACGCGGGCCAGATCGGCGGCGGCACCGTACGCAAGCACATGGATGACCATCCGATCACGGTCACGCCCGACACGGAAGTCAATGAAGTGCGCCGCATCATGCTGGAAAAACATGCGCGCTATCTACCCGTCATGAATGCCAAGACCTTGCTGGGCGTCATCTCCTTCTACGACGTAGCGCGCGCCGTGCTTGAAGCGCAAAGTTTTGAAAACCAGATGCTCAAGGCATATATTCGCGATTGGCCGGCCGAAACGACCGATTAAGCACACCTGATAAAGGTTGCTGCGCTTCTGGTCACAAGTTTTTCCGCTTGCGACGGGTTGTTAAGTGTTAAAGACGATTTGAGCACAGTAAAAACAACGCCGGCACTGCCGGCGTTGTGCATTTCCGAGCTCATGGCACTAGGCCGCTCCCTGCAGCGCCTCGTTGTTCAGCCAGGCTTCCAGGGCCCTGGCCGTCATCGGGCGGGCAAACAAAAAGCCCTGCGCCATGGGACAGCCCAAGGCCTGCAAAATTTGTGCTTGCCGTTCATCTTCCACGCCTTCGGCGATCACGCCCAGGCCCAGGTTGCGCCCCAATTGGATGACCATTTCGGCGATGCTGCTGCCGCGCGCCGAGCCCGTGATTTCTGTCACAAACGCGCGGTCGATCTTCAGGCGGTCGATTTTCAGGCGCTGCAGGTACGATAGCGAGGAAAAGCCGGTGCCGAAGTCATCGATGGCGATGCTCACGCCCGTCTGTTTGATCTGCCACAACATCTTGATCAGCAGGTCCGGCTCTTCCATGGCCATCGATTCCGTGATTTCCAGTTCGATGAACTCGGGGGGCGCCTGCGTATCGTTCAGCGCGGCGCGCAGCATTTCCAAAAACAGCGGGTGGCGGAACTGCACTTGCGACACGTTGACGGACATGACGAAGTTGCGGTGGCCTTGCTCGCGCAGCAATACCAGTTCGCGGCAAGCCGTGCGCAGCACCCATTCACCGAGGTCGATGATGATGCCCGAGTATTCGGCAATCGGGATGAAACGGTCGGGCGAGATGAACTTGCCATCCGGTGTCTGCCAGCGCAGCAGCGCTTCGGCGCCCACGGGGCGGCGCGTGGTCAGGTCGATCTGCGGCTGGTAGACGACAAACAGCTCGTTCTGGCTGAAGGCCGTGCGCAGCGCATGCATCATGCGTACTCTCTCGCGGATTTCGATGCCCATGCTGCGCGAGAAATAGAAGTGCCCGGCACGCTGCTGGCTCTTGGCCCGTTTCAGGGCGATATCGGCATCCTTGAGCGCATCGGCGCTGGTGCCCACATGTTCGCCCAGCCGGACCAGGCCCAAGGTGGCCGACAGCTGCACGCCCTGGCCATCGATATAGAAGGGAGCCTGGAACAGTGCCAGGATATTGGCCGGATTGACTTGCGACGAGTCGCCCAGCACGCAAAAGATGTCGCCGCCCAGGCGCGCCACCGTCAGATGCGGCCCCAGCTGGGTTTGCAGGCGGCCCGCCACGGCGACTAGCAAGGTGTCGCCGAACTGGTGACCCAGCGCGTCGTTGGTCTCGGCAAAGTGGTCGAGGTCGACCAGCGCCACGGTGGCGTCGCCGCGCGCGGGGCTGGCCATGGTGGCCTCAAGAATTTCCACCAGGCGCGTGCGGTTGGGCAGCTTCGACAATTGGTCGTAGAAGGCGGCATTGTGCAGATGCGATACCAGCTCGACATTGTCCAGGCCCACGGCGACATTGCTGCAAAACACTTCCAGCAAGCTTTCATCGATGGCGGTGAGGGGGCGTGGCAGGACCAGGTAAGCGGCGGCGTCGCGGCTGGTCTTGCCTGCGAAGTACAAGCTGGCATAGTCGTGCGCGTAGACATTGCGCCGCTGTGTCAGTGAGTGCTCGATGGCTGCCGTCACGCGCGGGTTTTGCAGGCGGCACAGGGCGCTGTGCGGCAGGCTCGCAAAGCTGCCCGTGCAGGCCGACACGAGCAGCTCCCTGGCGCTGTCGTCTTGCAAATCATGCAAATCATGCAAACACAGCACGCCATCGGCGTCGATACCCAGCAGGTCGGCGATCTGCGCCAGCACGCCAGCCGAGAAGTTTTGCACGCCGTGCAGCGCCATCAGCTCAGTGCTGGCGTGGACGATGCGGCTCAGGCCGCGCCGGCTGTTGCTGATCGAACGTATCTGCTCGTAGGAGCGGATGGCTGCCGTTACCGTGGTAAACAGCTTGATGCGCGTCAGCTCGGACTTGGTCTTGTAGTCGTTGATGTCGAAATCGCGGATGGCGTCAATTTCCGGCGCATAGCCGGGCTGGCCCGTGCGCAGGATGATGCGTACATCCGTCATCTTCAAGGTTTCGCGGATGTAGCGCACCAGATGCAGGCCCGCATCGTCCTGTTCCATTACCACGTCGAGCAGAATGACGGCAATATCGCATTCATGCTCGAGCAGTTCGCGCGCCTGGCCGGCCGAATACGCGTGTATGAATTCGAGCGGGCGGTGCTGCATTTCCAGATTGCCTAGGGCGAAAGTGGTGGTGGAGTGGACGTCTTCATCGTCGTCGATGATCATCACTCGCCACACGCTGCGCGGAGCGACGGCCAGCGGCGCCGCTGGTGGCTCATTGAGGAATACCAGGTCGTCGTGATCGTCCTTGTTGGCGTCAAGGGGGATGATCGGTGCGGGCATGTATAGCTTCTCCAAGATGACTCGATATTTTTTACGAGCGCGTCAAAAAAGCCCATGGCGTTGTTGGGCTGCCTTGCCGTACATGCGTACTGTCTTCGGCAACGACGCCTGGCCCTGGGCATTTTGTGACATGCTCTCGGCGCAGCACAGTTCCGGCTTGGCATCGGATATTGTGGGCGCGCTAACACCTAAGTATATAGCTATTTAATAAGCAAAATGCTTTTTTAAGTCTGCTGTTGAGTGCAATTTTTCTTGCATTGCACTCTTGCAACGCCTATTTGATGTTTTTTCCATCAAAAACTCCCCGAGATATGAAAATGGCGATGCGCACGGCGCAATATCGCGCTTTGCGGCTGCATTGGCGGCATGGCCTGCCCCGCAGGCTGGTAGAATTGGGTTTTACAGTCTTTCACACTTCCTATTATGTCCGGCAATTCTTTTGGCAAACTGTTTACTGTTACCACTTTCGGCGAATCGCATGGCCCGGCTATCGGCTGCGTGATCGACGGCTGTCCTCCGGGATTGGTCCTGTCGGAAGCCGATATCCAGCCCGAGCTGGACCGCCGCAAGCCGGGCACCTCGCGCCACGTGACGCAGCGCCAGGAATCGGACACGGTGGAAATTCTCTCTGGTGTGTATCAAGGCGTGACCACGGGTACGCCGATTGCGCTGCTGATCCGCAATGAAGACCAGCGCAGCAAGGACTACGGCAACATCGCGGAAAGCTTCCGCCCCGGCCACGCCGACTACACGTATTGGCATAAATACGGCGTGCGCGACCCGCGCGGCGGCGGGCGTTCCTCGGCGCGCCTGACGGCGCCCGTCGTGGGGGCGGCGGCGATCGCCAAGAAATGGCTGCTGCAGCAGTACGGCACCACCTTCAAGGGCTGCATGAGCCAACTGGGCGACATTGCCGTGCCGTTCCAGTCTTGGGAACACGTGCATGCGAACCCCTTCTTTGCCGCCAGCGGCGATGCCGACCTGATCGGGCGCATGGAAGCGGCCATGGACCAATTGCGCCGTGATGGCGATTCCATCGGCGCGCGTATTGATGTGATGGCGCAAAACGTGCCGGTCGGCCTGGGCCAGCCCATCTACGATAAGCTCGATGCCGACATCGCCTATGCCATGATGGGCATCAATGCCGTCAAGGGCGTGGAAATCGGCGCCGGTTTTGACTCGGTCGCGCAGAAGGGCTCCGAGCACGGCGACGAACTGACATCGCAAGGTTTTATCGGCAATAACGCCGGTGGCGTACTCGGTGGCATCTCGACGGGGCAGGATATCAGTGTCTCGATCGCCATCAAGCCGACGTCGTCGATCCGCACGCCGCGCCGTTCGATCGATAAAGAGGGCAATGCCGTGATGGTGGAAACGTTCGGCCGCCACGATCCTTGCGTGGGCATCCGCGCCACGCCGATCGCCGAAGCCATGTTGGCGCTGGTACTGATCGACCATGCCCTGATGCACCGCGCGCAGTGCGGTGATGTCTCGGTGAATACGCCGAAGTTGAAGTAAGCTGAAGGTCGTCGGATTACGGGCCTGCGGCCCTAATCCGACCTACGACCCATGATGGTCATCTTCTCGTTTAACAACGACGCTTGCGACACCTGACAAAACCGTAGCGAGCGGAAGGGATAGGTGGCTGAGAAGCGCAACCGTACGAAGGTACGGTGAGCATCGCAGGCCGCCTATACCGACGCGCAGTAGGTTTGGTCAGGTGTTCTCATGCAACCTTATTTGCCACCAGCTCCAGCTGGTGGCGCATCTCCACCGACTGCACCAATAACGCCCGTATCTCGTTGATCAGGCTAAATTCCGTCTGGTTCAGCTGGATCGGCGGGAAGCTGTCGTCCCAGTCGCCGTACAAGAAGCCTGTGGGGTGGCCGTTGGCCGACAGAGGCAGTACGATAAAGCTGCGCGCCTCCGACAGCGTGGCTTTCCACCATTGCGGCAGCTTGGCGGCAAATTTCGGGTCGCGCGCATTGTCGATGAAAATCACGCGGTCGCTATTGAGGGCCGCGTGGAACACGTTCGGCTCATAGGCGTCGCCAAACACCATCAGGTCTTGCAGATCGGCCATGCCTTCGCCCATGCTGATGCGCGCCGAGTACAAATGATCGCGGTGGTTGCGCACAAAAGCCACCGAGCGCGAAAAATCAAAGCCCTGGTGTAGCGTTTCGAGCGCCATCGAGACCATCTGGCCCGGGTTGGCGCTGCCGATGGCGCTGCGCAAGTCGGCCAGGCCGCCGATCAGGATGCGATTGCCCTCGGCGCGCATGCGCGTCGAGGCCAGCTGGCGCGCGCGCCGTTCGGCCGGTTTCGACAAGGGCGCGATCGACAGGTCGGCCGCGGCCATTGTCTTGGCCTTGTCCACGGCCACCGCCAGGTCCGTCGAGGTCATGCCCAGCGTATCGGCATAGTCGTCGATCAGGGAATGCACCCGTGCCGCGCCGGCCGCATCGTCATGCCACAGCGAGTCGGCGCAGCGCGCTGCCATGGTCGACAGGCCCGCCATCCAGTCCGTGCCGTTGAGGGGGGCGTTGTCGAGCGACGGCTCCATCGGGTGCATGCCGTTGATCAGGTGCTGCGGCAAGCCCCAGTGGGCAGCCGTGGCATAGCCCACTTCCGGCAGCGATATGCCGAGAATTTCGCGCGCCGCCGCCTCATTGCCGGCACCCGCATGCGCCTGCATGCGCGTCCAGAAATCGGTCATGTAGAACGTCACCATCATGCGGCCAAGAGTGTGCAGCATGGCGCAGACGACGGCTTGCTCCGCCTGCACGTTGCCGGCGCTGGTGGCTACCTGCTGCGCCACCATTCCGGCCAGCACGGCCTTTTCCATTTCCACGTGGGCGCTGACGGAGTCGGGTGAGGCCTGCGATAGTTCCTCGATCAGTTTCAAGCCCAGCGCCAGATGGCCGATGGCATCGATACCCAGCACCAGCACGGCCTTTGAGATCGTGTTGACTCGCTGGCCGAAAGCTGAATACATGCCGCTATTGGCCAGTCGCAGCACCTTGTTCGTGAGGACAGGATCGGACAACACCGTTTGCGTGATGTCGAATTCATTGTCATCCTCGCCGCGCATGGCGCCGAGGATGGCGCTGATGGCTTTCGCGAAGCCGGGCATGTCGCCCTGTTGGCGCGTGCGCGCCCACAGCAGGTCCAGGGTGTTTTTGCCGAGCTGTGTCGGCACCGAGAAATGACATGGATTCATTGCCCCCCTCCGCGCTGTTCATGGGCATGCGGCGTGGGCACCAGCGTCGCATAGGTTCTTTCGCTCAAGGCTGATAGCGCAGCATGGGGCGGCATCGGTTTGCCTGTCAAATAGCCTTGCACATACTGGCAGCCGCGCGACGCCATGAAGTGCATCTGCTCCTCCGTTTCCACGCCTTCGGCCACCACGGACAAAGTCAAATGCTTGGCCAGGTCGAGAATGGTGTTGCAGATGGCCGCATCCTTGCTCGATCCGGGCAAGTCCTTGATGAAGGTACGGTCGATCTTCAGTACGGAAATGGGGAAGCGCTTTAAATATGCGAGCGAGGAATAGCCGGTGCCGAAATCGTCGATGGCGATGCGCGCGCGGCGCTCCGTCATCTTGACGAGGATGGTTTCCGCATGCACGGGGTCGGTCATCAGCGTGCCTTCCGTGATTTCCAGCACCAGGTGTTCGCCCGAGAGGCCTGAAAAGGCGATGGCGTCATCGAGCACGTCGAGGAATTTGTCGTTGCGGAACTGGCGCGGGCTGATGTTGACCGAGATGTAGAGCGGCCGCTTGGCCACGTCCTGGAACTGCTTGAGCTGCACGCAGGCCGACTTCAGCGCCCAGGCGCCCAGCAGGTTGATCAGGCCATTGGCTTCGGCAATCGGGATGAAGCGCACCGGCGGTACCAGGCCCAGGGTAGGGTGCTTCCAGCGCATCAGTGTTTCGAAACCTTGGATTTGCCGCGTGTGCGCGTCGACGATGGGCTGATAAAAGAGCAAAAACTCGCCTTCTCGCACGGCGTTGAACATGGCCGCTTCCAGCGAGATGTCATGTTCCGACGGACCGTTCAGGCGCGGGCTGTAGACCAGGCAGCGGGCCTTTCCCGTCTCCTTGGCGCGCGACATGGCCGCATCAGCCAGTGCCACCAGGCGCACTTCATCGTCGGCGTGCAGTGGATAGATCGAGACGCCCACGGATGCCCCCACGTAGATGGTGTGACCATCGACTTCGAAAGGCGCTTGCAGGGTTGCCAGCAGGCGCCCCGTCACCAGCTTGATCTGCGCATCGGTGGCGCTGCCTGGCAGTACGGCAACGAATTCATCGCCACCCACGCGCGCCAGCGTGTCGCTGTCGCGCAGCGTCTTGCGCAGGCGCATGGCGGCCAGGCGCAGCACGGCGTCGCCGACGGGATGGCCGAGGCCATCGTTGACTTTTTTAAACCCATCGAGGCCGATGGTGGCCACGTAAAAGCTCTGCCCGGAACGCGCCGCCTGGGCGATGACCATGCGGATGCGGTCCGACAGCAGCAGGCGGTTCGGCAGTCCCGTCAGCGCATCGTGCGTAGCCATGTGGCGCAGGCGTTCCTCCGTGTTGTGCTGGGCCGATGTGTCGCGCCCGACCACCAGCAATTCGGCGATGCCGTCTGCATTCATATAAGAAGACAGGCGCAGCTCGAACCAGATTTTCTGGTCCGGCGTTTGCAGGCGCACTTCCAGGCGCCCCGGTTCTTCCAGGCAATCTTGCAGTGCAGCCTGCAGCGCGGCGCGCGACGCTTCGGCGGCCAGCGGCAGCAGCAAATGGCCGCACAGGCCCGATGGCGCGCTGAACAGGGTGTGCGCGCGCTTGCTGGCGAACAGGATCAGGCCGTCCGTATCGAGCCGGAACACGAGGTCGCCGGCCTCTTCCATGAGGTTGTCCAACTCGTGGCGTGCCTCGCGGTGGGCGGCGGATGGGGTGCTGGAAAACATCGTGCTGGCTTTTACCTTTTTGTTATCTTTTATCTGTTGTCACTGCCAGCGCCCCAGCAGTGCAGGGGCGCCAACGGAAAAGTGCATCGTGCGCTACGCGCGCCATCTTCGGCCGAGAGTAACTATCGGAACGCGATCTACACGAAATGTATCATTGAAAAACATTTGGTTACATGAAATAGAGCAACATTGCTTCAGGTTTTGCAAATATTCTTGCCTTCCATGAAAAAAAATCATCGTGCGCGATACGCGCAGATTTTTTCTTTTCCTGGGGAAATATGCTGCTGCGCTTGCTTCCTGGCGCGCGCTTGCCTTGCCATGCGCTTTGCGCTAGTCTGGTAGTTGAAGGTGTTGACGCTGCGCCAGGGATAGCAAGGGCGCCATGATAACAAATCACGCAAGGCCTCCATGAATGCCTTTGACACGCATGAAGTTTTCAACCAGGCCACGCCGTTTGAAAACGTCAATCTGTTCGCCTGCGATCCCGCCTTGATCGAGGCGCTGCGGCGCGAGGGCGGTGGCGCGGCGCTGCAGGAGCTCGATGCGTTGGGCGCGAAGCTGGGCTGCGCCGAGACGTATGCGCTGGCGCGCCTGGCCAATATCCATGTGCCCGAGCTGCAGCAATTCGATCGGGCCGGGCGCCGCAACGACGAAGTGCAATTTCATCCGGCCTGGCATGCGCTGATGGCCATCCTTGTGGGAGCCGGTGCGCACGCGTCACCATGGACTTCGCCTGGCCCTGGCGCCCAGGTGGCGCGCGCGGCGGCCTACATATTAATAGGGCAGGTGGAAAACGGCACGCAGTGTCCCGTAACGATGACCTATGCCTCGGTGCCGGCCTTGCGCCAGGCGCTTGATCTGCCGCATATCGCCGCGCGCTGGCTGCCGAAGATCCTGTCGCGCCAATATGATCCTCGCTCCCTGCCCGTGGAGCACAAACGCGGCGCCCTGGTCGGCATGGGCATGACGGAAAAGCAGGGCGGCTCGGACGTGCGCAGCAACACCACGCGCGCCGTGCCGGTGCCGCCGGTCGAGGCGCAAGCCCTGTTCGGCGACGAGGCCAGCGGTGCCTGGCGCATCGTCGGCCACAAATGGTTTTTTTCGGCGCCACAATGCGACGCCCATTTAATCCTGGCACAGGCGCTGGAGGGCGGCTTGTCGTGCTTTTTCCTGCCCCGCTACCTGCCCGATGGCAGCCGTAATGCCATCCGCGTGCAGCGCTTGAAGGATAAGCTGGGTAACCGCTCGAATGCCTCGGCGGAAGTCGAGTTCGCCAATGCCTATGGCTGGCTGCTAGGGCAGCCGGGGCGGGGCATTGCCACCATCCTGGACATGGTCAGCCACACGCGCCTCGACTGCATATTGGGCAGCACGGGCATCATGCGCGCCGCCTTGAGCCAGGCATTGCATCACGCGCGCCAGCGGGCCGTGTTCGGCAAGCCGCTAGTCGAGCAGCCCTTGATGCAAAACGTGCTGGTCGACCTGGCGCTGGAATCGGAAGCGGCCACGGCCTTTGCGCTGCGCCTGGCTCGTTGTTTCGATGAAAAAGACGATCCACAGCAAGCGATGCTGGCACGCGTGCTCACGCCGGCTGGCAAGTACTGGATATGCAAGCGCGGTCCCGCTTTCGGCTTTGAGGCGATGGAGGTGCTGGGCGGCACCGGTTATGTGGAAGATGCGCCGCTGGCGCGCTTGTATCGCGAGCTGCCCGTGAACTCGATCTGGGAAGGTTCGGGCAACGTCATGTGCCTGGACGTCTTGCGCGCCTTCGGCAAGTCGCCGGCCGCGCGCGACGCCCTGGCGGGCGAGCTGGCGCTGGCCGGCGACGGCGACGCTGCCTTCACTGAGTACCGCAGGCGCTTGCTGGCCGACCTGGAAGGGGCGCAGATGGATGAATTTGGCGCCAGGCGATTATCCGAGCGCATCGTGCTGGCCGTGCAGGCGGGATTGCTGCTGCGCCACGCGCCGCCCTTTATCTCGCAGGTGTTCCTGCAGTCGCGACTGGTGCAGGCGCCGGGCGGGGCGTATGGCCGCTTGCCGGCGGGCGCCGATTGTGCGGCCATCCTGGCGCGCGCACTGCGCGAGTGTTGAGCTCAATAAATCTGATTAATTCAAAAATTCCGGCCACAGGCGGGCTATGGGCTGGGATAATGCACCCATCCATCATTTTATCGACACACAGTACGCCTGCGGCCCAGGCTTGCCGCAGCGTCAGAGAGTAGAGAAAGAAAAACAATATGAAACAAGATCCACGCTTCCCGAATTTGTTCATTACCGATCACCCTTTGATTCAGCACAAGCTGAGCCACATGCGCGAGCACGACACGTCGACGCGCACGTTTCGCGAATTGCTCAAGGAAATCACGCTGCTGATGGGTTATGAAATCACGCGCGACCTGCCGCTGACCACGCGTGAAATCAAGACCCCGTTGGTCACGATCGACGCGCCTGTCATTGCAGGCAAGAAACTGGCCATCGTCCCTATCTTGCGCGCCGGCATCGGCATGAGCGACGGCTTGCTGAACCTGGTGCCATCGGCCCGCGTCGGCCACATCGGCGTGTACCGCGACCCGGCCACCCATATGCCGGTGGAATACTTGGTGCGCCTGCCTGATTTGAACGAGCGCACCTTCATCCTGTGCGACCCGATGGTGGCGACCGGCAATTCGGCCGTCTACGCCGTCGATGTGCTGAAGAAGCGGGGCGTGACGGACGAGCAGATCATCTTCCTGGCGCTGGTGGCCGCACCGGAAGGCGTGACGGTGTTCCAGAACGCGCATCCGAACGTCAAGATGTTCTGCGCCTCGCTCGATTCGCACCTGGATGACCATGCTTACATCGTGCCGGGCCTGGGCGACGCCGGCGACCGCATCTTCGGTACCAAGTAAGCCTTTCAGGCGAGTATGGCGATGGCAACCTTGATCGACCCGGATTTTCGCGCGCGCATGCGCGCCCTGAATGAAAAATATGCGACCCGCGTGCCTGCACTGATGCAGGCGATCAAGCAGGCAAGCGGCCGCTGCGATAGCGAAGGCCCACGTCTTGAGCCATTGACGTCGCTGCATGGCGCGCTGCACACGGTGGCCGGCTCGGCCGCGACCTTCGGCTTTGCCGCGCTGGGCCAGGAGTGCCGGCGTATCGAGCAACAGGTGCGTGCCATGCTCAATGCCCCCGCGCAGGCAGTGGTAGAATGGCCGGCCGTGCGGGGTCAAGTAGAGACACTGCTGCATTGGGCGGCGCTCGATGCGGGCGCGACGCATTTCAGTGCATGAATGACAGCGCCATAAAGATGTGGTTGCAATGATTCATTTGATGCAACGCAAGGCATCGACGTTGCAGATTAGGATATAGTGTCTCCAGACCGCTGGTACAGGGTGCAGCAAGACGGGGATTTGACTATTAAAGTAGTGTTCGCAAGTTTATTTTGCGAAAGAATGGTTTTCCCCAGTTTTGTTGGTATAATTGGGCATCGTTGGATTCGAGGTAGTTGTGCAGTTTGTCTGTCATTTCTTTCTTGCTTCAAACGATATAACGGGCGCAAGCCCAACTTAACTGAAATAGGAAATTGTAATGGCAACTGGCATCGTAAAATGGTTCAATGATTCGAAGGGTTTCGGCTTTATTACCCCTGACGAAGGCGGCGAAGATCTGTTCGCTCACTTCTCGGCTATCCAGTCGAACGGCTTCAAGTCCCTGCAAGAGAACCAACGCGTTTCTTTTGAAGTGACCGCTGGCCCTAAAGGCAAGCAAGCTTCGAACATTCAGCCAATCTAATACGCTGGATCAAACGAAATAAAGAAATCCTCGGTCTCCGAGGATTTTTTTTCGCCTAAATTTCTGTGAGGCATGGATTTCACCTGTGTTTTAAGGGCCACGCGTTCTTTTCGACGTACTTTGCGTCACCGTCTAAGCCGACCTCCGCTGAGTCAGTCGCTGTGCTTGGCCCCTCCGGTGTCCTCAGTTAGTGCGTTCGCGCCAGTAATCGGCTTGCGAATACGAATGCCTTAAAAAATCCACGAAGGCCCGGATGCGCAGCGGCAAATGGCGGCGCTGGGCGAACACGGCGTAAATATCGTTGCCCGGGGCGGCAAACTGGTCCAGCACCGTCACCAACTGGCCGGAGGCGATTTCCGCGCCCACTTCCCACATTGACCGCCAGGCCAGGCCCTTGCCGGCCAGGGCCCAGTCGTGCAGCACTTCGCCATCGTTGCAGACCATATTGCCCGCCACCTTCAAAATCACATTCTTGCCGTTTTCGCGGAAGGTCCAGCCCCGCTGGCTGCCTTCGCTGCTGATCGCCAGGCAGTTGTGTTTGGCCAGATCGGCCGGGATGCGCGGCGTGCCGACCCGTTTCAGGTAGGCGGGCGAGCCGACCAGCACGCGTTGGTTATCGGCCAACTTGGTGCTGACGAGCGAGGAATCGGACAGGCTGGCGATGCGGATGGCCACGTCGATGCCTTCGCCAATCAGGTCGACCAGGCGGTCGTTCAAGTTCAGCGACACCGTCACGTCACGGTGCTCGGCCACAAACGAGGGAATCAACGGCGCCACGTGCTGGCGCCCGAAGCCGGCCGGCGCGGAAATAAGCAAATGGCCGCTGGCCTTCACGCTGCGCTCGGCCACGGCCGCCTCCGCTTCTTCCAGCTCACCGAGTATGCGCTGGCAATCTTCGAGGAAGGCAGCGCCTTCATTCGTCAAGGCCAGTTTGCGCGTCGTGCGCTGCAGCAGTTTCACGCCCAGGCGCTGCTCCAGCGCATCGAGGCGCCGACCTATCATGGCCGGGGCGATGCCTTCTGCGCGCGCGGCTGCCGACAGGCTGCCCTTGGCCACCACTTCCACGAACGTTGATATTTGTCTGAACTGTCCCATGCCGTGCTCCTGCTATGCCATCACTTGTGATAAAAACGCATAGATGAAGTGATTTTTAATCTCGTTTCCATGCCTTATAGTGCAATACTATAGAACAAACGTGCCGCCCGGCAGAGTGTTTTCGCACCTTTGTCCGGCTTGCCAGCGCAATCGTTCCGCTTATACTTGGATCGCCAGATTACTTTTTCTTATATTGATTAAAAACCGGAGAACTTCATGACGCAGAACACCATCGCACTTCCAGAGGGCATGCACATATCGGGTGAAATCAAGCCCGGCTACGAACAGATACTGACCCCGGCAGCGCTGGCGCTGGTGGCCAAGCTGACGCGTCAATTCGAGCCGCGCCGCCAGCAATTGCTGGCCCTGCGCGTGGAGCGCGCCAAGCGTCTCGACGCGGGTGAACGTCCTGATTTCCTGCCAGAAACCGCGCATATTCGCGACGGTGACTGGAAGATTGCGCCGATTCCACAGGCGCTCGAATGCCGCCGCGTGGAAATTACCGGCCCCGTCGAGCGCAAGATGGTCATCAACGCATTTAATTCCGGCGCCGACAGCTATATGACGGACTTCGAGGATTCGAACACGCCGAACTGGGATAACCAGTTGACGGGCCAAATCAATATGTTCGACGCCGTGCGCAAGACCATTTCGCTGGAGCAAAATGGCAAGTCATACAAGTTGAATGACAAGATCGCCACCCTCGTGGTGCGCCCGCGCGGCTGGCACCTCGATGAAAAGCATGTGCTGGTCGACGGCAAGCGCATTTCCGGCGGCATTTTCGACTTTGCCCTGTTCATGTTCCACAACGCCAAGGAGCAACTGGCACGCGGCGCCGGTCCCTACTTTTATCTGCCGAAGATGGAATCGCACCTGGAAGCGCGCCTGTGGAACGATATCTTCGTCATGACGCAAAACGAACTGGGCTTGCCACAAGGCACGATCAAGGCGACCGTGCTGATTGAAACCATCCTGGCAGCCTTCGAAATGGATGAAATCCTGTACGAACTGAAAGAACACAGCTCGGGCCTGAACGCGGGCCGCTGGGATTACATCTTCTCTTGCATCAAGAAATTCAAGCTCGACAAGGATTTCTGCCTGGCCGACCGCGCGAAAGTGACGATGACGGCGCCCTTCATGCGCGCTTATGCCTTGCTGCTGCTGAAAACTTGCCACAAACGCGGCGCACCAGCGATCGGTGGCATGGCGGCATTGATCCCGATCAAGAACGATCCGGAAAAAAATGACATCGCCATGGGCGGCGTGCGCAACGACAAGGCGCGCGACGCCACCGACGGCTACGACGGCGGCTGGGTTGCCCATCCGGGTCTGGTGGAACTGGCCATGGGCGAGTTCACGAAAGTGCTCGGTGACAAGCCGAACCAGATCGACAAGCAGCGTCCCGACATCGACGTCAAGGCGTCGGATTTGCTGAACTTCCAGCCCGAAGCGCCGATCACGGAAGCGGGTTTGCGCTACAACATCAACGTGGGCATCCACTACCTGGGCAGCTGGCTGGCCGGCAACGGTTGCGTGCCTATCCACAACCTGATGGAAGATGCGGCCACGGCCGAGATCAGCCGCTCGCAAGTGTGGCAGTGGATTCGATCGAGCAAGGGTGTGCTGGAAGATGGCCGCAAGGTGACGGCCGAGATGGTGCGCGCCATGATTCCTGAAGAGCTGGCCAAGGTACAGCGCGATGCGCCCGGCGGCGACGGCCCGACTTATGTGCGTGCCGGCCAGATTTTCGAGGAAATGTCGACATCGGAATCGTTCGCCGAATTCCTGACTTTGCCGCTGTACGAAGAAATCTGATCCTGATCAAGTAAATCGATAAAAAAATCCCGGCGATGCCTGATGGCATCGCCGGGATTTTTCTTTTTAGAAACAGAAGCTTAAAAGTTGTTTTTCCACATACGCAGCGCCGCAAACGCTTCCACGGGCGAGGCGTCGGCAGCCAGCTTGCCTTCTACCTTCAGGCTGGTCAAAATCGCCGGCTCGCGGTAGCGCAGGAAGGGATTCGTGGCTTTTTCCATCGCAATCGTCGACGGCACGGTCGATAAGCCTTGCTGGCGCTTTTCCGTGTCGATAGCGATGCGTTCCTGCAAGGCCAGGTTGCCCGGCTCGACGGCGTTAGCGAAGCGCAGATTGGACAAGGTGTACTCATGCGCGCAAAATACCTCGGTGTCGTCGGGCAGGGCGGCCAGTTTGCCCAGCGAGTCTGCCATTTGACCCGGCGTGCCTTCGAACAGGCGGCCGCAGCCACCGGCGAACAGGGTATCGCCGGAAAACAACCACGGCGAGCCGTTGCGCTCGTCGCGCTGGCGCACGTAAGCGATATGTCCCTTGGTATGGCCGGGTACGTCGATGACCGTCATCTGCAATCCCAGTGCGGCCACATAGGCGACATCGCCTTCGGCAAGCGGCTGTGTGATGGCTGTGATAGCCTCATGGCGCGGGCCAAAGACGGGCACGGCGAAATGCTGCAACAATTCAGGTACGCCACCGGTGTGGTCGGCGTGGTGGTGTGTGAGTAAAATAGCGGACAAGGTCAGCCGATGGGCTTGCAGCACATCGAGGATGGCCATCGCATCGCCAGGGTCGACCACGGCGGCGTGGCGGCCGTCGTGGATCAGCCAAAGGTAGTTGTCGGCAAAGGCAGGCACGGCAAGTACCGATAAAGCGTGTTCAGGGGAGTGTGTCATGAGCAAGAGAGAAAACTGAATGGACAGTGCGGCATCCGAAAAATCCATTATAGCGCTTGATGGCTGGCTGCAGACGCCGGCCGGCCTGTATGTGCGCGCCTGGGAGCAGCAATGCCTCGACAGCCTAAGCGTCGACATCTTCGGTTACAACGCGGTGCAGATCGGCTTGCCCCAGCTCGACGCGCTGGCCGCCAGCCGCATGCCGAACAAATGGCTGCTCGATTCGCGCCTGCCGTCACGCTCGCCGCAGGAGCGGCGCCTGACCTTGGTATCGGCCTTCGATGAACTGCCGTTTGAATCGCAAAGTCTGGACCTGGTGATCTTGCCGCACGTACTCGAATTTGCCGCCGAGCCACACCAGGTCTTGCGCGAAGTCGAGCGCGTGCTGATACCGGAGGGGCGCGTGATCGTTTGCGGCTTCAATCCGGCCAGCCTGTGGGGCGTGCGGCAGGGCTTGGCGAGGTTCACGGGACGCCATTACCTGCCGCAGGCGGGCGAGCTGATCTCTATGGCGCGCATGAAAGACTGGTTAAAATTGCTCAACATGGGCGTCAGTCAAAGCTATTTTGGCTGCTACGTACCTGCCTGCAGGACAGAAAAATGGCTGCGCCGCAACGCCTTCATGGACAAGGCGGGTACGCGTTGGTGGCCATATCTGGGTGCAGTGTATATAGTGCAGGCGATCAAGCGTGTCAAAGGGATGCGTTTGATCGGTCCGGCGTGGACCAAGAAACCGGCGACGGCGCCCGCAGGCGCACCGGTCACGAATAAAAGGCGGGAACAGCAAGATGGCTAAGTTTGAAGACAAGGTAGAAATTTACGCCGATGGCGCATGCAAGGGAAATCCCGGCACAGGCGGCTGGGGCGCACTGATGGTGGCCGACGGTGCCAAGAAAGAAATTTATGGCGGGGAACTGAACACGACGAATAACCGCATGGAATTGCAGGCCGTGATCGAAGCCTTGACGGCACTCAAACGTCCCTGCCAAGTGGTGATTTATACCGATAGCCAATATGTCCAGAAGGGTATCAGTGAATGGATACACGGCTGGAAGGCGCGTGGCTGGAAAACGGCGGCCAAGGCTCCCGTCAAGAACGTCGACCTGTGGCAAGCCCTCGATACGGCCCAGGCCGTTCATGAAGTGGAATGGCGCTGGGTGCGTGGCCACAATGGTCATCCTGGCAACGAGCGGGCCGATGCACTGGCCAACCTGGGCGTGGAAACCGTGCGCGCATAAGCGCCCGCAAGCTCAGCCGGCTGCGCTTCCTGCCTCGCGCATTGCCGGCCGGCGCTGCTCACCAGCGCAGCGACGCTAGAGTGAGCACGGTTGCGCTTCTTGGCCGCAAATCGCTGCCGCTCACGACGTTTTTGACGGGCGTCCGGGCCTAACTAGTTGTAAGCGAAGGGCGCAGCTTTGCTATACTGTGCCCTTCGCTTTTTGCTTTTACGACTGAATCTGCCATGCGTCAAATTGTTCTCGATACTGAAACCACCGGCCTCAATCCGCGCACAGGTGACCGCATCCTGGAAATCGGTGCGGTTGAGCTGAACAACCGTATGTTGACGGGGAACAATTTTCACCATTACATCAATCCCGAGCGTGATTCGGAAGAGGGCGCGCTCGCCGTCCACGGATTGACGACGGAATTTCTCAGCGATAAGCCAAAATTCGCGCAGATCGCGGAACAATTGCGCGCGTATATCGCCGGCGCCGAATTGATTATTCACAACGCCCCGTTCGATATCGGCTTCCTCAACGCGGAATTCAAGCGCCTGAACCTGCCGCCCGTGCATGAGCAGGTGCATGGCGTTATCGATACCCTGGTGCAGGCCAAGGAAATGCATCCAGGCAAGCGCAACTCGCTCGATGCCCTGTGCGACCGCTACGGCGTCTCGAACGCCCACCGCAAACTGCATGGCGCGCTGCTCGACTCGGAATTACTGGCCGACGTCTACCTGGCCATGACGCGCGGGCAAAACAGCCTGAGCATGGAAGAAGTGGAAGTCGCTGCCGATGGTGCCGTACTAGAAATCGTGCCACTCGCCGAAGTCATCTTCCAGAGCGCCACTGCCGACGAACTCGCCGCCCATGAAGCGACCATCGCCGGCCTGGACAAGGCCGCCAAAGGCCAATGCATCTGGACCGCCGTCCTGGCGCCACCAGTGGCAAGCTGAGAAAAAAGCCTCGCATACTAAATTTCCTGTTGCCAGCCCTTGCAGATGCCGCAACACCTATGCGATAATTCGCCTCGCTTCGGGAGGTTAGCTCAGGGGTAGAGCACTGCATTCACACTGCAGGGGTCGCAAGTTCGAAACTTGCACTTCCCACCAAATTTAAGCTTTGAAATCAAGGTCTTGGCGTTCGCCGGCAGGTTTCAAGGCATCGGCAAATGCCGGCTTGATGGTGAAAAATAGGGGAATTCGACAAACGATTCCACCAACGCCGAAAGCCAATCATGGCATAATCCATTCCTCGCGGCATCCGGGTCATTGACTGGAAAAACGCCGACAAAACAAAATCCATACGTTACAGAGTGCGCGTTGAGCGCGGCGACTTCGTTGTCGACCGCTCGTTCGGGCAAGACGAGCTCGAGCGCGCCAAGATATTTTTGGCCGACACCAAGACGCCGCAAGGCCGGCTTCTGATCGCCCAAGGGCGAGACCGCGCGAGTCTGATGGTTTCCGAGATCGAGCGCCTTGCCGCGGAATTCATCATGGAAGGGCGCTGCACGCTTGGCCATGCCATCGACAGCTATCTGCGCGCCTACGTGACCCCATTGATAGATTGCGGCGTAGACAAGGTCCAGCAAACAGCAAAGGCCGCCAGGGCGCGCCTGGAAAGCTGCCGCAATATTGAGATCTCCTACATCAAAAGCGGCTTTGTCGTCCCGTCAGGGCCGCTTGCAGGCCTGAGGGAGCATGCCAAGGGCTTCGCCAAGCAAAAGATCGGAGATTTCTATATCGACGACCTGACGGAGCAGGAGACGACCGAATACATTGATGTCAGATTGCGGCAGGGCAAGGCGAAGAGCACGGTCAAGCGCGAGATATATGCTCTGCAAGCCGTCGTCAACAAGCTGCGCTTCACGGACAATAAAGCGTGGAAGCGCCTCAACGGGCACAATCCCTTTGCAGAAGCAGACAAGGCCAAGGTGAAGGGCGGCGAGCGGCGCCGACGACGGATCATCTCGCCGGACGAAGAGGAAGCGCTGCTTACGGAGCTGCGCAAATGCCGGAACAAGGAAATGCCGCTCATTTTTGCCGTCGCCATATCCACGGGCATGAGAAGAGCTGAAATACTTGGCCTGCTATGGTCGCAAATCGATGTCGAGCGCCGAGTCATCAATCTCGATGCGGATCAGACGAAGGCGGACGAGGAGCGCCTGGTTATTTTGCTGCCGGAGGCCGTGGCAGCCTTTAAGGTTATTCCGCGAGTGGACGAGCGAGTCTTTCACTACAAGATCGAGGGCTTCAAGACTGTATTCCGCCGAGTGCTTGAGCGGGCGAAGCTTGATGGCATTCACATGCATGACACTCGTCGCTCCTTCATTTCCAGAGTGCTCAAAGACATCACCTCGTCGCCAGTGGCCATTGCAGACATGATTGGCGCCACGCAGCGTGGCGAATTTGCAGAAGCGGACCATCGAGCGCATCCGGCAAGGCAACATGATCGATGCTGGCTTCATTCAAACGGAGGAGGAGCTGCGTTCAGTTGTTGGGCACAAGGACGGGCAAACGACCGCGCGTTACGCGAACATGGCGCCGGAGAAGAAGGGCTGACAAACCATGATTTGCAGCGCTTTCTCGGCGCGCTAATGACCTCAATCAGCGTGCCTTATGTAGTTAAGAAGAGTGAGTTTATTAACTGTCCAGTCCCGTTTGATCATAAACGCGCTTAACGAATAGCTCCGGTTTCTTTTGCTGCCATTCTTTGAGCGCCTGGATGGGTGTTTTGGCACCGATGGCCCGTTGTGGAATGTGGTGGTTGTAAAGCTTTAAATAGTTGAGCAAGGTCTTCTCCAGGTCGGCC